>JAEUIP010000189.1 GCA_016795075.1 Planctomycetaceae bacterium | reverse complement strand
AGTCATCCGGCTCGATCACTGACAAATCGTCGTAGGTCAAGTATCCCTCGCCAACCAATTGATTGGCCAGGTCCTCCGTAATGCCTTCGATTTGACAGAAGCCAGCAACCGCTTTCTCAATTTGCTTCTCGAGCTCCTCCTGCGTCATGATCTCGATATCCCAGCCGACCAATTTGCTCGCCAAGCGAACATTTTGGCCACGCTTGCCAATCGCCAAACTCAAGTGATCTTCCTTGACCAACACGATGGCTCGCCCCAACATCTGACACAGAATCACTTCTTCCACATCCGCCGGTTTCAACGCGTTCGTAATCAACGCTTGCGGATCACTGGACCAGCGAACAATATCGATTTGCTCTCCGCCCAATTCATCTTTGATCGTTCGAATCCGACTACCGCGAACACCGACGCAAGCGCCGACACAATCCACTTGCTGATCATCGCTGCTGACAGCCACCTTGCTGCGGTGACCAGGCTCACGCGATACCGCGTTGATCTTAATAATACCTTCAGCGATTTCGGGAATTTCCTGCTCAAACAAACGTTGAACCAATTTCGGCCGGGTTCGGCTCAGGACCACCTTGACGCGCGAACCCTGGGCACGAACGTCGGTGACAATTGCTTCAATCCGTTGGTTGGGATGATACGCCTCTTTCGGAATCTGTTCACTGCGTGGCAAAATCGCCTCGACCGAACCCAAAGCGACCGTGGTCACTCCGCCTTCGTTCCTTTGCACCACCCCCGAAACCAACTCATTCAATTGAGCTTCAAACTCTTCAATCAAGGCATCGCGTTCGGCCTCGCGGAGCTTTTGAATGATGACCTGCTTGGCCGTTTGGGCCCCGATCCTACCAATCACCTCTTCGTAAACCAAACTGTTTCCATCACAGGATCCAGTGATTTCGCCCTTCTCGCGATCGATCTGAAAGGAAATTGCCGCCTCTTCGCCATAATGCTTGCGAGCCGCCGTAACCAAAGCCGCTTCCACAGCCCGAAATACGACTTCCTTTTCAATATTCTTGTCCCGGTGCATCGAATCGACGATTCTCAGCAAGTCACTGGGCTTCATTGAATTCCTTCCCTAAATTTTGACCCGAAGTCGCATCAAAAAACTGAAGTTGCTCGGCAGGCAACCTCAGCCGCACCCGATCACCAACCCGAAAAACTTCCCTACGCCCCTCGCCCCCACACATCGAATCGCGACCGCCCCAAGACGAGTCACGATTGCTCTTCGCCAACGGAACCGGAATCCACCACAGCCCCGGCAACCCGTTGTTGCCAATGCCTGGATCAAACTGACTCCGCTCCAAGTCCACCCCCACCCACTGCTCGCTGCCCAGTTCTTCGAACTCGACAACTTCCCCTTGTAATTCCGCCTCACTCCACGCCGCATCGCCACGCTGCCGCTCGGAGCAAATCTCCACGCAAACCGGCCGGACCCCAATCGTCACACCATCAGGCACCGCCCGACGCGCACCGCCTTGCAGACCGACCGGTAAGGCAAACCGCCCATTCCGCCAACCGTCCGACCAACGAACCGGAAGTTCGTTAATCCCATGCGGACCAAACAAACGCCCCACTTCCAAAAAATCCGGACGCCGATAAACCTCCAATGGCGGGCCAACCTGCCTCACCTGGCCGTCTATCAAAATGGCAACCTGGTCGGCCAAGACCATGGCTTCCACAAAGTCATGGGTCACATAGACCGAACTTGCACCCCCACAATTACCCTCGCCGCTATTCTGGCCGTCACAACTCTCCCTGCGGAGCAATTGCAACAACCCCGAACGCACCTGCCATCGGTGCTGAGCATCGATGGCCGACATGGGTTCATCAAACAAAAAAACCGCCGGTTCCCGTACAATCGCGCGACCCAAGGCCACCCGCTGACGTTCACCGCCGGACAACTGATGGGGGAACCGTCCCAGCAATTCGGTGAGCCGTAAACTACGAATCACCTGCTGCAACCGCTCCGCCCGAACCGAAGTCTCAGGAGCGTGCCGAGGAAGATCTCTCCACCACGACACTCTAAGGACACGCCTTACAACATCGAAAACTCCCGAAGCATTCGAGTTCGACAGTCCAAACGCCAAATTGGCCAGAACTGTCAGATGCGGGAACAAGGCCGGGTGCTGCGCCACCATGGACACTGCACGCGTGTGAGGAGCCGCGACGGTCACGTCACGATCCCCCAACCAAATCTGCCCTCGATCACATCGCTCCAACCCAGCAATCAGTCGTAACAAGGTTGTCTTGCCACTGCCACTGGGACCAAACAATGCTAGCACTTTTCCGTTTGGAACGGTCAAGTTGACGTCCCGAACGCCGCCCTGGTCACTGCCCCCAAAATATCCACCGTACCGTTTGGTTACCCCTACTAGCCTCAATTGGGTCATGACCGTTCCCAACCCCATGCCAGCAGCGATCGATCCACACGGCGATCTGACAATTTGTACGGATTTTGTGGCCAGCTGCCCCTTTTCCTTTGGCAACAATTCCGGCAAAATACGCCTCCCCGCGGAATTCCGCTGGAAGACAAGTCGTCGCGACCGCTTATCCTACCGATAGTGGTTAATTGCGTCAATCATTGGCGACTGGCTTTCTTTCTGGAATTTGGGCTTGAAAGGTCGGACAGGTAGTCCGTATACTGCTGGGCTTCGCAAAACCGAACCTGGCAGGAAAGTCGTCGCTACTGCGTATGGATTTTGCCGTCAAGTGGGGGAATTACTTGACGGGGTTAGCTCTCGTGGCAGGATGGGGCTCGCCAACATCGCGGCTGAAGATACATCAACGAGACCCGGAACAACCGAAAAACCGCACACACATTGTGCCATATTGTCAAAAGGATCGAAACCATGAAGGTCAGGGCCAGCGTCAAACGAATTTGCGATCACTGCAAGGTGGTTCGACGTCGTGGGAAAGTCTACGTCATCTGTGTGAATCCACGGCACAAGCAGCGGCAAGGCTAACAGCCTTCCCTGCGACCAATTGGGGTATCTGATCGAACGTTCAAGAAAACAAGTTGTTGGAGCAAAAGCAAAATGCCACGTCTGTTGGGTGTCGACATTCCGAATGACAAGCGAACAGTTGTTTCGCTGACTTACTTGTACGGCGTAGGCCCGCACACGGCCCGTGAACTGTGCCTGAAGGCTGGCATTAACCAAGACAAATTGGCGCGCGAAATCAACGACGAAGAGTTGGCTCGACTATCTGGTTTGATGGAAACCGACTACACGGTCGAGGGTCCGCTACGCCGTCAAATCGGGCAAAACATTGCTCGGTTGCGGGAAATCAAATGTTATCGCGGGATTCGTCACCGCGTCGGGTTGCCGGTTCGCGGGCAACGCACCAAGACCAACGCAAGAACTCGCAAGGGTCCTCGCAAGACGGTGGCTGGAAAGAAAGGCGTCAAGGATCTTCGCTAGTAAGCGTTGTCTTGACCGGGTTATTCCCGCATGCCTTGCCAACACCTGCTTTGCTTGCAACTGGGTTGTTGGGTGTTTGGCAGCATAAACCAGCACAATCACCGCATAATTCAATAAACCTCCTGAGGAGCCGCCTCCGTGGCAAAAACGAAAAAAAGAAAAATCCGCCGCAACGTTACCGTTGGCGTTGTCCACATCAATGCGACCTTCAACAACACCATTGTGACGATCACCGATTTGAAAGGTGATACTTTGTGCTGGGGTACTGCGGGTACTTCCGGTTTCAAGGGAAGCCGCAAAAGCACCCCTTTTGCCGGACAATGTGCGGCACAACAGGCGGGTGAAAAGGCTGTTAAGTTCGGGATGCGAGAATGTGAAGTTCGCGTCAAAGGCCCAGGTAGTGGCCGGGAAAGTGCGATCACTGCCCTGCAAGCTGCTGGTTTGACCGTCAAGATCATTGAAGATTGTACCCCCATTCCGCACAACGGCTGTCGTCCACGGAAGAAACGACGCGTCTAGGATTTTTTTGTTCGATACGGGCATTCCAGCTCCCCTCCATGACGGTCGGGAGCGACTGCTTTATACAAGGGATGAGAAATGCACATTCGATGGCGCGGTTTAGAGCTTCCAAGCCGAGTGACGGTTGACCAAAACACTCTGTCGGGAACCTACGCCAAGTTTTCCGCTGAACCCTTCGAACGAGGGTTCGGCAACAGTGTGGGCAACAGCCTCCGCCGGGTTTTGCTCTCCAGTCTGGAAGGCAGCGCGGTCACTCAAGTGAAGATCGGTGGCGCCAACCACGAATTCACGACGCTGGACGGCGTTTTGGAAGATGTCACCGACATCATTCTAAACGTGAAGAGCTTGGTTGTGAAAAACCACTCCGAATCAATGAAAGTCATCACCGTTCAGAAGTCAACGGCTGGACCGATTACGGGTGCGGATATCGACACGGGCGGTGAAGTCGAAATCGTCAACCGCGACCATGTCTTGGCAACACTGACGGCTGACAAACCGTTCATGATGGAAATGGTTGTTGACAATGGCCGTGGTTATGTCGCATCCACCGAACACAGCGGTCATGACTTGGCCAATGGGATTATTCCGGTTGATGCTTGCTACAGCCCCGTGACCCGCGTTCGCTATGATGTGGAAGCCACTCGCGTCGGGCAAAAGACCAATTACGATCGACTCAACCTGGAAATTTGGACCGATGGCTCGATCACGCCAGAGATGGCATTGGTCGAAGCGGCCAAAATCCTCCGCAAACACTTGAACCCTTTCGTTCAGTACACGGAACTTGGGAATCAAATCCATGCTCAACCGCGTGCCACCAGTGGCATCGATGCGGCCATGGAAGCGAAACTGAACATGCCAATCAACGACCTAAGACTCAGCGTTCGCGCTAGCAACTGCTTGGAAGGCGAAGGCGTCCGAACGGTGCGAGACCTGGTCCAACGACACGAGGTTCAACTGCTGGAGATGAAAAACTTCGGCGAAACCACACTCAATGAAATCCGCGATAAACTGCGAGAACTTGGCCTGCATTTGGGCATGCGAGTTCCAGCCGCTCCGTTGATTTCTTAGGCTCATTGATCTTTCTGGAACGACTTTACTGGAAACTAGACTGCCATGCGACACAAACGACGCGGACGACAATTAGGTCGTAATTCAGCCCACCGCAAAGCCCTTTTCCGAAACCTAGCCTGCAGTCTGTTCCTCACGGAACAGGATGACGACGCCTACGAATTCTTGTACCAAGCGGACGGCAAGACGCCAATCAATCCGCCCAAGATCAAAGGACGCATCATGACAACTTTGCAAAAAGCAAAGGAAGTCCGCTCCTTGGTCGAAAAGTGCATTACCTTGGCCAAGAAAGCCGTTGCGGCGCAAGCCGATGCCGATGCTTTGGCTTCAAAAGACGAAAAAGGCTCGACCGGCTGGACGAAATGGCGGGACGGTGAGGGTTGGCAAAAGTGGTCGGCAGCGAATGCACCGGTTCTGACCGCTCGGCGACGGCTGATCTCGATTTTGGCCGATGAAAATGCCGTCAACATCCTCATGAGCAAAATTGCTCCCCGCTTTGTAGATCGTCCCGGTGGTTATACTCGCGTGCTTCGCTTGGCCGAACGTCGCTTAGGCGATGCGGGGCAAAAAGCCATCATCGAATTGGTTGGCAAGCATGATCGTGTCGTCGCAACCGCCACGGCACCATCTTTCGAAGGATCTGCTGAGTAGTTTACGCGGGTCACGGTAGCGAATTTCGAATCCCACGGCCTGTTCAAGCCGTGGGATTTTTTTTGCCCGATGTTTCGGAAGCACCAACGTGCTGAGACGCCGATTGACGGAATAACCGGTAAAATCGACTTTTTCGCTCGAATGTTGAAATCAACAACGGTCGTAAACCAAGGCAATGTTCATTAGACACGACTTTGCAGGTACGATAGAAAACGACTTCACGACCTTTCCCGAGTTTGCGTTTGATGTCCTTCCCCATCCTTGAAGTGGCTCGCGTTTCCAAGATTTACTGCCGTAACCTCAAGCGGTCGTTACGGTACGGGGTGCAGGACCTGTTGTTCCAAGCCGTTGGCCGAAACCGCGAAGCGAAATTGCGGCCGGGCGAGTTTTTCGCCTTGAAACACGTCTCCTTCACACTTCATCCTGGCGAATGCTTGGCTCTGTTGGGCGCAAACGGTGCGGGCAAAAGCACTCTGCTAAAACTAATCAACGGGCTACTACGTCCCGATCGTGGTGTTATTCGACGGCGGGGAAGATTGGGCGCCATGATCGAATTAGGAGCCGGGTTCAACCCTTTGTTGTCCGGTCGCGAAAACACATTTGTTAACGCCGCCTTGCTGGGTCTGTCGCGAACGGAAGTGCAACGTCAATTTGATTCGATCGTGGATTTCGCAGAACTAGCCGATGTGATTGACGATCCTGTCCGGACTTATTCTACGGGCATGCGTATGCGGTTGGGATTTGCGATTGCGACACATACTCGTCCAGACCTGCTGCTGATCGATGAGGTCTTCGCCGTCGGCGATGTTCGTTTTCGAATGAAATGTTTTGAGAAAATCATGCAATTGCGCGACTCCGGGATCTCGCTAATCGTTGTGGCACACGCGATTAATCAACTGCAACGGATATCCAACCGAGCCTTGGTTCTTGACCAACACCAAGCGATCTACGACGGACCCTTCGACGCCGGCGCCCGACTGTACGAAGAGTCATTGCTCCAAGTGCAACCCGACCAAAAAACCGCATCCCCGTTCCATGACGCACGGATTTCCGATATTCGAATTGTAAGTCTCCCAACCGAAAACGACGGATGGCGTACCGGCGACTCGCTTACGGTTGAAATTGAAATTCAATCACAGACGCCGTTAGAAAACGCCTGCGTGCGATTGTTTGTTCGTTCACCAGCCTTAGGAATCTTGGGCGGTTTCGCCAATCATGCCACGGGGTTTCGCTGCGACCTTCGACCACCGGAAACTCGCTTTCGCGTGTCCATCAACCAATTACCGCTCCTGATGGGCGCTTACTCGATCGGGGCAACCCTGTATGGCCCTGGCCCGTGGGACTTCTGCGACCGCCAGGAATCCGGCGCCAAGTTCCACATCGTCGGCCCTCCCACCAACCCCAACGGGTTTGGCATCGATGGCAGTATCGAATTCCAACATCGGTGGGAGAACATGTAGAATGAAAGGCGAAGAGCAAAAAGTGAAGAGATCTATTTCGCGTTACTCGCAACGGAGTATCCGTTAGTTTCGCGATCTATTGTTGGTCTTGATCGTCTGCAATTGCTCCATTAGCCGTTCGACGATTGCGGGAAACTGCTCGGCCAAGTTCTGTTTCTCAGCCAGATCGGCTTGCAAGTCGAACAACTGAATTTCCGGAACCGCAGTCCCCCGCAGCGTTTCTTCCACTACCAAGTTATAAGCCTGTTTGTTCGGCGACACGATCAGCTTCCAATCGCGGCCATTCTCGCGAACTCGCAGACCAAGTTGATTGCCATTGTTGTTTTGCTGAACCACGTAATCGCGACCTTTCGCTCCGGGCTTCCCCAGCAACGCGTCCAGCACATTGACGCTATCGACAGCCGAATTCTCCGGTAACTCTCGTCCGGCCAAAACAGAGAAACTATGCGCGAGATCAATGGTGCTGACCAGTTCGTCCGAGATCCCTGGCTCGATTCGTCCTGGCCAAGACGAAATAAAAGGTGTCCGAGTTCCTCCTTCGAACACCGAATACTTTCCTCCCGAAAACGGGCCTGCGGCTCGATGTTCACCAAGTCGTTCCAACGCTTGATCCTGGTAGCCATCATCCATCACCGGCCCATTGTCACTACAGAAGACTATCAAAGTGTTCTCACGCAGCTTCAAACGCTCCAAGGCCGCAACCATTTCGCCGACACACCAATCCAGTTGCAGAATACAGTCGCCGCGATAGCCTAAACTGGAGTTGCCGGCAAATCGCTCGTGTGGAATCCTGGGAACGTGGACATCATGCGAGGCCAAGAACAAAAAGAACGGACGATTGCGGTTGCTCTCGATAAACTCGATGGATTTTTCCACCCACTTGTCCGCCAAGTCCTCGTCGCGGAACCGAGCGGCGTGGCCGCCTGTGTAGAAACCGATGCGACTGATGCCGTTGTGAATCGTTTGATTGTGTCCGTGCGACCAATCCATCTTGAGCGTCTCACGGTTCGTCAAACCCGTGGGATGATCTACAGACGGCTGCTTGTCGCCCACCCACAAAGGATCGGCCGGATCCAGATTCGCAACACGATGATCCGCGACAAAAACTTGCGGTACGCGATCATTCGTGGTAGGCAACAAGAAACACGAATGAAAACCGATCTCCAACGGGCCTGGTTTCAGATCGCCATTCCAATCGGGTCCCGGTCCTTTTTCTCCCAGTCCCAAATGCCACTTACCGATGACAGCCGTTCGATAACCGGCCTCTTGCAACAGCGAGGCGATTGTCACGGTTCCGGGCTGAATGATCGCCGGCGCATTGGGAGGCGCCACGCCCGTACCCGGCGTGCGAAACGCATAATTGCCCGTCAAGAACGAATACCGAGTTGGCGTGCACGTCGACGACGAACAATAGCCGCTCGTAAAGCGAACACCGGACGCCGCCAACTTATCGATGTTCGGTGTCTGTATCTCGGTTGCCCCATAACAGGAGACGTCTCCATAACCCAAATCATCGGCCATGATGACGATAATATTCGGCGCGGTGGCCTCGTCTGATAAATGCTGCCCAGCCTCAGCGGAAAATCCGAACAGACTGACGACCAAAACGAAACTCGCTACCAGAACCACGGTCGCTCGAAATCTGGATAAATCCCGCATCGCTAGAACACTTTCACGTTGTTGTTAAGAAGCTATTTTGGCGCCCACGCAACGGATAGAATATCTGGTGGGAGGTCTTCGAACCATGCCGATAGACGATTGGACGCGCGTTAGTGCCGGAACGTGGCGCAATTTCCACTTAGCCTGGATCACAAAATTGCGGTCGAGTCTCAACAACGGTGGGTTGCCGACCGACTACTATGCCCTAGCCGAACAATTTGTTGGGCCGCATGGGCCCGATGCGTTGACTCTTCAAGAAACGCAACGCGAGGACTGGACTTCAAGCATCGACGATGGGAGCATCGCTGTAAAAACGTCCCCTCCGCAGACACGCTTGGTTGTCGAAACCGATCACGAGGATTACGTCCCGAAGCGAAGCACGATTTCGATTCGACATTTCAGCGATGATCGGACTGTGGCTCTGATCGAACTGGTTTCCCCAGACAACAAGGCCTCGCAACAATCCGTGCAGACCTTTGTTGAAAAAGCCATCGAGACCTTGTGTCGCGCAAAAGTCGCATATCTCGAACCGACTGCGGTCGCAAAACCCCTGATCGACATGCAACTATTCTTAACCGCCAAACGCGACGTCCTGGTTCCATTACAGTCAACGTACGACCGAGCCTATCAGGGTCTCCCAAATCGTTGGCAACGGGTACTGGTAGGTCGCCAATTGTAGTTCCAGGAAAAATCGCATGTCGACGACTACACCACAACCATGGCCAATAGCAATAACCCAAGCTAATGCGTTGTATCTAGCCGTCTTGTGTGGAAGTTGGATTTGCGCGGGAGTCGCTGGATGGTGGCTCAGCGTTCCAATCCCGGTTTCCGATTCCGCGTACGTCTTACCGATGTTCGTGCATGGGATGATCGCTTCGATTGTGATGAGCTTCATTTGGCTACATGTTACAGGCTTAGAAACTTGGCAGGTCGCCGTCCGACGCGGCATCTGGATCATTGTTTCGTCCGCGCCCGTGTTCTTTCTGGCAACGACTCGCGGCTCGACAAGCTTCCCGGAGGTATGGCAGATTTGGCGAGCCGTCATAGTGGACAACCACGCTTCGGCCCAGCGACTAACGACCAACCATTGGTGGTGCTTGGCGTTTGTGCAGTGCTTGGTCTGTGTGTCCTTGTGGATGTGCACTTTACCACTATGGAAACAACTGCGCTGGCACCGCGATCACCCCTTGGCTCGCCAAAGTTGGCTGCCAAATCTAATTTTGGGTTGCGCGGGACTGGTGATCGTAAGCATGATTCAAGGTTTTATTAATTATCAATACCGGTATCCTTCATTCGGTCCAACAGCCGTTAAGGAGTTGGCCGAGCATTCGCTCAACGCAGCGGTGTTTTCCTTCTTGTTTCCCGCCCCGTTGTTGTTGCTCAAGAGCGAACGCGGGTGGAGCATCGTCACCTTTTTCGGGTTGATTATTGCTTTGTCGCTCGGGTTGTGGTTCGCTGACGCCCAAGGGAGATTAGGCGTATTTGGAGGCTTCTCTTCGTGGTATCAGCTGCGCGACGCACTTCAGATATCGATTGGCAGCTTGGGTTTCCATTTCACGCTAGGAATCTTTTTTGTGTTCTGGAGAATACAGCAACTCGCCACTGAATCAAACCATTTCCAGCGTGACACCATTTCAACAACAAGAACTAATTCTGCAGTTTGTCCTCAACCAACGCAACCTTTTTACGTTCGATACAGACCACGACTGATTGTTGTCTCTTGGATCCTTATTACCATGAGTATGGGTCTATTGCCAGTCTTTCTGGAGCCTGTAACACTCTTTAAGAATGCACATCCAGCGGCTTCCTGGAACGCGGCTCGGCTGCACGCGCGGATATTAAGTTCTTGCAAACGATTTGGAACCAGGCAACAAGCCATTCTTGCAATGAATGACTATCCGTTCCGTCGCGAGTTCCCCAAATGGTTTACGGTTGACGAAACCCGGGCATGGCAATTGATTGTGACAAAACAGACA
>JAEUIP010000188.1 GCA_016795075.1 Planctomycetaceae bacterium | reverse complement strand
AGCCGCGCGCGTCAACAACGCCCTTCTCGATCAGTAACTTTTCATCGAAGGCCTTTTTCTCTGCTTCGGTCATCGCGTCCAGTGCCTTCGGCGCTGGCTCCTGTGTGGCGACGATGCCGCCCGGCACCGCATTGGTTACGCCCTCCTCAGCAAGAACAAGAGAAATGACCACCACGGCCGTAGATATCAAGCTCGCGAATATGCCGAAAATCCATGTCGTCGTGTCAGACATAGCCACAATCTCTCTCGCCAAACGACCAAGGTAACCCGGCGACGGCCGAGGAACTTGGTTTTCATTAAACACCTTATCCGCCGCGCGAGTCAACCGCCTGTTTGGCGACTACTCGAAGTTTGCGATTCGCAAACGCTGCCATTCCGTCGGGTGTCCCGCGTCGAGATCGAATCCCATTTCTACCGAGAAAGTGACGGTGGTTTTTCCTTCCCGTCGCTCCAACTTAATGAATCGCGGTTGGGTGCTTCCTTTCGGCATTACGCCGAACTCTGGCTCGAAACAGGGGCTTCTGAAACCATCGGTAGCTAGTTCTACATACCCAAATCGTTCGTCCCGTCGAATCCTGCCCGACTGTATTTCGGTCAGGTCTAGCAGTTGAACCTTCCACGAACTATCATCACCCCACTCGCACCCCCACACGAATCCAAACTCGCCTAACGGCCATTCATGGTCGGCGTTCCAATACTCGCTGCCGGGGATGACCGACCCATCATGCAAATCCCACCAGTCTGGGACATAGAACCCGACGGGGCAGAACCCCGTTGATGTTACGAGTTCCGCCGCGATCACGTCGCCGGTCGTAAGGTCCAATACCGATGTCCCCGTATATTGCGGTGAGATTAACGCCAACTCCCGATCGCCTTGTCGAAACGGCTCAAACGTGTTCAAAAGTGCGTGATTCCGTTCATACTCACATACCTTGGTTGCTTCACCACCTGGGTCTGCTCGCCGGAAGACTTCCACAATCGTACTCGGCCAAGTTCCAGATTGGTTCTCTTTACATGCACCACGAACGAAGTAACGGTCACGCGGCTTTGGTCGAGACGGAATCTTGAAGTCTGTTTGGACAACCACTTCTCGGATGATGAACCCTTGGTTGTGATACTGTTTAGCCCAATTTTGCCCGTGCATCTCGCGGGCCATCAGGTTGGCAATTTCTGCCTCCGCTTCGGCAACCGAACAAAAAGCCCCGACGTAGGAGTCCTTCTCACGACCTTCGTGAACTCCATAGATGCGGTAGACGACATTCAACACTTCAGGTTCCTAACGTTGGCTGCGAAGCAACAAGGCATATCGGCAAAGTTCACGCGAGGGGTAAGTGTCGAGTCGATTCAAAAACGAACCTCACCGCTCGCCCGCTCGAGCGCCAAGCTTGCCTCGTCGCCTCAATCCCAAAACCATTCTGCCACACGATAGGGATCATGCGAAAGAACGAAGAATACCGCCGCACAGATTCCGTTGTATGCCAGCAAAGATGCGCTACGAAGAAAGACCGAGGACGGTGTGTGGACCCGTGCGAACGGGAACAATATCGAAGCGACAAATCCGAGCGGAACCGCCGCGGGCGCAAGAACAAGAAGGATGGCAGTCACGGAGCCCGATACCATGATGGCAAATCCATCCGGTTGCTCGTAGGGAATCGGGGGACGCCCAAGCTGCAGCGTCGCAAGTCCCCAGGTCACATACAAACCAGTCAACACGATTAGTGGGTAAAGCAACACGGTTGCCACGATTGTCGGACCGATCCACCGAGGCGGCGCAACGCCAAGCTCAGCGCGAGGCGGAGTATAAGGGTTTGTATTCACTCGAGGTGTCTTCTCTGTCGAAAAAGGCTGGCGATCACCGGGCAAAAATGGGCCGCGGGCTCGTGATTATGGGGTTCGGGAAACGGCGTTTCCAGCCCGCAGTTGCACTGGTTCGTTATCCGCGATTCTTTAGGGCACAGGTTCGATGTCCATTTGCCAGAATGCCGACCACCAAGATCTCGTATTCCGATAGTTCGTAATCGGGCACCGCAGTAAATCGCGGCATTCGAACAAGGCGATACGCTGAGCCAGGTTTTCTGGCATGCCGACTCCTGGGTCTGTGCTCAACAGGCAAGTGACTCCGTGAAGTTGGGTTCGCCTTCGAACTGCAGGCTGATGCCTGAGCCGCCTGCGACTAGGTAGGCCCCGTTGGCAAAAGTGAGTTCAAAGTGAACTCGCCCGTGGAACTCAAAAGGAACCGGTATTTCCTTGCGCCATTCGCCAGCAAGTTGAAGCCGACCCGCGGCGACACGGCCCATTTTGGGGTCCTCTTGCCCGATAAGCTGGGCGCCGCGAAGTTGAAGGACGATGCCTTTGCTGAAACCGTAACTCGGCTTTTCTCCTTCCGCCGAACTGGTCTTTCGCATCGCGGCCGCTGAGAAGCGAACAAAGATATCCGAGCCGACCGATGTGACTGCAGCAACTTCGGATTCCGGCAGAATTAACGAGATATCCACGTGTGTCCTTTGCGCGGCCTAACGACCAGAATAACCGAGTGCCAATGATCGATTCTCCATATTCAAAACGCGAACCAATCGGCACTTCCGCTCATCCGTTGGTTACCCGGCGGCGGGGTCGTACTCGTACTCGTACTCGATTCGCTCCTCGGATACTCCGTTGGTTCGTTGAATCAGTCGGGTGAGCATCGACACGATCCGTTTTAGACCGGTTTTGCCACGGCAATTCGAATCATCGTCAATCGCATCGCAAACCCGCAGAACATCATGAATTGCGGCACATTCAAGGACCGAACCACGAGCAATTTCAAAGAATCGATTCTTGTCCTTGAGGCTTTGTTTGCCATTGCCTTCCGCAATGTTTAGCGGAATCGACTGGGCAGCACGCAGCCATTGATCCCGAGCTTGACGATTTGTACCGCCGAGGGATTTTGCGATTTTGTACGAGAACGCAACGTACTCGATCGAGAGCCGATAGACTTCAAGTCGTTCATGATCGAAAGTCGGTTCTGCCATCAAGTTCCTTTCGAGTACGACTGTCCTGACGAACATTACCGATCAGCCGGCGGCGGTAGATCATCTATTTCGAAACGCCCGACTTCGCCGCTCGGTTGCATCGGATCGTTCGCCCTATTGTACGCTATTCGCTACCGAGAAATTTTGCGATTGATCGAACCAAGGCTTCCGCATTTGCATTCTTCGCCACGACAATGAATCCCGACCAGTTGTCCCATTCCAGACCGATCACATTCTTGCCGTCCGTATAATCGCGGAACATCTCATCGAGGCCGACAATCAGTTCGCCCGCAGGGCTCAAGCCGAACTTATTGACGATGCGATCGCATGTCATAGCGTACCTGCCGGAATCCAGATCAAATACTTCGTAAGTCAGCCGATTGCTGGCGTCGTGATGAAAGTGTCCGGAAGGATTTGACATCGAGTCCTAAGCTTGGTCTTGCCTTCACTCGGCGAACGGCAGCGATCACCCAGTCGCCGCCAAAAAACTATGATTCAAATTCGCGGCCGACCGGCGACTTAGGTGCATCGCCTTGTTTGGCCTTTCGCGACCTCGGGGATGTGATGTTTACAAGCGCGAAGCGATAACATGATAGACGAAAAGTCCTGAAACAATAACGATAATTGCTGGCACTCCTGTCAAGCAAAAAGAAATCCAGTGATCTCTTGGGATTTCAGTAGTGTAACCTTGCGAGCGAAATTGGTTGTCGGGATGAAAGGCGGAACTACTGCTGGTTTCGTCGATCACTTTTCTGCTCCAGTCGGCAGAAAGGAAATCCGCTACGACTCTACCGGAGTAGTATAAAAATGGCAAAAGAACGACCATAGCTAGACCGACGCATATCTTTAGACCGTCCTCGCGGAGACCGATCGATTTTCCAACAAAAATCACCGCACCCAACCACGTCGAAAAGCTACCTAAAAACACGAATGAGGCAGCGGAAATATGGGCTAGCACATCAACGAGGAGGGGCGCCCGGTACGACAGATATTCTGTCAGATTGTTGCGATGCCACCAAATGAGCGCCGCCGATCCCACAAAAAGGATTGGAGGAAAGACAAACTCTGAACTATGGGAGTTGCCGTGATTCCAAGAGTTTAGGACATGATAGGCCGCAAAAGGGCCAGCACATATCAAAAGCGACGTTAGTATCGCAAGCGGCCAACGAACAATAACGGCAAGTTGTTGTAATGCGAGAACCATTCAATGCTCATTAGCCGAACGTCTGCGTTAACGCGGCGGGCGCGTTAGACAATGATTTCAAAATCCGCGTGATCGCCCGCTCGCATTCAACGCTTGGTTCGTCGACATTCTGCCGTGATGAAACGCACGCCATCACCGTCGGCGTTGCAGCCCATCGTACGCCATCACAAATGGCCGAGCAATTAGCCGCAGCCTACGGGAACTAAGTGCTTGGGCAAGAGCATCGTCAGGTTGCGAGAGACATTCTTACTATCCGTACCAACGCAATCAAGATGCCCAAGCCATTGATTAGCAGTACCCACATTCCCAACATGTCAAACAGCAAGGGAAATCCACGTGTTGCACGTCCAAGCCAACACCAGAACCCGAATCCACAAATGGCAGAAAAGATTGCCAATGCATATTGATGGGAAATGTGTAGTGCGACTGTCGGGATAATGCAAATCGCCGCCACTGCCAATTGTAATGGAGCAGGCCAGTTGTCAGGTCGTTTATGCCAGCCTGTTTTCATGTCTTCAAGTCGACGAACGACCGCGATAACCGAGTCGCGGCGATTGATTCTCCATTGTCAAAAACGACGGCTCCGCGACTTCGGTTCATCGCTTGGTTCTGTCGCGTCATTTGTTCGAGAGGAGCCCACGTTCGAGAAAAGCCTCGAACGACGGAGACATCTCATGGATGCCACCAAAGTTGTGATCCTCGACGAGCATTCTACCAGTCTGCGTATCGATACCGAAGGGATTGCCAGCACCGTCCCATCCAATTACGAACACATCATCCATTGTCCATCCGTTTGCAACCTCGCATTCTGCTTTGAACTTGCAATGCGTTTGGGTCAGTTCATCGATTCCGTCAACCCATTCGCTACCAATCGTGCCACCGCCGCAGTGAAGTAGAAACCAGCGGAAGTCATCCGGAATTGGGCCGAAAGTTGATTCAAATTCCTCCAGATGGGCTTCCGTCGCGACGGCGTATTTGCATCCGTCCGGCAGTGCGGCGAAAGCATCGGCGATCAGTTTGCGTTTTGATTTGTTCATGTGTAAAGGTCGACATTGCTCAGGATGCCGTCTGCCGAGTCACCGTTCGCAAACTGAAGCGTCGTGCCAACCACACGGTTGCTAAGGTCGTCGATGGGCAGATCACCGACCGGTCGCACCACAGTCTCGTCACCAAACTTCGC
Organism: Planctomycetaceae bacterium; assembly: GCA_016795075.1. GTDB lineage: Bacteria > Planctomycetota > Planctomycetia > Pirellulales > Pirellulaceae > M30B19. The sequence continues at coordinate 5,512 of JAEUIP010000188.1, read as the reverse complement.
CTCAACATCGGTGCAGAATTCCCATACAGGATGCTTGCAAAAGTCTTCCGGCGCCAATTCAGCGAAAGGTTTCATGCTGCATTTCGATGGCAGAACGGGACAGGTCAACCGGTGCGAGGGTTTAAGTTTGGGGTACGGGACACGGTATTTCGAGCACTCGGTTGCACCGGTTGGTTATGCCAATTTTTGGGGACCGAATGTTGAATCTTTGCGAGCGTACTCCGTTCACGTGGGTGACCGCTCGGCAGACCCCTGGTTACATTGTCTTCCAACCATTCGGCAGTTGCAACCAGCCCAGTGTTCAATAGTCAACCGCAAGTTTCGTCGCGCGGTGATTGCATTCAAAGACAGACAGATTGACCCAACGGTTCGGTTTTTGGTAGTACCGCAAACCGCGTTTCGAGTACTCGGAGGTCTAAATCGATTTCATGGACCCAGAGTTCAAACTTTGCGAGCGTACTACATTCAGGTGAGGACCAATCAGCATCCCACAGTCCCAATTCTCCGCCAACGTTTTGGGAGTTAGAACGCGTCAAGCACCAAACCATCAGCCGCAAGTTCGCGCGGCCGGGCGGTGGCATAACGACCGCGTTGACCAGGCCGCGACGAGTCAACGCATCCATTCTGCCAGACCAGATCGCGGCTCTGGTCCAACGCCAAGTTACGTCGCGGCTGCTGCCCCTTTGCTCGTGACGCCGAGGAACTTGGTCCCGTCCCAGCCCAAGGGATAGGGCTTGCTAAATCGTCGTTTATCGAGATCCGGGGGATCCGTGTCGACGACCGTCAGGTGGCACTCCATCAGTGCCATCGGTTCGGAGGTCAGCGAGTCAACGAAGGACGAAATCACGGTCGTGGCCTCGTGCGGCCGGGCACATTGGCCCCAGCAGCGACAATTGTCGGATGTTCCGTGTACATAGAAGAACGCAAACGGCTTCAAGTCACGAGTGAAGGCAATCAGGTTGACGTAGAAGCCACCACCATCGTTGTAGAGCTTCGTCGTTGTCTCGAATCCGAGACGCTCGCGGGTCAAATGAAAGAGGCGAGCGACCAGCCATGACGCAAGCGGAGCCGTTCCGAGGTCCGGAAAAACAGTTGCGGCACGGATCATATCGTCAAGGACGACAGGTCCGAAGGTGACGCCATCAGCAAAAGAGGAAGGCATGCGGTGAATGTCAACGACGTAGCCCAAATCGTCGTGCCAAAAGACACCGTCCATTCGCTTCCTCCAGCGACGTAACGCCACCGTTCACCGGGCCGCGGCGAACGACATTAATTTCAGAAACCGTGCGGCCCGCGGCTCCATGTGCAACGGTTTGTTACCCCGTTTTGGCGACCAGTGTTCGACCACCGCTCTGCAACAACATCTTCTTGTATTCTATCGATCGTGAGTCCGGGCAGGCAATCACTGCTGCAAGAAACTCACTTGGTGGTTGGTAGTGATGGGCAGCAATGTAGTGAATGATCAGCGAGGGACATACAAATATCGCAGCACCATTCGGAACAAACAAATTGACATGGCCGGACGGAGGATTGAATTGACACAGTTCACAGTCATGGACGCCGCAAGACACCATCGGCTGCCACGGATCATTCCGCAATTCCTTGAGCTTTGAATACGCTTCTGGTTCAGCTGAACCAATAGGAAAAGATCTCCCTTGGGCAAGCCAGCCCACGACAAGAAGCGTGTGAGCATATTCCGTCCCAAAGTAGTCACATTGCGTCAGGTCAGCGAAGTGTGTCAATGGGATTTCTTTAAGGGGTAACGACCAAAATCACCCGGTTGCCGCCAAGTGACTTTGACTTCAGGAAACGCCCGATCGGCAACTCGGGTGCATTTTTTGGTTCGCCTCCGTGCTCCTGTTGACGCAGCAAGACGCTATTTTCCTGTCATTCCCTCGTATTCCCATTTCATGAAGGTTCGAAGTTGCTCAACAATTGTTTCCCATGAGCAACCCTCAATCGCCTCGATTCGATCGCAAATCGCTTTACGCACATTTGCAGCGTCAAAGTAATCGACGAGTATGCCTGGCGTTTTCCCGGATCGCTTTACTCGCCAAACCGCTCGCCGCGTAGAGACACAAACCTGAAAGTCATTCCCGCCGTCGATGTCGGTCGCCCCGACTGTAACGTGGAACCAACCAAAATCATCGTAGGGGTCCGGCGACTGGTACTCTGCGAATTCTCGCCACTCGGCATAGTCGTTTGATTCAATGCAGTGGATTACGGCATGCATCATTTCGGCCAAACGGCTACATGTCTACTTTGAGAGGCGAACGGGACAGGTCAACCGGTGCGAGGGTTTGGTTTTGGGGTACGGGACACCGTAATTCGAGCACTCGGTTGCACCGGTTTGTTATGCGGCATGTTCACGGCAAATGCGGAGAACACCGGACCATGTGTGAACTACAATAACATTTGGGTGGTAGTTTCGCAACCAACGTTCAAGTTTTCTCGAATTCCAGTCGTTGACAAGATGTGCAGCCCCATCGATCGGATTAATGTATTTTTCCCACAGCCATTTATCCCATTCTGGACAGGTTCCCTCGTCCATCGACGACAAATATTCGTCGTCAGTTGGCGGTGTGGGATGCATGATGTTCTGGATATCATCTTGCGTCCACCAACTGTGAATATACGAAGTGCCGACGGACGCGGTATCCAGTATCAAAGTTCCACCGCCAGCGGCAGCGATTTGCACGCTGAGTTTTCGGCGATTCAGAAATCGCTTGCATGCCCACATACGGTATCGAAACAGGCATTCCACAACGAAGTTGTGAATCATGACGTACAGGACAACAAGCCCAAGAAGTACACCCAAAACGAGTAACGCAGGCGAACCAATAATCATCAGGATCACCCCAATGCCTAGGCCCAGTTTCTGCCAAACGGATCGGTTCGGCGGATTGGTGCCGTTTTTACTAGGCAAGCAGAAACCGCCTGTCTGCTCAAACGTGCTGACAAGGGTCTGTTGCTGACATTTATCACAGTTTGTATCCACTAAAGTAAGCCGCATAACGTCCAGGATCACCGGGTCGGCGATGATCGCACTGGTTTCAAAATCGGTCCGACCGCCGACTCCGTGTGCATCCGCTGGTTATGTCGCGATCAGTTACCATGCAAGTTTTGATGAAACGTGAAGCTGCGTTTGGTCACTATTGTTTCGAACAAGCCGCCTGAATCATAAGTAACGACGAATTCCAAGCTCGTTCTGTCGGGTGGATTGTAATCGAGGAATTTTGACCACCAGCAAAACCCAAGGCAACCGGAGTGCATTTCAGACCTATTCAATTCTCTACCAGACTGTGCGTCAACGATCGCCAGGATCGGCTTTGCAGACAGCATCAATTGTTTAGTTTTTCCGTCGATTCTTGGCAAGTCGCGATACTTTATCCGCTGCGTGATGTTGCCAGTGTAGCGAATGTCTCCCGGACCAGCAAAGACAGGACGAATCAATGGGCGGGGTGCGTCAAGCTTGACTGAAATTTCCCGCGGTTCGTCAAATAAATCTGGAGACAACTCGATCGAAAAAAGTATCCCCTGATCATTTCGGAATTCCACAATCCAACCCCTCATTCCAAGCCATGCTGGATCAAATTCTCGAGGGAAGTCGCTAGCCGTATATTCTTTGACAATCGACGGTTTGCCATCGTAGTAAGGAGACCACATTCGAACCGTAGTGCTTGGCGCAAGCTTCTCGGCGACGACTCCATCAAAGCGCAGGGCAAATGTTGCATCTTGAGCATTCGCAATGCCACAACAGATAAGTGAGATGATCAGAAGTTGGGATACAGTTCTCATTAGGGACATAACGCTTGCGATCACCTAGCCGCCGGAGTGATCTTTCCATTGTCAAAACGCACCGTTCGGCGGCTTAGGTGCATCGCTTGGTTCTGTCACATTCGTGGGCGCTGTCAGTTCGACCGCCATCGCCCAATCGCGATTGTACTGCGGCCGAAACTCAAGCACACGCGTCGGCGCAAGATTTCGATTGCAAACGGAAGGACGGCCGTAGGTATCGAGCGTTCCAATCCGAAAGACAGTTTTTGCGAAGTATTTGTTGTCGTTTGGATCGAGTTCCACGTCTATCTCGAATGGAGAGATTCCAAGTGAGTCGATCCAAGTCACGCCAAGCAGTTTGAAGTGATCTGCCACTCGTTCGGAGATTTCAAGATGGATGACGCCGTCAGACCACCATCCACCAAGATTTTTGGGACCGTACGAGATGCATCCACAAATGTAGAATTCAAGCAGGCCGCAGATTTCTTCGAGCAGTGTGCGCCCGCAATCAAGTGTTGCATCAGGATCGACTCGCCAGTCTCGCAAACAATGCAATAGGCGTGTTTCGATTAAAGGGCGTTCGTTTCGAATCAGATCGTCATTGTTGAAGGTAGATGTCTCCAAGTTACAGAACGACCGCGATCACCTCGCCGCGACGAGAGATCTTCCATTTCAAAACGCCTCATTTCGCGGCTGAGGTGCATCGCTTGGTTCTGCCATTTTTGCGGCGGCAGAAAGTAAGCCATTTCAGGCCGAAGATTCGCTTGGCGGCGGATTCTCTGCGAAGTATTCACGGTAGTGTTCAGCACGAAAAGCATCAACCTCCGCCCAAATACGTTCAGTTGTTCCTGCCCCGTGCCGTTCGTCAATGTATTCAAAGTTGACTGAATTGTAGCCGCGTTCGTATGATAGCCGTGCGGCAGTCGTCATGTCGCTGGCATGTTCCACGAATATGTCATACCGATCACGCATCAAGTCGAACAGAAACTGCCCCCAAGCCCCACGAGTCTGAACGAAGATCTTCCGCGCTCGTTGCGCTGCATCATTCTGGGCATCCATTCGCCCCTGGTCGTATTCCGACTGAATCAATTCGATCGTTTGTGCTCCGATGGCAGAACGACGGCGATCACCCAGTCGCCGCCAAAAAACTATGATTCAAATGCGCGGCTGACCGGCGACTTGGGTGGATCGCTTTGTTCTGTCGCGTCTTGTCGATTGTAAGGTTTTGATCCCGGCATGATGTCAGTTGATCGAGCGGTTTCGCGAATCCGACCGTCAAGCAAATCAGTGAACGCGTAACCAATATCCCGAAGTCGCTCTCGTTCAATGTCGAAGTACTGATACCCTTCGTTGCCGAGTATGTTCAGCGTTCCGGCGTCCAGTGTGGAATCCGATTCGACCAGTTTAGCCATCAAAGATTCAATTGCAGATCGGACAACCTTCCTCCTTTCTGGTGTGGCGCACGCGAAATCCATTTCATGTGGGACACAGCCGGTGAAGTATCCTCGAGAAGCAAGCAGCCACTTGTTGCGGATATCACAAGTCGTCGCATGTTCACCATCGTTGGTGGGCTCGGGCAAATGAAGCGAAAGCAATCGTAGCCAAAGTTCGAGCATCTCGTCACGCATCCAGAACCCGGGTTCATCGCCGGAGGTTCCATCAGAGATTGTGACGAAGGAAGTGCCCATGTTTTTTCAGCGACAGAACGGGACAGGTCAACCGGTGCGAGGGTTTG
>JAEUIP010000187.1:6926-11039 GCA_016795075.1 Planctomycetaceae bacterium | reverse complement strand
GGCCCCACACCACCGCCGGGGCCGGGGTGGCGCCCCGCTCCCCCGTGTGGCCCGGCGGGGCGGCCCACGACACTGCGATCCCGTTATCAGCGGGCTCTTGATCATCTGACCACCGGCGACTCGCCACGTTTGGAACAGTGGGCGGATCAAGGAGAAGTCGTCGTGCAGCGGTTCGGTGGCGATCAAGTGACCCCACTATGGCAAAGCACTTTGGACCAACCGGCCGAACTTCCCGTGGATCTAACCGATTGGCAACCCGACCCTTGGGAGCAGCCCACGTCGCTGTCGTTCTTGTTCGCTCAAGAACGATCGCGGGTCATCGGTAACGTCCCTGCCGCTTCCAGCGATGCTGCAAACTCGGCCGCGAACTCGGAGCGCACCAACGATGCCGCTCGGCCATCCACGGCTGATCCCAATCCACTTCGGAACACACCACTTTTGTTGTTCACGGATGGGCAACACAACTTCGGCCCCAGCCCGCTGGAACTGCTCAGTCAATGGCCGTCCGAGTCGGCCCCGGTCTTTGTCGTAGGCCTGGGCTCGACGTCACCGCCTGAGAAAATCACGCTGCTCGAATTGGATGTCCCCAAAGATGTCTATCGCACGGATCGAGTCCAAGGAACCATTCAACTGCAAGATGGATTGAAACCCGGCGCTCGATTCACGTTGCAGATCCACTCCGAAGACCATTTGTTGTGGAGCGAAGATTTCACCGCAACCGGAACCGGACTGCGCTCGCAAGACGTCAACTTCTCGGTGGCCGAGATCGTCGAAAAACTGGAAGCCACGTTACCTAGTGACCAGACCGTCGCGCGGATCAACTTGCCACTCACTGCCAAAGTGGTGGGTGGCGACGCTGCGAACAATTCGGCAGCTCGCGACAACTCGCTGGATCCGTCGGATCGAAATACCAACTCTGCCGACGCCGATGTCTTGACCAGCGTCATCGGTGTCACCGCTCGGAAGCAACGGGTGCTTTTGCTGGATAGCCGTAGTCGTTGGGAAACTCGCTACGTACGAAACATGTTGGAGCGAGACCCTCAATGGGAGTTGGACGCGTACTTGTTGAGACCGGGTCAAGCGCCCCAGTGGTTCTCGAACTTGCCGCTTGGTCGACCGTTCCCCACCAAGTTTGAAGACTTCGAACGCTACGATCTGTTTGTGTGCGGAGAACTGGAACCGGGAGTGCTGACGAACGAACAGCAGAGTTACCTCCTCCGCGCAGTCGAAAATGGCGCGGGCTGGATCGTCAGCGACGGGCAACGCCAATCTTGGCGCGACTCTACCTTCGCTCCACTCCGTGAACTCCTACCGATCAATTGGGTTTCCGACGCACAACTCAACCCAAGCCGTCCATCGGCCGTCACTCCAACGGCAGAAGGCGATCGCTTGGGCATGTTGTCCCTCGAAAATGACGGCGACACCGCGTCGGCAGACGCTTGGCGAAAACTTCCGCCACTCCAACTCTTCGTGCCCACCAAGCCACTGCCCGGCAGTCAAGTTCTGGCCAACGTGGAACACGAAGGCACCACGTGGCCGTTGTTTGTGACGCGAACGTACGGCGCCGGCCGAGTCTTTTATGCAGCGTCCGACGAAACCTGGCGCTGGCGGTACGAAGTCGCCGATGTGGTCCATCAGCGGATTTGGAATCAAGTCTGTCGCTGGTCGATGCGCGAACCATTTGCCATCGAAAACGAGTACCTGGCGTTGGACAGCGGCGATGTTCGCTACGATCAAGGCCAAGAGATCCTACTCCGAGCCCGCGTCAAAGATTCCCAGGGTCAACCTGCGACATTGGCTTCGATTGAAGCGTTGGCAATCCTCGATGGATCAACGGTAGCAACGCTGACAATGGACCAACAGAGCGATTACCCGGGGGTTTATCGGGGACGTTTATCTGGGTTGCCTCCCGGCAACTACGAAGTCCAACTGGCCATCCCCGGCTACTCACTCGAAATGACGCAGTTGAAAACCAAGTTTCGCATCGAGGCTCCGCCGAATCCGGAAGGCCTGCAAGTCACTCGCAATGATGCTCTCCTCACCGAAATCGCTAACGCCACCGGCGGGATGTATGTCCCCGAAGAACGCATCGAAGAGTTGTGGCAAGCATTGGATCTTAGGTACAACAGTCGAGTCGTCGAATCGGACCAACAACTCTGGCAGAGTTTCTGGTGGTTCGTGCCGATCCTGGTTCTCGTTAGTTTCGAATGGTGGCTACGCAAAAAGGTCGGACTGATATGAGCACAATCGCACCTACCGGTCATGGTCTGCCCAAGATCACTGTGGACAAGTTGGAGTCGATTGGCCGGCGGCGAACCTCTTTGTTGCTGACTCGAACCGCGGCCCTGTTTGTCTGCGTCTTCCTGGGCCTGCTTTTGACGAGCGCCTTGGCCGATCGATTTTGGAACCTCTCCGATACCACACGTGCCGTCTTAGGACTTTCGACTTACGCGATCAGTCTCATCGCCTTGCTTGTTGCCCTGTTCCCCCTGCGTCGCCGTTGGAGTTTGTCGGACTCCGCTCGAATCACCGAAGAGAGCGTTGCAACGCTCCGGAACAAACTGTTGTCGGCCGTCGAACTACCCGCCGACTCCATCGAACCGCGTCTCGGCTCAGCGGAGCTACGCAGCGAACTGCAAGCCGTCGTGGCCGAAGAAATTCGCGCGTTGGATCTTGGCTCCGTACTGCCCTGGCGACGAATTCGCGCGATCGTGTTGGCCATGGCTGGGCTCGGCTTGTTGACGGGCGGCCTGACGTTGATCCCAAGTTTGAATCTGCCGCAACATCTGTGGCGTCTATTGTTGCCCATTGCCGATCTGCCTCGGCCCAGCTTGGCGGACATTCAAATCCTGGACCCGCAAGCGGACGCCGCGGTGTTTGCCTTGAACGAGACCCAGTTGTTTCGCGCCCAGGTCACACTGCCGGACTCCGAGCGGCAACCAATGCCCGAACGACTGCATCTCGAGATCCGCACGAACGAACCCCAACCAGAATCGATTCGTATCGCGATGAAGCCCGACGTTCGAGTAGACGCGTTACCAGACTCGGATGCCTCGAAGACCGAACCAACGACATCGCTTTCTCCGTCCACGTTTTTCTCCTCACTCGTCAATATCGAGCATGCCAGCTTCGATTACCGCGTCGTGAGCGACATCGGGGAAACGCGTTGGTATTCCGCGCAAGCAGCGGAACGCCCGCGCGTCGACGAGTTTGCCATTGTGGTCACGCCGCCCGCTTATTCCGGGGCCGCTGCCGAAACCACGGTCGCTGACTCCGCCGATGTGGAAGTCGTCGCTGGCTCGCAAGTATCGTGGGCCCTGAAATCCAACGTGGCGCTGGCCCAGGCCAAACTCCGGTGGCAAGCGGTTGACTCAACGATCACTCCGGCCGAGTCGGTCGCGTTGGCGCCAGACGACCAAGGCGCGTGGCCGTTCTCCGCACTTGCCGACAACAGCCGCAGCTTTCAAATCGACTTGACCAGCGAGCAAGGTTTGAGCAGCACCTTCCCACCCACCTACCAGCTCTCTGTGCAAGCCGATCAAGCGCCGCAAATCACGTGGCAGAAACCCAGCGAACTGACCCGCGTCATCCGGCCACGCTCCGCGGCCATTCTCCAAGTAGCCATCGCCGATGAATACCCACTCCAGCGTCTGGAACAATGGAGCCGCATCAATCGAGGGACATGGCGCAAAGATGTGTTAGGCACGCCTACGTCGGCCACCGCCGAAGTCGAGTGGACTTGGGAGATCGCTGTTTTGAACGCCAAGATCGGCGACTTGATTGAAACCAAGATCGTCGCTCTGGATCGCAAAGGCCAAACCGGCGAGTCGCCGACCAGCGAATGGGCGGTCTCCGGTACCGAATTGAACCCGTCACGAGATCCCGAAACATTAGTCCGCGAAGAAATCGATCGCTTGATCGCCCGTTTGAAGCCCATCGTGCAAGGCAAACAATCCCAACTCCGAGAGGCCACGGAAGCTTGGCGCAAAGATGTGAACAACGGGGAAGCTACGTCCCTACTTCTCCGCGAGCTCACCTCATCCGCGGATGAGGTGCCCCGATTGTTGGACGATACTCGGACTCAAATCGAATCGTTGTTGGGGGAACTCCACA
>JAEUIP010000187.1:0-6916 GCA_016795075.1 Planctomycetaceae bacterium | reverse complement strand
ATCCGCTAACGCTGGAAGAAGTCAATCTCCTACTGGATGCCATGACGCAATGGACCCGAGAGTTCCGGGTGATTCAGCAAACTCTGGAGAGCTCCATCAACCGAGAAGCCAACGATCAACGAGCCGGAATACTGGATCGATTCCGAGGACGATACGAACATACACTTTATAGCGTGGATCGCTTGCCGCTCATCAGTCAAGCGATGGTTTCACACGATATCCTGACCGACTTTTCCCGCGACTTGGAAAATGCGTGGCGGTATCAACGCGAGCTGCTGCGCGACGAAGAGTCCATCGGCAGCAAAATCTGGCAACGCGAGCAACAGATACTGAGCGAGTACTTGACCCGCGTGGGCCAAGACATGGGTGCCCACAGCCCATTCTTGCCGGAAGGCCCGGCCCGTGGCCTGCGTGAATGGGGCCAAATGGTCGAACAGTTGGGCGAACGCTCGGCCAGCCTCGTGGAGGAAGAAGGTATCGCCGCCCACCAAGTCCAAGAACTGGCCAACGAGATTCGCAATCGAGTGAATCTCTTCCAACTCTACAGTTGGTTGCCCGATGAAGTAACCAACCTCCGCCGCGAACTTTTTCAACACAGCGGCAAAACGCGCGATCTCTTGATCCGCTCCATGCACGAATGGCATCAAGAACGTCAACAAACAGCCGACGCTAGTGTACCAACCGCCGCGTTTCTCACAGCCATGGATGCCCTATGGCAGCGCCGCGCGACTCGTTACCACCGAGCGGATCACAGCACTATCTACGCCGCTGACCTGGGAATGGCCCATCGGGCGTTGGAACATCAAATCGCGTTGAACACAGGCAATCCCTCCCGCGTCGATCAACGCATCCAACAGATTGCCGAAGCCGTGGGCGTGATCGAATCCGGCCAACGCGTCGAAACCGCGCGGCACCTCTTGGACGCGATCTTGGCCACCGAACGTTTCGCAGCAACCGGTGGGATCGCTCGCACCGAAAACCCGCGCTTGTGGGACGCCTTTGGACAACAGCTCGAATGGGCACACGAAAACATGCGCGGTGCCGAAGCGTTGCGCGAGATGGCCAGTGTCATCAATAGTCTTCGGTGGACGACCGCCGCGCAAGCGGTTGGCCAAAAGATAACTCCCAGACGCTGGGACCTGGACCGGATCCCTGTTTCCGCTGCTTCTGATTTGGAGTCGGTTCGGGCGTCTTTGTTGGAACAAGAGACCTTGTTGCAACCTTCCGTCGCAGAGGCGCGCCGCTTGCTGGCGGAGTTATCACCGCCGATTGCCGAATTGGCCCAAGCCAGCGCTGATGCGGTCGAAGCCGCCCAAGCCGCCACCGAACAGCTCCACGAACAACTCCGCGCGGACGAAGTTCCCAACCTCGCCGAACGATTGCAACAAAATCAGTCGCGGCTCGAACAAGCTCGCGAGCAAACATCCGATCGCCTCGAAGCGGCCTTGGTCGATCGAGCCGCGTCACAGAATCTGCTGGACCAACGTCAACAAAAGCAAGCTCAAGTCGCCGACCTGGCCCGACAATTGGCTCAAGCCGCAGAGCAACGCACCACTCAAGCGGCGCAAGACGCCACCCAAGAGGCAATGCAACAGCCGACTCAAGATCCTACTCAAGATCCTAAACCAGAGAGTGCGGAAGCCCCGCCAATAGCCGAGGCATTGGATGCTTTGAAACAAGCCCAAGCTCGCGAAGCAGAAACTCTCCAAGCCATCGCCGAACACTTCGCCAACGAGTCCAACGATCCCGCAGCCGAAGCGCCCGCAGCCCCCCAGCCGAATCGCGCGGAAACTCTCGCGCAGTTGGCTCAGGAGCAGGAACTCCAACCCGAACTCACGGACCGACGCAATTCCCTCGAGCGTGACGCCGAGGCCCTGGCCGCATTATCCGAAGCCGATCCGCGCGAACTACTCCGCAGCCTCGAACAAGAGTTGACCCGCGACGAACAAATGCAAGAAGAATTGTCCGATATCGCTCGGACCTTGGCCGAACAAAGTCAACGTTCACTCGAACACGCCGCCGAGCGAGAACAAAATTTGCGGCAAAGCTTGGAACAGTCCGACGCCGTACGCGAACCCCTGCGCCAAGAATTCGCCCAAGAGCTAAACCAAGCTTTTGAAGAGGCCGAACAGATCGTTCGTCGCTTGCAAAACGAGACTCAAGAACAAGCCCAAGCCGGCGAACAAACACCGTCGCAAGAAAAACTGACAGCCGCCGCCGAACAACTCCAAGAGTCGATCCAAACGGCTCGCGAACAAGCCACATCGGGTTTGAATGAAGATCTCAAGCAAGCCGCACAAAATCTGAACCAAGCCTTGCAAGACGTGCAACCCGAGTTGCAAGCCACCCAAGAGACGCTGGCTGCCAACAAAGACGAAAGCCCCTTCGAGCGAGAAGATCAACGACAACAACGGCAAAATTGGGCCAACCAAACTCAGGATCGTCTGGCCGATCAAGATCGACAACAGGCCGACCGAGAAGTCCAAAATCGACAACAACAAGAGCAGCGTGCTCAACAAGGCGTCCAACAAGCCCAACAAAGCGTGTCTCAAGCCGAACAACAACTGCAACAGTACCGGGACCAATTAAAATCTCAGCCCGACAACGAATGGCTGAAACAACAAATGCCCCAGGCCGAAGCTCAAGTTGCCCAACAACAAGCACTTCAAAAGACTTGGGAAGGCGTCCGCCAACGCGCCGAACAACGAACCCAAGCCGCTCAACAAGCACGACAGCAACAGGACCAACGGCCCTCATCGTTGGACGCCCCCAATCCCCACAGCGAGCTGGCGGAACGCCTGACCCAACAGGCCGCCAATCGAGCCGCCGAATTGAGTGAAGACTTGAACCAACTGATGAATCAAGCCGGATACATGGCCGAAACCAAAGCCTCGCGCGCCGAATTGGAACAAGCCGCCCGCCAACAAGCCAACGTGCAAGACCAGATTGCCGCCGCCGCCCAAGATCTACAACAAGCAGCGGCCCATCAAGAACGCTTGGGAGCCGAACAATCGGCCGAAGCTCTGCAACAAGCGGCTCAGGATGTGACCAACACCGCGAATCAAGAACCACGCGCCGCGCAAACTCAAATCCAACAAGCTCAAGCGAGCAGCCCCGACGCCGCCGAACCATTACAAGCCAATTCGAACGATACCCAACAAGTGGACCAGTCGCTGCAATCCGCCAACGCAGCACTCGAACAACGGGCGGAGGAATTAGGCCAAATGTTAGGCGAGTCCGCCGAACAAAACCGCTCCGCGAATCAAGATCGCGCCTCAGCACCCAATCAAGCGAGCGAACAATTCAGTGCAAGCGAACAAAATGGTTCCGCCGAACAAAATTCTGCGCAAAATTCAAATGCAAATTCCGGCGAAAACGCCAACGCGAAAGCGGCGGAGAATTCCGCTCAAGCGAATGGTCAAAACTCGAATGCCAACGCCCCGTCGAACTCGAGCGCTAACTCCGCATCGAACCCCAGTTCCAACTCCAACTCTAGCTCTAGTTCGGGAAATTCCAACCAGCCCACTGGCAACCCGATCTTGTCGCAAATGGACTCTCGCGCGACAGCGGAACTGCTGGATCAATTGGCCCGGCAATTGAGTCGTTCGGAGTCGGGAGAACCATCCCCATCGGGCGAATCGTCGGGCCAGCCGACAGCTGGGCAAAGCCAAGCCGCGTTGCAAGGGTTGGCTCAATCGCTTCGCCGACAACTCCAGCAACAACGGGCCCAGCAAATGGCCCAAGCAGCGCGAACTCCTGCCAACTCGCCCGGCCAGACGAATGGAGCGGCGATGCAAAGTGGGACCGCGGCCATGAACGGGTCTCCGGGCTCGCTGACGGCTCGCGCGCTGGCAACCGACGAACTAGCGACCGAACCCGTGGGCGCTTGGAGCCGGCTCCGCGAACAGAAGTCCGCCGATGTCACGGAAAGTCAAGCGGAAACCGTCTCGCCCCGATATCGAAGGCAAATCGAAAACTACTACAAAGTGCTTTCCGAAAAGAGCCGTGAAGCAAAATGAACCGTCATAAGAACCATGCCGGTCTCCGGCGACCAAGTTGTCGTTCGTGGCGTTTGGCCTGTCTCGTTGCGTTGGCGTGCGCTGGCTCGATGCTGCTGCCCAGTGTCACGCAAGCGCAAGGACTCGCGGCCTCGACCAGCCCCGAGCGGCAAGCCACCGAAGCGGCCATCGAACGAGCGTTGCAGTTTCTGTTGACGCAACAAAACGAAAGCGGCGCGATCACGCAAGGACAACACACCACCACCATGACCGCACTGGCGATCATGGCCCTGGCCAGCACCGGCGTCACGCCCGCCCAAGAAGACGCCAAAGGCCAAGCAATGCGGAAAGCCTTGGACTTCGTGCTCTTGCCCGAACAGCAAACCGACGAAGGTTATTTCGGACAAGCCGACAATTCACGTATGTACGGGCACGGGATCATCACGTTGATGTTGAGTGAAGTGGCCGGCATGGGCGCGGATGCCGAACAAGATCAAAAAATTCATCACGCGTGTCAGGCCGGTATCGACTTGATCCTCAAAGCCCAGCGTCACGCCAAACAAGGTCCAAACCGTGGCGGGTGGCGCTACACACCCGATGCGGTCGATGCCGATCTCTCCGTTTCGGTTTGGCAGCTAATGGCCCTTCGCTCGGCCAAGAACGATGGCTTGGACGTGCCTGATGGAGCCATCGAACAAGCGATTGGCTACCTGAAGCGATCCTGCACTTCACCTTTAAACGCCGACGGCCAACCGCAGCGGGAAGAATCGGGCTTTCATTACACACCCGGGGGTTCCGATATTCAATTTGCGATGACTGCCGCCGGTGTTTTGGCGATGCAAGTTTGTGGACAATACGATTCGCCGTTAGTGACACAGGCGACCACTTGGCTGAAAAAGAATCCACCAGCCTGGGGCACGCGGTACTTTTTGTATGGGACGTATTACTATGCTCAGGGCATGCATCAACAGGGAGGCCCAACCGCCACCGACGCAGAAAGAATCGTACGGGAACTGTTGCTGCCCAAACAAAATCCCGACGGCAGTTGGTCACCCGAAGGCGAAGAAGGCGCCGGTGGCCCCATCTACGCGACGTGCATGGCCGTCCTCAGCTTGAGCGTCAACTACCACTACTTGCCAATCTACCAACGCTAACCCGCGTCGCCATTGTCGTGGACCGTTCCCACGGTCCAATTCACCGTGCCCCAATTGTCGCGGACCGATTGTCGTGGACCGTTCCCACGGTCCAATTTTCCGTGCCCCGATTGTCGTGGACCGAATGTCGTGGACCGTTCCTACGGTCCAATTCCCACGCTCCAATTCACCGCGCCCCAATTGTCGTGGACCGTTCCTACCGTCCAATTCACCGCGCCCCAATTGTCGTGGACCGTTCCCACGGTCCAATTCGGCTCGATCCACAACCTGCGATGCAGTTCGGTTGGTTTGCCATTCCCACCAACACAATCACTCCGCTCCAAACCAAGACTTTGTCCCGTTGGCAAACTTCACCAACAACAACATCACCGGGACTTCCACCAATACACCCACGATCGTGGTGAGAACCACCGGGGACGCGGCCCCAAACAGCGTGATCGCCACTGCCACCGACAACTCAAAGAAATTCGAGGCTCCGATCATCCCCGCCGGCGCCGCGATCGCGTGTGGGCAACGCAGACGATAACAGGCCCCATAGGCCAACACAAATATCAACACCGTTTGCAAAATCAACGGCACCGCGATCATGCCGATGTGCCAAGGATTGTCCAAGATCACTTGGCCCTGAAACGAAAAGATCAAGACCAACGTCAACAACAGACCAGCGATGGTCAGGTTATTGAACTTGGGAATGAAGTTGCTTTGGAAATAATCCAACCCGCGCCAGCGGATCACCGCCCAACGCGTCATAACGCCGGCCGCTAATGGAATCAACACAAACAGCACGACCGAAACCAGCAAGGTCATCCATGGAATTGCGATTCCACCCACGCCCAGCAGAAGTGCCACAATCGGCACGAAGGCAACCAAGATGATCAAGTCGTTCGTCGCGACCTGCACCACCGTGTACGCGGCGTTGCCCCGCGTGAGATGACTCCAAACAAAAACCATCGCCGTACACGGAGCCGCACCTAGGAGCACGGCTCCCGCCAAATAGTCTTTCGCCAACTCGGCCGAGATCCACGGTTGAAAGATCACATAAAAGAACAACCACGCGATTCCAAACATGGTGAACGGTTTGATCAACCAATTGACTACCCACGTCACGTACAGTCCGCTGGGGTTTTGTCCCACGTGTCGCAGGCTCGCGAAATCCACCTTCATCATCATCGGATAAATCATCAACCAGATCAAAGCCGCGATGGGTAACGAGACTTGGGCGTATTCGAATTTCGCCAGGAATTGGGGAATGAAAGGCGCGTACTTGCCGATCAAGACGCCAACCACCATGCACAGCACCACCCAATACGTCAGGTTCTTTTCAAAGAAGCTAATGCCGCTAGGATCGGCCACGTTTTCCGCTTGATTCATGGGTCACTTTACTTGGATCGAGATAGTTTCGGTTGGGAAACTTTGGGACGAGAAACTTTGGGACGAGACGGTTTCGGCCGAACCGATTTAGGTCGACAGGTCTCGATGGCTTTGGCCAACGAACGAAACGCCGCGGTCAAGTGTTGGTAGCGCACCGAGTAGAACACGGTCCGTCCTTCTTTGGTCGCCGTCAGCACGCCCGCTTTTTCCAGGACGCTCAGGTGCCGCGACACGACCGAAAAGTCGACCAGACAGCACTCCGACATTTCCGTCACCGTCACGGTCTCGTTCGGTTCGCTCGATATCGGAACCGTGGCCGGCGGTGGCGAAGTCGCCTATGGCGACCCCGGCCATCACAGCGTCACCATCACGGGCGCCGCCGAACAGGTCAAC
>JAEUIP010000186.1:330-11054 GCA_016795075.1 Planctomycetaceae bacterium | reverse complement strand
ACGGCATCTGTTTCGACTTCTGCGTCGCGAATCGAGATGACGACCCAGCGAGTCAGCAAATCAGACGACAGTTCCGGCGTTTGGGCGTTCACCGCGCCCCTGGTGCGGAAGATCCGGATTTCGGGGCCCGCTTCACTGGTCACGTAGTCGATCGAGTACCCCACCGGCAAGGTGATATTGACCATCGTTGCGGGATTTTGGTTTAGCTCGTTCAAGTCTTTCGGCCATTTACCGTAGGTTTGTTTATAACGTCGAATGGCAATGCCGCACCGAACCAAACGACGCAACATTTCAGCTTCGACTAGGCTTTTTGAAATGCCAATGAGTTGGTTGTACTGCGGAACGAGTCGAAGTTTCGAGGAGCCTCGGGTAATTTCGCTGGCCGCTTGGAAAGGATCTTCAAACGAGATGGTGCTCAGCTGTTCATAGGCACGAAGCCTATCGGCCCTCCAAGACGGCGTTGGTCGAAAAACTTGGTCGATGACTTTATTGCTTTGATAAGTGTAGTACATAGCATGGACGCTATCCGCCGAGTTCAGGGAATTGATAATCCAGTTGTCAACATCCGCTTTCCAATGGCTCGTCCACTCTGTTTCGGTTGTCGCGAAATGATCAAGTTGCGCTAGTTGCTCGGCCGTCCATCCCGGTACATGCAAGCAAAATGAAAGCAACGTAAATCGATTCTTTTGGCGATAAATCTCAGTCGCACAACTCCAGCCGATTTCGTTGCTGATCATCAATTGATCCAATTTCTGCAATCGCTCAATACCCGACAGAATCCGAGCACGATCGCGCCGAACAATGCTGACCATAATGTCCAAGTTGAGCAGTCGATACAAACCTGGCGCAGACATTGAACCGTAAGAGAGACCAGCGTTTGGTGTCAAAATTGGTTGCGGCAGAGTTAAGACTTTGTCGAGTCGATCGAATACAGGCTTCATCAATGACAAATACTCGTCGCCACTCGCGCTCGAACGTTGCAACCAAGCGGAATGCACCGACTTGTCGAGACCGAAATCCAAGGAGAAATCAACCAATAAATGTTGGGGCGAGACCTGTCGTTCGTGGAAGAGCGGATGACTCATGCTATCGGATTGTCGAACGAGCGTCGTCCAGGGAAGAATCCCGTCGATATTCGAGCGATCGTAATTAGACTCAAGGAACTGCTCAAACGTAATGGCTTGGTTCGCTGTTTGCCGAGCTTGGATTTTGGCTTCGATAGTCAGCCATTCCCGATACTCCAAGCCCGCCCAGGCCAAAAAGACCCCCAGTAGTCCAATGGGTGGAAGCAGGACAGTAATCAGCCAACCACGCCCCGATCGCACTTGTTTATTTGCGGGTAAATCGGTGCTTTTCATTCTTGCACTCCTTGGGATGCGGACTTCACCGTTGGGGTTTCGCTGACAACTGGCCGTTTTGCAAGCCGTTTCGCTTGTTGTTCCCAACCGGCTCGCCATTGTTGTCCGGGCAAACCCCGACCTTGATAAATAGGAAATAGACTCGGAGTGACGGCAGCGACGTCGTTGACTCGAAAGTATTTGCCCAGTCGCCCAATGCCGTAATGGGCGCCCAGCTCTTCTCGATTTTCCGCCACTCGCTTGAGGATTTCATCCTGTGAACGGATGGACTCGCCCGACAGGACCCACAAGTCTTCGAGGAGCTGGATCGCGTTTTGTCGATGTTGGCGGTTGCGAGCTGCTGCGGAATTCCCAAGAACTGACGGTGGAATAAAAAGACCTGCAAATACCCACTGTCCGTTGGACTGCCAGATTGATATTTCTTGTTGTTCCAGTTCCGACCGCGTCATTATCAATGCGCGACGACGTGCCTCTTGCCGAGCAAGATCGTCGGCCAGATACGACACCATTTCGTTATACAGTTGATCTTCTACCAGTTGACTGCGTTCCGGTTGCATGAGTTGTTGCAATGACCAAATCTCTGCGAGATCGGCAGTGTCTTGGTCGGGTATTTGGTCACTTTGTCGAATTCGACGATGCAGTTGAAAATGAGCGCGCAGGACTCGATTGAACAAGTCCGTTCGTTCGGTGGCATCCATGTCCCAGCCGGGCACAAGTTCCGCTAAGGACTCCAGGAACAATCCATCCGAACGGTATAGGCTCCAATCCAAGGCATTGTCGGCAAAGGCCAAATCGGCTTCGATCCGAGATAACTCTTGCAACAAATTTTGTCGGAAATCTTGTGCCAACCGCTCCGATTCCTCATCGATGATCTGTCGTCGAGCCACTGCGAAATTGCTTTCCAAGGGGCGGTAACTTGAACCAATTCTCGGGTGGAAATCGCGACTTTGTTGGAACTCTTGCATTTCTGCTTTGATGGTTGGATTGATGTCCAACGGCACCATGAGAGGCCACGCGATCAAACTACCCAATACGATTGCAATGCCCCCGAAGGTTACACTCAGTTGAGCGACTGCGCTGCGAAATCCTAGTCGCCGATCCATCCATGTACGCGTGGCCAACCACGTTCCGACCATGGGGAAAATCGTCAGCATGCCGACGAATAAGATGTCAATTCCCAACCAGCGAAACAGTGTTATCGCGAACATTGCGGCGCTAATAGCGACGGGAGGTACGATGACAATGGCCAAGATGACACTTTGGAAATACTGCCCTAACCACTGACTGAATGCATAAACCGAGAACAAGAACATCAACATCAGTAGTAGCAGAAAGAGCAGGTTGACGAAGGTTAATGGTCCGCGGTTAGGGTGCAAGGTCATCTGTGGCTCGATTTGCTTATTCAGCTCCATCAAGGCGACTGCCAATGCGGACAGCGCAAACAACGACAACATCGAAATTGAAACCAATTGACGAGTCCACCAAACGGTGGCTGGCGAAACGCCCCGATCTGCGAGAAAACGCACCTGGTGTTTGTGCGAATCGCCACCAAACGTCATGACGCCCAACCAAGATGTAGCCAGGGCCGCGATCATTGCAATCTGCGTCGAATACTCGAGCTGATAGATCGCCAATTGGCCCAATGAAATAGCGAATATCAGACTGATCACCATCAGCGACCAAGCATTTTGTCGAACCATCTGCCAAATCAAGCCCGCAGCGGGGGACATCAAATGACGTTGTTTGGGCAGGGACGACGAAACACGGTACGGAAGCCATGACCGATCAAAGTCTGGGTTCTTCGTGGACATCGCCGTCAAGGAGCGACGACCCCACAGCCACACCAGAAAAAAGGCGACAATTCCCAACGTCACGTAGAAGATCCCGACCAGGACCTTGGTATAAAACCCCGATTGGTTTGCTAGGTTTGGCTCCGGAAAGACGACATAATCAATTCCCTGAGCCAAACCGGCCGGAACAAACGCCAGCACGAGGATCAGGAACATCGCACCCATAGTTGATTCCATCCGCCACCCAATCGCCAATCCGACGACCAGGATGTACAGGTTGATTGCCAAGCACAGTAACCACTGTGCCAAGTCGAGCTGAACTGGAAAAAGGGGCTGCAGCAAAAGCGAAGCCAACAGACTAGTCATCAAAACGAGAGCCACGCCCACGATGCCCGCCAATAATTTGCCCCATACGATTTCCAGCGGTGGGATCGGCAACGCGGCCAACCATTGCAACGACCGTTGTTCTTTTTCTTGACATACCAACAAACCAACGGCACCCAACGAAAAGACGACACCGGGCAATTGGAACGCCAATTCCCATGGCAAGCCGCTGCGGATATTGGGGAATTCCCCAATGGTTGGAACAAGAAACAGGAATGCAATCAAAGCCACAGGTGCCGCCGCGAAGATGGGAAACAATTGCCGTAGTTCCTTCCCAAGCAGACGCCAACGCATCAATCTTAATTTGCTGGTTTGTGGATTCACGATGCTTCTCCGTAGGCACGATCATGGATATGCGACGAGATTTACTGGGCCGAGGCTTACCCTGATGTTTTTGGCGTCTGCTTGCCGCGCAGGCAGGCGGTAAAAATGTCTTCTAAGGACGTCGCGTGGGTTGAAACTTGTTCGACGCCATTCCAGCCTTTGACTTCCTCCAATTGCTGCGGCGACAGATCGCGTACGACCATTCGCTGTTGGCGACCGTTGATTTGACTGCGAAAAACTTCCGCGGGTGCTTCGAGTTCAGGGAGTGAGACCAGCGGATCGGACAGGCCAATGGTCAACTCGACAAAGGAATCGCGTAGGTTCTGCAAGGAATCCAGCAACCGGACTTGCCCTTGGTGCAGAATCGCGACTTGGTCCGCGACTCGTTCGACCTCGGAAATTTGGTGACTGGACAAAAGCACAGTCCGACCATCCGCGACCCGGTCCAACAGACTTTCCAAGAACTCGCGCCGCACCAACGGATCCAAACCCGACGTCGGTTCATCCAAGATCAAGAGTTCCGGGTCGTGAGCCAAGGCGAGTCCTAACGCCACCTTCGCGCGCTGCCCTTTGCTCAAGTGGCGAATCTTGCGATCGGAAGGGACTTCGTAACCGGCGATCAACTCGCGATATCGCTCCAAATAGCCGTCGGGATAAAACGAAGCCGCGAACCAACCGATCTCGTCAACTCGCATCCAATCGTACATGGCCGGAGCATCGGAGACGTAGCCGATCCGCTGGCGGACTTGCACCGCGTCGCGAACGGGATTCAGGCCCAAGACGTTGCATTGTCCGGATGTGGGTTGTGTAAAGCCAGTCAAGACTCGGATCAGCGTTGTTTTGCCGGCTCCGTTTTCGCCCAGCAAAGCGAAAACGGTTCCTTTCGGAACTTGCAGATCGACGTTGCGTAACGCCACACATCCTGGGAATGTGACGCCTAATTGCGACACCTGAATTGCTGGGTTGTCGGATTCTTCGACCATGATCAAACTCCTTGTCTTCGCGAATCGGCGAACCGTAAGTCAACACTCGTTCGGCACCATCCTGCTGGATTTGCAACTAGGCTCAGTCCTCAAACGGGTCTGACCGTTGGGAGGGCATGTCATAACTTTCGGACAAAAAGGTGTGAGCGGAGAGGGGCAGACCTCTTTGGGGACTGAGGCTAGCCGGTCTCTTCCGCAACGGTCGATGAAACGGTGGGAACCTTGCCTTTTAGTTCGCCGAGTTGCTTGAGGACCATTTGGCGAACTTCGTCGGGGGCAAGCCCCGCGTGAAGCGCCTCGCTCAAGACCTCTCGAATTCGCACTTCCAACAGCGACTGTCGAGCCTTACGGCACGACGCCAAGGCTCGCGGACCGACGGCCAGACCTTTGCCCCGTATCGACTCCAAGACGCCGTCCAATTGCAACTGCTGAAAAGCTCGGTTGATGGTATTGGGGTTGATGGCCAGTTGTTGGCTGAGGACGCGAGCGCTGGGTAGCAATTGCCCCGGCCGCAACGTGCCTTCAGCGACGCCAAACTTCACTTGGCGAATCAACTGCTCGTAGATGGCGACCCCATTTTGAGGATCGATCGAAAAAAACATCTGGTTTCACCTCCCAATCCCAACCTCACCCAGCAGTCCATTTAGCAGGCTCTTGGTGTGTTTGGCGTAAATAGTACACTAGGTTGTTGTGTGGGTCAAGTAGTCTTCTGGAGTTTGGTTCAACGGGGCGGTCTGTCTGGCTCTGTTTAGGAGCGGGACAGTTTGTTGAAGCGGCGGTTAGCGCCATCCGGCCGAGGTTGATTCTCGGCTCAGGCGCGCGAACGTTCGCCAGGAAAATTCGTGCAACGGGCAGCCTTCTATCGGCGGCCATTTCTCGTGGGAAAGTCGGAACAATCGCGAATGTCCAATACACGTTGCGATTGAAGTTTCGCGAACTTTGTCCAGGTGTTCAAATCGTGGTGAACGGTGTACATTGTGATGGAAAGCTGTGGTGTTGGCACAACAGCGCGAAAGTCTTGCAACTTATTGGTTGGGAAATCGAAATAGCCGTGTTGCCCGTTCAGTTTTGTATCGTGGTAGTACCGTTCTCGGTTTATCTGTTGTTGCTGGGATGGCTTCACCTGCGGAAGCACCCGTTTGTGACGACGACGGGTCGTGATATCGCGATTTTGTCGGTGGCAGTCAGTGGCATGATGATTGTTGGGCCGATGGAGTTGTTCTTTCCGGAAAACGCGGTTTCGCGATTTGGGCCATTTGTGTGGTTAATGTTACTGGCGTTTTACGGGCTGCTCACCTCGTTGTTGTCGATGATGGTTCGGCCGGGATTGGTGATCTACAATGTCCGCGAGGATCAAATCCGGCCTCTGTTGTCGGATGTCCTGATCGAATTGGACAAGCCACATTGGTCGGGTGAAAACGTCCGCCTGCCGAATTTGGGAATCCACTTTCAAATTGAATCCCATCCTTGGCTTCGATGCGTCCAGTTGGTTTCTACTGGGCGGAAACAGAATTTGACGGGATGGCGGTTGTTGGAAGCTGGGTTGCAAGCGAGCGTCGTGTCGGTGCCGACGCACTCGAACTTGTATGGGCCCTTGTTCATCGCTCTGGCCGGATTATTGAACGTGGTTGGGGTGGTCTGGATGATTCGCCAACCGGCAGAGGTTGTCGCCGCGTGGCAGCAGATTCTCCGCCTGTAGTGGCTCGACACGGATTTTTTTCGGGCTCGCTTGACGTTGGCAGGCAAGTCGCGGGAAAAAGGATGTGGGCAGTTGGCGTTCGCACGCACCAAATTGATTGAAATAATGTAGGACTATGAGTGGTAACTTCCCGCCCACTGTTGCGGAACTGAAAGACTCTTTCGAGTTGTTCGCCGACAGTGAGGAAAAATACGAGTACTTGGTCGAACTGGGGCGACAGCTCCCCGAAATGTCGCCGGATTTGCTGCGTGAATGCAATCGAGTACTGGGCTGTATGAGCTCGGTTTGGCTGACGTCGCAGGTCGACGAAAATCGCCCCCCGCGTCTCTTTTTGCAGGCTGAAAGCGATTCGCTCATCGTTCGCGGGCTCATTGTGATTGTGTTGGCCTATTTCAACGGCCAGGATTGCGAGACAATCTTGAAGCTCGATGGCGATCAAATCCTGAGCGAGTTAGGTTTCGGCGCTTCTTTGAGTAGCAACCGCAAGAACGGGTTGGCGGCAATGATCAAACGAATCAAGCAACATGCCCTGGAAGCGTTGGGGCCAGAATCAACCGCGAACCATTAGACTTGGGAGTCGTACAGACGATGCGAAGTGTGTTGTTGGTTGGGCATTGTGGGGCGGACACCGCCAGTTTGACGCGGATGTTGCAGGCACATTTCACCGTGCGGATCGAATCGTCCGCCACGTTGGCGGATTCGTTGGCGCTTGCTCAACGCGCGAAGTTTGACTTGGTGTTGGTTAATCGGATCTTGGATCAGGATGGTTCGCAAGGACTGGACGTTATCCGGGAGTGGGTTTCGACGGCGAGGACAGCG
Source organism: Planctomycetaceae bacterium (assembly GCA_016795075.1). Taxonomy (GTDB): domain Bacteria; phylum Planctomycetota; class Planctomycetia; order Pirellulales; family Pirellulaceae; genus M30B19. Next base: position 3,697 of record JAEUIP010000186.1, on the reverse strand, counting down.
GATTCTCCTGTGATGTTGGTTTCCAATTATGCCAGTGCTCAACAAGAGGCGATTGAAGCGGGTGCGCAGCCTGGGTTTGGCAAACAATCTCTGCATTTACCGGAAACGCGGGACAGCCTTCGCCCGTTTTTAGAATCGCCGTAAACGTTTGCAAACAATGTTTTTGCTGCGTATCGCTCGTCGAATGAGCAGCGAAGTCCGTAGCCTCTGTTACAATCAACCGCCATCGCTAGTCCAGAAGACTCGGACTTCCCTTGCTCGACACGATTCGGGTTTATGTGATGTCGGTTAATCCAGTAGTGGGAGAAGAAAAAATGAGTGAATTAGTCACTGAATTCTGGCCAGTCCAGCCCGAACCGGGCTCCGTCGCCGATCAACTTATCAAAAAGGGCGAAGCAAAAGGATTTGCGTTAGGTGAAGCTCGTGGTGAAGCTCGTGGTGAAGCTCGTGGTGAAACGCGCGCCAGTATCAAGATGATTCGCATCCTGCAGTCAATCCTAGGTGAATCGGAATCATCCGACGAAGAGTTCTTAGGCAAGAGCCTGGATGATTTGCAAACGATGATCGAATCCCTGCGGGCAAAGATTGGTAATCGCCCTTCTGCTTGAGACACCACTTCGAGTTTACCGACGGGCGAATACGACGGCCTCTGATTACGATTCAAACATCGAAGTGGGTCGCGAGCCTCGTCGATCGCTAACCGCGGATAAGTCCTTCGGCGTGTTCGACCGTCATGTATTCGGCGACGGAGATCAAGTTGGGCGCGTCAAAGTCCAGGATGAAGCCTTGTTTGAATTGGCTCATCATCAGGTACGTTTTCATGTAGCGATGAATATCGTTGGCTCGGCGAGAATCGTCGGTCCGAACTTCCACGATAAACCGATTGGCGATGGTGAGGTCTGGGATAAAGAAGTACCCTTCGACGGGCCGAGCGTGGTAGTAGGCTTGAATTCGCGGCTTGACCTGGAAGGGGATGCCTTTGGAGCGAATTTCCATGGTCAAGGCTTCGCGGTAAGCATCGACCAACAATCCGGGCCCCAGTTTTGAGTAAACCTCCGCAATCGATGCCAACAGATGGCCAACAAATGGATCGCGTTTGAGGCTTTCGGGCAGTTGCATCGATCGGTGCTTTTTGGCCAAGGCTTGAGGGATCGCTGGGACGAGACTTCTATTGAAACCTTTCGGCTCGGGAGAATCAAGTAAATATTCGCAGCAACGGGCCAAATTATTGCGGGAAGGGTGAAGTTCGCGTACAATGATGCGGTTGGCAACGGATGCCAATCCCGCCGATTCGCTTTTGCCCTCCCCTCCGATCGACTGCCGAATCAAATATGTCGCAGTTCCCTTGCCTGCAGTTTCGCAGATTCTTTGCATTCTCGGTCCTTGTTTGGGGAGTTTCGTCTTGGTTAGCGCCAGGCTTGGCCCAAGAAGCGGCCGAAGATTTTTTTGAGAAACGGGTTCGCCCGGTTTTGTTGGCAAAGTGTGTCGAATGCCATGGCCCTGATACTCAGGAAGCCGGCTTGAGACTGGATTCACGGGCTTCCCTGCTGCACGGTGGTGAACAAGGTCCCGCGTACGATCAAGCCAACCCAACGGCTTCGCTATTGTTGCAGGCAATTTCTTACGAACACGAACTGAAAATGCCGCCGGACGAAAAGTTGCCGGCCGAGGAAGCAGCGGCTCTCCGTGAATGGCTATTGGCAGGTGTGCCTTGGCCGGAGTCGGTCGTCATTGGCAGCCCGATGGAAGCGAGGGTCCTCCACAACCAAGCCGAGCATTGGGCATTTCAACCGCTTCAGCGCCCCGAAGTTCCTGAAGCAGAAATGACACCGCAGCCGATCGATTATTTGCTGCGACAAAACTTAGCCGCACACAACTGGGAACCTGGCCCAATGGCGGACGATCGGACATTGGTGAAGCGAGCGTATTTCACCTTGCTTGGATTGCCGCCGACTTGGGCGGAACTTGAAGCGTACTTGAAGGATTCTCGGCCAGATCGATGGGAACGCTTGATTGATGATCTGTTGGCTCGCCCGCAATACGGCGAGCGTTGGGCTCGGCATTGGTTGGACGTCGCTCGGTATGCCGACACCCAAGGTTATGCTTTCGCCAAGGATCGTAATTATCCGCACGCCTATACGTATCGCGACTACGTGATTGAAGCCTTCAACAAAGACTTGCCGTACGATCAATTCGTCCGGCATCAATTGGCGGCTGATCAAATGGACTTGGGTGATGATTTGACACCGCTCGCGGCGTTGGGCTTTTTGACCGTTGGCCGACGTTTTATCGACTACAACGATACGCTGGACGATCGAATCGATGTCGTGACTCGTGGGTTGATGGGTTTGACCGTGTCGTGCGCTCGCTGCCATGACCACAAGTACGACGCCGTTTCGATGCTCGATTATTACGCGTTGCACGGTGTGATGGCCAGCAGTCCTGACGCTGACGACAAGCCTCCCATTGGCCCGCGGGTGCAGGTGGAAGCTCGCCGAGCCTATGAGCAGCGGCAACGGGAATTGCAACGTGAGTTGGATGATTTTCGCAACCAACAAGTGGCTGCGATCAAGCAGTTCACAAGAGATCGCTTGCCCGAGTACTTTGTGGCGGTTTACGAACCGCCAGCCGGTATGGACTTGGGCAACAAGGATCGGGTACCGTTAGCGGCGGAAGATCTTCGACCGGCAATGGTCCGCCGTTGGAAGGATCGTCTGGAGCGGATGACTCGCTCGCGAAATGAAGCTGGAGTTTGGTTTCGCCCCTTGCGAGTGCTTATGGCACTCCCGGACGAAGACTTTGAGAGCTCGGTTGCTGCCCAATTGCAAGAGTGGCAAGCCCTGCAAGATCAACCGGCGGATGCCGGGGCGGGCACAGAAGACTGGGACGTGCGCGAGGAAACCGTCTCCGATGAAAAGTCCGGCGAGCAAAACGGAACAGGTGAAACGGCGACGGGCCAGTCGGATGGGGCGAACGAAGATAAACCCCGCAGACGGCTCAATCGCCGACCCATTGCGGCTCCCGTACTGGAAAAGCTGAAGGCGGCCAAGTTGCAGTCGAAGCGGGATGTCGCCATGTTTTACGCCGAGTTATTGCGTGGAGTTTGGAAAACATTTGAGGACCATGGAGCCAACGACTCTGCCGTCTTGCAAGTTGAAGAATCGTTGCGGTTTGCGATTGAACTTTTTCGGGGAGATTCGCCGTTGAATGTACCGGCGGATCAGATCGGCGATTTTCTGGCGGATGCCGATTTCGCAAGTTTGCAACAAAAGTCAACGCAACTTGCGGAACACCAAGCGACGGCTCCCCCAGAATTACCGCGAGCCATGGCGGTGATCGATCGACAGCCGCCGGCGAATTCGTATGT
>JAEUIP010000186.1:0-320 GCA_016795075.1 Planctomycetaceae bacterium | reverse complement strand
AATCGTGGCCCAGATGCAACGCGACGATTCTTGACGGTCCTTTCGAAAGGGAACGAACCCTATCCGGAGTCCTCAAGCGGTCGCCGCGAATCAGCGGAGCAGATTGTTTCCCGAGACAATCCGTTGACCGCCCGAGTGATCGTAAACCGGGTCTGGATGCACCATTTTGGCAAACCGCTGGTGGCAACGCCGAGTGACTTCGGTGTCCGTTGTGAGGAACCAACACAATTGAAGCTCTTGGATTTTTTGGCCGACTATCTGCAACGCCATGATTGGTCGATCAAGAGTTTGCACCGTTTGATTCTCACGAGTCACGCTTT
>JAEUIP010000185.1 GCA_016795075.1 Planctomycetaceae bacterium | reverse complement strand
CACTCCGCTAAAAAACGACTGCCCGCTCGCAACGTGGAACACCAGCCAATTCATATGCAATGGGCTCACTTCTTTTCGCGGTCGGTTCGTTCCCAAACCAATTGCAGAGAGACAATATCTTCGGTTCCCAAACGCGCCGCATTCCAAAGCGCCGAACCTTTTTCATTCTCGCGATGCGCGTTCACAAGCAATTGGCAAGTCAGAAAACGTACCGCGATTCTGGGCACGACCCTCGCACTTGAATTCGTTGATCGCGTCTAAAGCTTCGTGACCTGAAAATTGTCAAATCGAACCCAACGCTCACCACTCATGTCGACGTCTTTGGAACCAACGACCGTGAGCCCAAAGCCCATGCCTTCGGCTGAGGGATTAATCGCCGAGTGGAACAAATTCTTATAGCTACCGTCTTGGTTGGGCCCCACTTGAAAGTGGGCATAATCCCCCCGCACAATCACGCGCAACGGACCAAATGACGGATCAGCGGGCCAGTATTTCACCGTGTACTTTCCTGGCTCACCTTCTTGCCCCTCTTCGCCAATAAACTCCACTTCTCCCGGCGACAACACGAAGTAGCCATCGATGTTCGTCTTCCGAACGGTGAATTCTGTGCCGTTAGCGTTGGTCAAACAAAGTCCGGCAAACGCCCCATGCGGCAACGACTCGCCAATCACGGTGACCTCCACCGACGCGACAACCGAATCCGCCGTGGAGAACGGCAAGTTAACCTTCAAGACCCGTTGCGATCGGGGATCGGCCAACGTTTCGAGCCGAATCTCCAAGGCACCGTCGCGAATCCGAACGTCCTCACGGTCCAACCCAACAAACTCCCACTTGTCCGACAAAGCCGTCTCAAAGGAATCCTCAAACAGCAATTCTTGAGCGCCGCACAAGCGGGAATTATTGCAATTCCAACAAAGCAATCCCAAAAACGCGAGCAGGATTCGGGCAGACATGTCGGAATTCCTTTGGTTAGATATTACTTACTTTCGGCGCGCAATTTCCAAGCGACCTGCCATTGTGGTTCACCAGCGGTCATTCCAAATTCTTCAATCAAACGACGTTCCATGTCTGGCAAGTGTCCGGCTCCGTAAAACACTCCCAACTTGCGTTTGCCCGCATCGATTTGCGCTTGCAAAACTTTGAAGGCCTTGCCATTTCGATGCGTGATGATGGTCGAACCGTTGTCCCCTTCAAAGGCCACCATCCCAACGTCCATCTTGATCAATTGACTGGCTGCGGAGCGACGCAGCCGATAAGTTCGCTCGTCGCCACTCGACATCAACGCACGCAGCATCTCCGCTTCGCCACTGGAACCACTCATCGCGGCACTGGTTCCCATCATCCGAAAGAACATCTTGGCGACCGATTCGTTATTCTCGGTCATCGACTGGCCGAACTCTTCCGGCGTCATATCCGCATGCACAAAGTTGCTGGCGTTGTAGTTGATGTGTTCCAATTGAAATTGCAGGTCGAGCCCGGCCATCATGCCTTTTTGGAGGGCGGCCACAGGATTCACTCCCCCACCTTCGTTCCTTGCGTCAACTTTCGTGCCTTCTGGGGCCACCAATTCATAAAGCAAGGCATCGTAGTTTTTGAACTGTTCGTTGAACGCCGAGTAATAGTCCTTCTCACCGATATGCACGACCCCGACCAAGTCCACGATCAACTCGGTTCCGTCGGGCATCTTCTTGGTGTAACGAATCGTCGAAGTATCCATCGATACCGGACGCCCTTTCTCGTCCTTGTTGATCCGCACAAAACGATCGTGCTTGGCAGCCTTCTTTTTGGTTTTGCCGTTCGCAGTTTTCTCTTGAGACGATTTTTCTGCTGCTGCAACGGCGGGTTCTTGCTTCGTTTCTTGTGTGACGTTCTCTTGAGCAATCACCTGTTCCCGAGCACCAATGCCCAGGACCATTGCGGTTCCGAACAAGCTACAAAGCGTGGCCACCGCCAACAATCGTCGAACCAACCACGAACTACCGCACGACTTCATTACGAACCTTTCGGAATATTCGAGTACCGGAATCGCCCCCGGGCACATGGTAATGTACCCGATAAAACAAGGCATGGCTACAACTTTCTTGCACCGAGTCCTATGTCCTTGCCCGTCGGAACCATCACCATCGATTGAACAAGCATAAAAAAAGTCCTCGCCATTTTTTCAAAAAGCGAGGACCTTCGAATTTCGTTAGACAACTAAAACCTAGCTGCGACGACGGCTGCGGGCAAACTGGAAACCAGCGGCCAGAATCAACACCAAAGCCGAAGTTGGTTCAGGTACACCCGACAAGTTGCTGGGTCCGCCGGCATATCCGCCTCGGCCACCCCAGTCGACCCAGCCACCTGGCTTACCGGGCCGGGACGGTCCACCTGGATTTCCGGGGCCGCCTGGACCACCAGGACCCGTTGTGCCACCGTCATCGGTTCGACCATCATCGTCGTCGTCACCGTCTGGAGCTGGATCTTTTGGCAAGCCAGGACCACGTGGCCAGAAATCGTCGACGCGACCGCCGCCCAAACTTGGAACGGTGTAGCCGAGGTCACGGAATTGGGCCAAAGTCACCGGCGATAACCAAGCTTCTTCGGTTGCGAAACCAATCATGAGTTCGCCAACACCGGTCTGAGGATTGTAGAAGTAAGGATCCGAACCTGACCAGTGACCGCCAGCCGTTCCGCTACCACCCGCTGTTTCAACGGGCACAAACGGAGCAAAACGGTTTCCCGTCGCTTCACGATAGGCCGCCAGTGCATTGGGGCCAACAAATCCAGCACCCACGCGCGAGCGATAGCCGAAATCGTTCCAAACCCCTGGGAAACCCAGTGCATGGAATGTTTCGTGCATGATCGTCGACCGAAGAATCCCTGTAGCGGCCATAAAAGCCATATCGTCTTCGTCATAAGTCGACGCACCAGAACGAACCACCGCACCGCTGGTGCCGTGTTTGCCATACCCCGGGCCACCCCAGCGAAGAACATCGCGAGGACCCGCGAACGCCAGCACACCAAACTCGCCGTCGATCGCATCAAAGGTCACGTCGATTGTGAAACCCGTGTATTGGGATTCAATCGCTCGAGGACCGCGCCACGAGTGCAACAAAGTCTCGATCGTCGACATGGTTTCGACGAAGTCGTTACGGTACGCTTCGTATTGACCCGTTCCCGTAACGTCGTAGTTCATTGTGATTGTAAAAGGGACGTCCGCTCGGGCGGCACTGCCCCAAATCGTCGCGACCGCGATCGCCACGAAACCGACCAATCGTCGGCCAGATGAAAAGGTCCAGCTCATATTTTTCCTACCGCAATAAATTGGGGACGAGCCCTGATAGTTGGGATGACCAGACGGTCCCGCCAACCTAGAAATGGGCGCCGGCACGACCAACGCCTTCCCCCATCGTACTTGCCTCGCTTCAATGCTTCAACGGAAAAAAAGCCGTGAATCCCTACAATCGAAGAAGTTGAACATTTGCGGAACCGCGGGGCATGACCCCCGAACACCTCCGCGCGGCCGTTTCCCAAAGCGCGAGCTCCCATTGGAAATCCGCAGTTATCCGAGCGGAACGGGGGAAAAAATGGCAAATCTCAGGGTTCACCAACCCTTTAGGGGGGTACTCGAGGGCCGTTGCGATCGGTTTTGCTGCTATATTCGCGAAATTTTACCTTTCTTATTCAACCCTTACAAAGCTGACTTCCGATACTACCGTTGACGTTGCTCCTGCCCGCGTCACGTGTTTACCCGATAGGGCAGGTCCTCGATTGGCTGAAAAGTGGAATCTCAACCATGTTGAAGCGACTATTCACGACTACCTTTGCCGTCCTGACGATGGCCATCGGTTCAACGACGCTCCCGGCGTATGGTCAATCCGGGTTGATGGGCGACCCAGAACCGGGCGTTGGTCCAACTCCCGACGTTCATGGACAGTACGAGTCCAGCCTATTCAATTATGACACGCAGATGTTTGCTCCAATGACGTTGGACGATATCCGCACCAAACCGCAAGGCAACACGGGTTGGTACTTCACGTACGACCGCACCTACATGTCGACCTCTCGACCGGGAGCAACGTCGACCGTCAACGCCAACAACGTGGCGACGGGCAACGACTTCATGTGGGGAAATCGCTTCGACCTCGGTCACATGGGTGAAGACGGTACCGGCTGGGACCTCAATTGGATGACCAGCGAAGGAGGCTTCTTCTCGCAAGGCCAAGACGCTTTGATCGCTCGTCCGTTTTTGACTCGCACCTCGATTGGCAATGTCGAACTCAATCGTTTGTTCCGCCAGGAACTTTCCAACGGTGCGTTGCTAGAACCCTACTTTGGTGCCCGCTACCAAGGTTTCAACGACGAAACGATCGAAGACTCCCTCGTGGCTTTCTTTGGTCCTTTGGTTGACGACGATCTACGATTCAAACAACGTGCCAAGAACTCGGTCTTTGGGGCCCATGTGGGTACTCGATACAACCGAACCGTCGGACGCTGGACTTGGCGTGCAGACGCGGCCCTGGCTGCCGGTTACAACACCCAACGCTACATGGCCTCGGATATGGTTTTCGGCGGACCTCAAGTTCAGATCTTCGAAGCAACGTTCAGCGACAACAGCTTCGTTCCGACCCTGGACCTCGGTTTTGATGCCGCCTACCACGTCACACGAGACATCGCCCTGCGAGCCGGTGTTCAAGCTCTGCACATGTGGGACGGCGTGGTCCGGGCCGACACGCGAACCACGGGCCTGAATCCGTTCTCCGCCTTCGGCTTCGGAGAACCAGTCACCGGGATTCGCGATCAATCGTTGACGACGATCGGCTTCACCTTCGGTCTGGAATGGCGTCGCTAACACGCTGGCCATCCAGCGTCGCCAAGTCGACTTCCAAAACCAATCGATTCAAACAAAAAAAGCAGGTCTCTATCGGGGAGACCTGCTTTTTTGTTTTGTTGGTTACGCTTTTGATAACAGATCTAGCCATCAAGTTTCGCGAACAGCTACCGTTGTTCTAACGTGCAGGAAATTCGACTAAACTTGGAAGGAGCTACCGCAACCGCAAGACCGCTTCGCCGAAGGATTGTCGAACTTGAAGCCCCGTTGGTCCAAGCCTTCATAAAAGTCAACGGTCGTTCCTTCCAAATACAACGCACTCTTCTTGTCCACCACCACACCCAAGCCGTGTTGAACGTACAAGTTGTCTTTGGTCTCGTCAAAGTTCTGGTCCAATTGGAACGTGTATTGGAAGCCGGAACATCCGCCACCAGCCACGCCAACGCGGACCTTCACATCCGTACCAAGAGACCCGTCCTCTTGGATGATGCGGTTGATTTCTTTGACTGCTTTTTCGGTCAGTGTAATCGCCATTTTCGTTTTGCTCCTAATATTTCGAAACAAATGGTTCGTTAAATAATAGCCACCAGCTCCCGTTTTGGAAAGCTGACTTCAGCCTCGACTTCCCAAAATACCGTCGCACAATCGTTCCGTGGCCAAATCGATGTCTTCGCGAGTGTGAAAGCGACCCAAACCGATTCGCAAGCTACTTCGGGCTTGGTCGTCGGTCAAACCAATCGCTCGCAAGACGGTACTAACGCCTGGCGTTGAACTGGAACAAGCACTCCCACTCGAAACCGCTACCCCAGTTGCCCGGAGCGTGATCGTCTGACCCTCGACAAATGGCACAGCAAAATTCAAATTGTGTGGCAGGCGCAGCCCGCCCATTTGCCAATTTGGACCGTTAAGCTGAATATCCGGTACACGCGCCACCATCCCGCTCCAAAGCCGCTGGCGAAGGTCAGCAACCTCCGCGGCCTGGAACGGTTGACGGTCCTGAGCTAACCGCAAAGCCGCCGCAACTCCCACAATTCCTGGCGTATTCAATGTTCCGGACCGAAACCCAAATTCCTGGCCCCCACCCCAGACTCTTGGTTGCAACCGCACGGGTCGCGCCCCCGAGTACGTTGGACGGCGCCGTATATACAAGAACCCGATACCCTTGGGCCCGTAAAACTTGTGGCCAGAAAAGCTGACCATGTCGGCTTGCCACTCATCCAAAGCCAAAGGCAACCACCCCACAGCCTGCGTCGCATCCGTGTGTAGCATCGCGCCCACCGCATGCACCATCTCCGCAACCTGCCGAATGGGCTGAATCACGCCGATCTCGTGATTGGCAATCGCCATCGTAACGACGGCCGTTTCTTCGGATAAAACCGACCGCAGCGCCTCCAAATCGACAATCCCCGGCGGAACGATTTCACGCGAGGAATCGCGCGAACTCGGATCTCCGAACAACGCCGCGCTAGGCTTTTGTTGCCCAACCGGCACGACCGTTACCTGCCATCCCTCGCGTTCTAATTGGCGTAGGGGCTCCAGCACACTGGGATGTTCGATTCCGATCGTCACCAACTGCTTGCGTTTCCCTTGCCAACGTTTGGCCGCGCCAAAAATTGCCAAGTTGTTGCTTTCCGTCGCTCCGCTCGTGAAGACAATCTCGTCGGACTCAACCGCCAAGACATTCGCGATGGTCTCGCGTGCGGTGTCGACCAGATCCCTGGCCCGTCCGCCATAAGCATGGGTATGACTTCCCGGATTCCCGAACACCTCGGCGAAACAAGGCAGCATCGCTTCCAAGACAATGGGGTCCGTTGGAGTCGTCGAATGGCAATCCAGATAGATGACTCGATTTGCAGCCAAACCGCTTTCCAACGACATTCCCCTCTCTGGCAAGGCAACTCGGTACACGCGAACCATCGCGACAAGGAACCGCGACTTACCCAGCTACCGATACATTCACCAACAAGTACTTGAGCGCAATCTGGGACCAGGTTTCAAACTGCTCGAGCATCAACTCCAGATCCTGTGGCGAGGAAAACCTCGCGTCCACCAAGTCCTTTTCGCGTGCCGTGACGACGGGCTCCGCCAAGTCCACCAAATGCACCACTCCCAAATGGACCCGGCCAACTTCGTTCGAATCGTCATTGATTAGCCCGATAATCCGTCCCAAATAAGGAGACGCGGTCGCGGAACCAGAATCGCCATCACGATCCTCGGCAACGGCACCGATATGCACCTCTTCCGTCAACTCGCGTTGCATCCCAGCAAGGTACGCGTCAGGATGTTGAGTATCCTCCAACGAAATGTGCCCACCTACTCCCACGCTCTTCTTGGCATGCAAACGCTGTTCGCCCTGCCCGCTGCCTCGCGTGTAATGAAAATAGTGGTACTGCCCATCCGCGGCCAGCACCCGAAACACGACGTACGGTATCAACTGCTTGAACGACGGGTCCTGCTCCATCGTCGAACGAGGCCGATACTCGGTGTTGCGTTCGTTCAGCAGCACCGGCAAGTAGTGATCCACGCGATCCGAAAATCCTTGGAAACAACCTAGTTCATGAAACAGGCTCGTCGGCACTACCAAAATCTGCTCTTCGCTACTCATGTTTTTTTCCTGGAGTTTCTCACCGCTTGATTTTCCGACCGCCGAATCCTTGCCGGTTAAAGAATCAACATCGAATCCCCATAACTAAAAAATCGATACTCTCGTTCGATCGCTTCCGCATAAGCGCGTTTCATCAGTTCGTCGCCACCAAATGTGCGGACCAACACAATCAAGGTCGTACGCGGCAAGTGAAAATTCGTCATCAATCCGTCCGCCACGTGAAATTGAAAACCAGGACGGATAAATAAGTTTGTGTCCCCACAAAAAGGTTGCAATGTCCCCGAGCGGGCTGCGGTTTCCAACGAACGCATGCTGGTCGTTCCCACGGGAATCACGCGACCACCCAATTGTTTGTGCTGTTGGACCTGGGCCACGGACTTTTCGTCGACATTGCACCATTCTTGATGCATGACATGTTGGTCCAAGGATTCGGCCTGCACCGGCCTAAAGGTGCCGGCCCCTACATGCAATGTGATTCGACCAATCCCAATCCCTGCACGCTTCAACCCTCGCAAGATCTCTTCAGTAAAGTGCAAGCCAGCCGTCGGCGCTGCCACCGCACCCGGATGTTTGGCGTACACGGTCTGATAGTCTCGCAAGTCCGATTCCATCATGTTGCCGCCACGAATGTAATGAGGCAGTGGAATCTGTCCCACCTCCTGCAACAACACGGGCCACTGTTGCCGCGCCGCCTTCACCGCAATTCGCAACGGCGACTCTTCATCCAACAAATGCAGTTGGGGAACCGCCGCCCATTGCCCTTCCTCCAACCGCGCGACCATCACCACGGAAAAACTCTCGCGCCCTTGGCGATCAAACAAGGTGATCGATTCGCCCAGCTCCATTTTTCCGCGGGTCTTGCACATCAGACGCCAGACCCCCTGCGGATCAGCTTCCAAAAACAAGCCTTGCCACCGGCCTCCCGTTTTCTGCCGAACTCCGGTCAACTTCGCCGGGACCACCCGCGTGTCGTTCAATACCAACAGGTCCCGTGGCGACAAGATCTCCGGCAAATCACGCACATGCCGATGCTCGATTTGCTGGCTTTGCCGATTGACGACCATCAATCGAGCATCCGCCCGGTGCGGCAAAGGGGTCTGCGCAATCAACGACTTGGGAATTGGGAAGTCGTATTGGTCCATTTCGGACGGCTTGGATTCCTTGTTTCCAGCCACTGATTCTGACATCCCAAACTTGCCTTATTCTCAAAAGGTTTTTCAGCCCCGACTCTCGCATCCCTGACTCCGACGGCGATTCTTGGTACTATAACAACCGCGCGACTGCTCGCCAGCAGGCCACACCATATTCACGGTGCCGTGGGTTTTCATGATCTCCCCTTCGAATGATCCGTTTCCGAATCCTCGACCAGCAGATTCTTCGCGGCGCGAACACGGACCGTCGGAATTTCGACCGTTAGCTCCTCGGTCTCTGCGCATTGGGCTGGTGATTTCGGAACTTGAGGTTGGAGGTGCCGAAAAAAACTTCGTGAACTTGGCCATTGGGCTAAATCGACTCGGCCACCAAGTCTTTGTCCACAGCCTGGACCCCCGACCGGCGGCGAATCGCGAACAATTGGTTGCTCAACTGGAGCAGGCAACCATTCCCGTAAGTTTCGGGCACAAGTCTTGGACCGGCTGGCCCAATCGGGCTCAGATCAGTCACTTGGCCGCTTGCTTCCGCCAGGACGCCATTGAAGTCGCCGCCAGTTTCCTCGTTCGCGCCAATTTGGCCACGGTTCTGGCGGGGCGTCGCAATCGTTCGAATTCCCCAAACGGATCCCGCCAATTCCCCGTCGTTTTGGGGTTTCGCCAGGCCGAGCCCCGTTTTCTGGTTCGCTCGATCGAACAATGGTGCCGAAAACGGGCCTCGGCGACCGTCTGCGTCAGTCGCCAAGTAGCCCAACATTACGTGGGCCCGCTCCCACCGCTGGCTCCCAATAAATTGCACACCAACCGAACAGGACAAGTCCTCGTCATTCCCAATGGCGTCGGGATTCCCCAACCACCCGTTTGTGTACCACCGGTTTTGCTGGACTGTTTTGGGCCAAGGGCCCAGACAAAACCAGGTGATTCGCTACCTGTGCTTTTGTTTGTTGGCCGTCTGACCGAACAGAAGGGGTTGGACCAACTACTATCGTTAACCCCAGCCATCTTGCGCCAACTACCCGAATTCCGCCTCGTAATCGTCGGCCAAGGCCCCCTGGAACATTCCCTGCGAACCCAAGCCGCACGCTTGGAATGCCACGACCGGATCCACTTCCTGGGCTGGCAGGCCAACCCGCTGGACTTCATCCAGGCCTCTCGGATCGTCCTGCTCCACTCTCGCTGGGAAGGCCAACCCAACGCAATCCTGGAAGCGATGAGCCTGGCAAAGCCATTTGTCGCCATCGAAACCCATGGGCTGGCCGACATTTTCCACCCCGAACTCGTTCGCTCCGCCCCGTCCCAACCAACCACCCAGCTCGATCCCCAAAATCCGTCCAACCACGTCGATTTGACGCTCGCACGCCAAAGCCAGGTCGTTGCTAGCGGAAATCCCCAAGCCTTTATTGACGCCGTAGTGGCCCTGGCTCGGGCCCCGGAAATGGCCCAAAACATCGGAATTTGGAACCAAACTCACGTCCAAAACCACTTTTCAACCGACCGTTTCGTGTCAGCGTATGAACAGGTTTTCCTCAAGCTAGCGAACGCTTGCCAGCACCCACTTTGAGCCCCTTGGCCAGTTTTTACAAAGACGTAAACACTTGGGCACCAATGCATTACGACGCAACACGAACTAATGCATGCGTTTGAAATCGATTTTGTAATTGACGCTGGAACGATGTCGAGTATCTTTTGCATTGTCGCAAACACGACCTCCGAGAACATCGTTGAGCGTCCGTCCGTTGGCCCGGGCTCGAGAAGTGTTGTGGGAACAAGGCCACAAGTTTCCCCAACATTTTTTGACTGTCACTTGGATTGTCGTCAGTATCGGGCCAAATGACTGTTGTGCGTTGGCTTTGGGCGTCCTCTGAAAACTGAAGTCATGCGCGCAACCAATAGCGGCCTTTCAACAAGACGTTGAAAGGTCGCTATTTTTTTTGCACCTCGACTTTTTGCACCTCGACTTTTTGCACCTCGACTTTTTTGGCCCGCGACCGTTTTGGCCCGCGACTTATTTAGCACACGACTTATTTAGTGGGCGACGAACAACGTTTCAAAAATCGCCATCGATCTTACTGCTGCTCGAACAAGTAAAGTCGCTCCGCAGTTCGCACAATGATCTGCTGACCAATAGCAACCGGCGACGCCATGATCGCTGAATCAAGTTTATTCGAAGCGACAACGTCCAACTCCCGCCCAGGTCTCACGACAAGTAACTCGCCCGCTTGATTGCCGACATAGATCTTTCCATCCGCCAGTAACGGGGAGGCAGCAAACTTGCCACCCAAACGTTCTGACCAAACGACTTCGCCTGAATTCGCATCCACGCAAGTGGCGATTCCTGCATCGGAAATCAAATACAGCAAATCGTCAACCAGCAAGGGCGAAGGCATGGTCGGCATCCGTTGATCAACCGTCCATCGAATTCGACTTTCTGCCGCTTCACTCGCCTCAGGTGATACATCCACACAAAGCAGACGACTGCGATCAAATCCTGTACAGAAATATGCGAAGTTCCCCCGCACTACTGGCCTGGGAACCACCGAATATCCGGTCTCGCCATAGG
>JAEUIP010000184.1 GCA_016795075.1 Planctomycetaceae bacterium | reverse complement strand
CCGTTACGGGTCGCAAAGGCGTGATGAAGTTGGCGGGATACGATTGGGGCCCGCATGGCGTGGATCTCAGCACCCAAGATCAACCCGAATGGAAACGCTATGCGGGTGAGCCACACGAATACGTGTGGGAGAATGGCGCGTCGATCGTATGCGAATGTTTGGCGACCGGCAAAGAACCTTTGGTCACGCCCGAGCACGCGTTACACGTCGTCGAAATCATGACCGCCGCGCGGGAATCACAGACTTCGGGTAGACACATCCCGATGACATCAACCTTCAAGTGGCCGATCTTTTGACTTTACGTCACTTGTTGGGCTTCACTTGGCGGAAAGCGACGGTTGGATTCGAGGCACGATCGTCATCGAAGACCAACTCATCCGTACGATCCTTGTCAACGAGCTGTTGGTTTAGGGCCGCTAGAATCCTAGCCTCTCATGGATCGTCAAACACCCAGTCGATTGGCAGACTGTCCAAATCCATCAGCTTGAGCGCTCGGGGCAACCGTTCTTTGATGGCGTTCTTCAGGAAACCCGGTACTCCAATGGCCGCGATGCCATCGACGGCTAATAAATCGTCAGCGGTCCCGGTTTGTCCGTCACGTCCGGCGGAGCGGACCACAACCAGCGTTCCGATTGGCCAGCGATCAACGACCACTTCGAGTGGTCGCTGCCAAGCATCTTGTTCGGGCAACGGCCCACTAGTCAGGTCTTGCACTTCGGTTTTTTTATCGCGCATTGCCAAGGTTAGATTTTTTACCCGCAGGCGAATTTGCTGCTTCGTCTGCCGTTCACGATAAGATTGAATTTGTTCGTGAATGACCACACCGACCACAGTCACTAGGACGACCAGCAACACGACCCCGCCGTAAGCGGCCGGCACTCGGCGAACTGGAATTGGATTCCCTGGCGGCGTGTGGTTCGGAAAGCTCGAGTCACTGGGCTTGAAGAGCACGGGCTTGTGCTCGCGGAAGTAGTCGCCCGCTTTCGCGCGGCCCTGCGTTAACCACAAGCACAAATACACGGTCGCTCGCACGCCAAGCTCGAGCACAAACACGAGCACCCGGACGAAGAACTCGAACAGCGCAAAAAGCGGTTCGAGGACCAGTGCGACAATCAACTCCAGGATGGCAGCCATCGCATCAATCTAGTCGAGTTCACAGGTGAAAGGAACAACCATGTGAATTGTCAGGCCTCCATTTAGGAGCCGTTACGCTCACCAAAGTGTGGCCCAGCTCGGAAGCATCCGCTCTTTCGCAATTACAGAGGCTCCGACTCGCGAACAATTCAAAGCACTAGCCATCGCGGTCTGTTGTGGGTAGCGATGGTTCTTCAGAGCGATAAGTCCCTCGGGGCTCGTTGACCCGGGTTGGCACGAGATACTCGAGTGCGGAGATGGCGGACGGTAGGTGTCGGACCCTCCAACCGCTGCTATTGGCCTTTCTGATTGGGGCATCGGAAACGGCCAAATTCGAAGCCACGTCGGGCGACGTGTTTGGTTTTTCGGCCCGCGGTTCTAGCCCGCCACAAGCGAAAAGAAGCGGGGCTTAGCTGGAGACGCATTAGGTGAATGACTTCGCCCGGAGTCAGGCCAAATTGTCGATGGATGGCATCAAAGCTAGTTCGATCTTCCCAAGCCATTTGGATGACGCGATCGATTTCGGCCGTGGAGAGTATTTCGAAGTGGTTGCGTTTCATGCTCTCGCTCTTCTTATTCGCGCTCCGGATGTGCACGGCAAGTTCCGCATTTCTCGCCGCCCGTTAACGCCTCTTCATAAAAAGCCATTGCTCGGGAGTGCGAGTACTGCCACTATGCATGGCGATCGATTCAGACTTGACTTGCAACCAACCGGCACAGCCAATGCCGTTGAACAATTTTTCTTGGTGGAGTTGTTGGCCAATATTCACCCGAGTCCCATGCTTAGGATTTGTCGCGAAATAAGTTCCGGATTTCGAACGTCGAAAGCTTCGAAATGCCCCTCGCGGGCTCTGGCGTGTGAATGTTCAATGATTATTGAAGAATGAAAAATTCAAAAGGTTCTAAACGTCTAGTTTCAGGCATTCCGCGAGCAAACGATGGCTGTCAGCATTTTGCATTTTCCATTTTCCATTTTTCAGTACTCATTTCTGAACCGCGTGTGAACCAAAAACGAGCATTTGCCTGGCTGGCGGACTTCCCACGGATGGCAATGCCGATCTGCGGATAAGTACATTCGCTGCTTGCGGTTTCGAATTGAAGACCGTCAACGTATCAGCGCGGAAGTTAGACCATGGCAGTCCGACAAATTGCTGTCGGTCAAGGAAATGTCCTCGGACTGTGCATCCGTAGTTCGGCTTTCCCATCCGCGGGAATTACCAAACGCTCGCATTTTGCCGCTTTGCGGCTCAGGCCATTCGGCGGCTCAGGCCATTTGGAGTCTTGGCAGATTCGACGCTAGGGGTTCTCGGATTAACCAAGGTCGGACTCGCCCAAATCGGGAAGTTATTTCCAGACAATTCCTTAGCTGGCGGCCTGTTGTTCGTTCAGTACGTTGATTGGGGCATGGGGGTCCGGCACTTTCGCCGCCAGTTTGGCGAATGATCGCATGAACAAGAACAGCAAGATTCCCATGAACACCAAACTAGCCACGAATTTTTCCGCGGAGGGCCGATTGATATTGAAATACGCCAACTGTGCAAAGTTGAGGACCACAATGCCCTTGATCATCCACTCGACGTGGATCTTGCTCAAGATGTAGGCTCCAAATGGAGCCATGAACAGAACCACGGGGTAAGCACAAATCCAGACCTTGTATTGATCGACTTGCAGATCGGATTCCACGAAATGCCGATACGCAAATCCAAACAGACTGGTGGCGGCCATGGCAATAATGCTCATCCGCGTGGCTGTCTTTTCGGTCATTCGAAATCTAGTGACGACCAACGAATAGAGTAGGATATCGGCGCCCGTCCCAAACAGGCTCGCGCACATGCCGCCCAGCACCAAAATGATCCCGAGAAACACATAGTCGCGGCGGCAGTGAAGCTGCAGTGACTCTCGCGTGCCCCGATGATCACCCCAAGCATACGAAAAGGCAAACGCGGTAATCATGCTGAGAAAGAGCGCTTGAATCAGGTACACCGGCAGGTTTTGTAATGTCGCCATGCCCAAAACGAATCCGGCACAGACGACGGGCAGCATGAAGACGAGGGGACGGTAGGTGCGTCGGTCGGTGTCGGGTTGGGTAAGAATAAAAATGGAGGCGCTGGTCATCCCCACACTTTGAATCATCAAGCTAAAGTCGCGCGCGAGGACTCGATCGATATCGAAGAACACGTTCAAGACCGGAAACGCAACGGCGCCGCCACCCTCCGGCGTGAGACCCGCCACAAACGCCCCCAAGACCATGATCAGCGGGTAGTGCCAGTGCGCCTGAAGGAAGTCCCAGCCACAATAGGTGCTAAAGAGCCAGCCCCAAACGCTCAAGGCAATCAGGAACCAAGCTGTAAAGATCCTGCTATGAAACATGGGCGTGACTTCCGGAGTGCTGCATGGTAGCGGATCGCGGGAAATGGGGCGGCCAGGGATTGTGGTGGTCCGGTAAATGGCCCGTTTCGTCCACGATTCGAGGACGCGGGCTTGGCTTTGACCTCCGCTTCCGCAGATCGTAACCCGCGTTAGCTGTTTCAACAAGTGTTGTCGAAACAGCTTGTGGCAGCGATGGCCCATGAATCCGATCTTGTCTTTTCGGACTTGACAAAATTCTCTGATGGTCTATCGTATATCGACGATGCATGTTGCTTGCGATCGTTCGTTCCTGACCCCAAAGGCAATTCGACATGGCCCGCTCCAAAGACGTTTCGCCCAAGTGCGACGCCACCGCAGAAGAATTGACGCTGCCTGAGGTCGCCTTCGCGGAAGATTTGGCCAAGCTGACTTGGGCCTTGGCCCATCCGGCTCGGGTGCGGATCGTGCGCTTGCTACTGGACCGAACCTCCTGCATGTGCGGCGAGATCGTCGACGAAATGCCCCTCGCGCAATCCACCGTCTCCCAGCATCTCAAGATCCTGAAGGAAACCGGCTTGGTCCAAGGAGAAATCGATCGACCTCGCGTTTGTTACTGCATCAACCAACAGGCCCTGGCCAAACTCAAGAAGTTGGTCGCGGACCTCTAACCACGTTCCATTTTTTTCCAAACCTTTTTTTGCTCGATTCTATCGCTATTCGGCGATGGACGATGACCAGCTTCGGAGCCCCACAATGAACACCAGTACCAATAGCGGCGACCTGATGCAGCATGTTCGCGAACAATACGCGGAGGTCGCGCGTGGCGAGTTGAATAACGATTCCAATACCGTGCGGTCCATTGCCACCGCCTTCGGCTATTCCGCCGAGGAACTCCAACAGTTACCCGTCGAAGCCAACATGGGGCTTTCGTGTGGCAACCCATTGGCCCTGGCCGGAATCCGCGCCGGCGAAGTCGTGGTCGATCTGGGGTGCGGCGGTGGCATGGACGTCTTTCTGGCTGCTCGAAAAGTTGGACCCACCGGTCGAGTCATTGGCATCGACATGACAACGGAGATGCTCGATCGGGCTCGAGCCGGTCAACAAACATTGGGCCTGACCAACGTCGAATTCCATCAAGCGACGATCGATCACTTGCCGTTGCCGGACAACTCGGTCGACTGCGTGATCAGTAACTGCGTGATCAATCTCGTGCCTGACAAGTTCGCGGTCTTTCAAGAGATCTTCCGAGTCCTCAAGCCGGGTGGACGTGTGGCGTTGAGCGACATTGCCCTGCGGCAAGAACTTCCGAGCGAGGTCAAGCACAGCGTCGAAGCTTATGTGGGTTGCATCGCGGGTGCCATTCTCATCGACGAATACCGCAGCCAATTAGAACGAGCAGGATTCCAGTCGGTGGTCGTGACGGACACCGGAGCGGATCTGAACGCGTACGCGATTGCGGGCAACGGCGGTGGATGTTGCGGTAGTATTTCGTGCTGCTCCGAAGAAAAGTCCTTACACGACGGTCTGGCATCCGTCATGCAAGCGTTCGACGCAAATGCCTATGCCGCGAGCGTCCGCGTCCATGGGCTCAAGCACGGCAACGTTCCGCTCGCGCTTCAACGCGGCGCAGAGCAAAGTGGTTCGGAGCCCCACTTCGCACAAGCGTCCGCCCCAATCGCCTCAACAGCCCCAATCGCCCCAACAGCAGAGTGTTGCGCCGCTGAACGAGTGGCCACCACGATTCCCGTTTCGAATCTTCAACCCCTCTCAAAGGAGAAAACCATGAAAACGTTCCAAGTTTACGACAAGCCCATGTGTTGCTCGACCGGTGTTTGTGGTCCCGAAGTCGACCCGGTGTTGCCAACGTTCGCCGCGGACCTCGATTGGCTGAAGCACCAAGGTCACCACGTCGCGCGATACAACCTGGCTCAGCAGCCACAAGCCTTTCTCGAGAACAAGGCGATTCACCAACTCCTGAGCACCGTTGGCACGGATTGCTTGCCCGTGATCGTGGTTGACGGAGCCATCGTCAGCCAAGCGGTTTATCCGTCGCGCGACGATCTCGCGAACTGGATGGCCGTTTCACCAGCGAAACCATTGCTGCCGGTTGCCCAGGCCGGTGGCAGCTGTTGTGGCTCAAGTGGTTGTTGCTAACGCCAACGTTTCGCCGAGATCAATGACCATTCCTAGGAAGACGACTCATGAAATTCTTTGCTCAGCCAACTCGCAACTTGTTCTTCACTGGCAAGGGTGGTGTGGGAAAAACGTCGGTAGCATGTGCGACCGCCGTCCAGTTGGCCGATGTGGGTAAGAAGGTCCTGCTCGTTTCCACGGATCCCGCGTCGAATCTCGATGAAGTGCTGGGGGTTGCTTTGGGGAATCACCCCACGCCGATCCCAGCGATCCCGACGCTGATGGCCATGAATCTCGATCCGGAGAAATCGGCAGCCGAGTATCGCGAACGTATGGTCGGACCGTATCGAGGTTTGTTACCGGAAGCCGCAGTTAGGAGCATGGAGGAGCAGTTCTCCGGCTCTTGCACATTGGAGATCGCGGCTTTCGACGAGTTCTCGCGTTTATTGGGTGATCCGATGGCGACCGCCGAGTTCGACCATGTGATCTTCGACACCGCTCCCACGGGTCACACACTGCGGCTACTGACTTTGCCATCGGCGTGGGACGGTTTCATGGAACAGAATACGACAGGTACGAGTTGTCTCGGCCCATTGGCCGGTCTGCAATCCCAGCAGAAGCTCTACCAAGCGTCCGTCGAATCGCTGAGCAATCCGGCAGTGACGACGCTGGTGCTTGTGGCTCGCGCGGAAGCCAGCGCTCTCCGCGAAGCGGCGCGGACCAGCGGTGAACTGGCGGAACTTGGGGTTCGCAATCAGCACTTGGTGGTCAATGGTGTGTTTCAAGCTTTCGACACGAGTGATCCTTATGCCGTCGCCCTGCAGCAGCGTGGTGAGGCGGCCATGGACGCCATGCCGGACGTTTTGAAAACTCTGCCACGCGCCATCGTGCCGCTCCGTCCCGCGGGAATTCTAGGGATCGAATCCTTGCGCCGCCTCGGAACACTTGACGACGTTTCCTTTGACCCTGCGGTTGAAGTCGAGGCCGAGCCAGTCGCTGGCCTGCCGCTGCTCTCGGAATGGATCGATGATTTGGTGGCGCCCGGTCACGGTGTCATCTTGGCGATGGGCAAAGGTGGTGTTGGCAAAACAACGGTCGCCGCAGCCGTGGCGGTGGCCATTGCCGAGCGCGGCTACGAGGTCCATTTATCCACTACCGATCCAGCGGCCCATATCGCCGCGGCGTTCAATAACGAACATCTTCCCAACTTGACGGTCAGTCGCATCGATCCTGAAGTCGAAACCGCCAAGTATTCTGTGGAAGTTCTCGGAAAAGCAGGTGCCAACTTGGATGCTCCGGGCAAAGCCTTGTTGGAGGAAGACTTGCGTTCGCCGTGCACCGAAGAGATCGCCGTCTTCCGAGCCTTCGCCGCGGCCGTGGCTGACGGTACAAACAAGTTTGTCGTGCTGGACACGGCGCCCACCGGGCACACGGTCCTCTTGCTTGATTCAGCACTTGCCTATCACCGCGAGGTCACACGTCAGGCGAGCGAAATGCCGGAGTTCGTCCAGAATCTCCTGCCACGACTGCGCGATCCCAACTTTACTCGGGTATTGATTGTCACGCTACCCGAAGCGACTCCGGTCCATGAAGCGGCCGCCTTGCAGCGCGACTTGCGGCGCGCGGAGATCGAGCCCTATGCTTGGATCATCAATCAAGTGCTAAGCACATTGCCACTGACCGACCCGCTGTTGAAACAGCGGCAACGGCATGAGCAAAAGTATTTGCGCGAAGTCCGGGAGAAACACGCAAGCCGTGTGGCGATCATTCCTTGGCAGATGGAGCCGCCCGTTGGGCTACAGGCCCTCCACCGTCTAATTCGTTCGGAGTAGTCTTGGGTTCGGACAATGTCGTGGATCGCTCCGCGATCCAATTCAGGTTCGCGGAGCGAACTACTCCCCTGCTCCACCACGCATTCGTCCGCGATTCCAGGTCCTCACCGAATCAAGCTCGCTCGCCATCGCCACCATGCGAGCCCGATTCCAATCATCGCGACGCCAACGACCCAGACTTGCAGCTCCACCCAAAAGGCTAGAAACAGGCAGCTAAGCAAACCGAGCCAAGCCATCCACCGGGGGTATCGCCGTTCATGGTCCGCCATCTGGATCGCAGCCATGTTGGTGATGGCATAGTAAATCAACACCGTGAACGCACTGAACGACCATGTTGTTTTGATGTTGCCAATGGCCACCAATCCCCCAATCAACAGAGCGACACCGATCACTGCCGCCGGGGCGGTTCGACCTGTTGGATCGACTTGGGCAAACCATTTGGGCAGATCGCCCCGCCGTCCCATCGCCAAGACGACGCGGGATAATCCAAGTACCAGATTCAAGAGAACGCCCATCATTGCCGTGACGGCGCCCACGGCAACGACATAACTGGTGTCCGGATAAACAAACTGCCGCGCCACCACCTGTAATGGGGCTCCCTGTGCTTGGGTGGCCGCGCTCAAACCTTCGGCTCCCACGGTGCCAATGGAAACCCAGGCCACGGAGACATACAAAATCATGGAAGTGATCAAGGTCGCGATGATTGCGATGGGAATGTTGCGGCGGGGATCACGAATCTCCTCGCCCAGTGTTGCGATGCGACCGTAGCCAGTATAGGCCACAAACATCAAGGCACACGCTTCGAGCAGTCCAAGATAGCTCGCTTCAATGTCGGGCAACTTGCTGTCCAGCACCACGTTGCCGACGTCCGGTGATTCTGGCGCCGATCGTAGCAGGGAGAGTCCGCCGACGACCACAAAAACGCTGAGCGTCGACAGAGTGATCGATACCACGATGGAGTTGAACAGACTGCTCCAGCGGATCCCAACCAACGAGACTCCAGCCGCGAGTCCCACCACCGCGAAGGCCAAGGGTACCTGCAACGAAGGGTGCGTGACGCCAAACAACTGCAAGCCATAACCGGCGAATCCCAGGGCGGCAGTTGCCGCGGAGGCGCTTTTAGCGCAGAGAAACATCCAGCCTGCCGTAAATCCCAGACTTGGATGCAACCAGCGATAACCGTATTCGTAGGTTCCCCCGCTTACCGGGTGAGCCGCCGCCAATTGAGCGCTACTCAAGCCATTCAGTCCCGCCACGATGGCTGCGACCACGATGGCCACCAGGACCCCAGAACCAGCAACACCGGCTGCATTGCCGATGCTGACAAAGATTCCCGTGCCAACGATCGCGCCGAGGCCCATCATCGTCGCGCCAACTACTCCTAACTCGCGGCGGAGCAACTTTGACGTCGTATCGGTCTCGGAAGAAGGAGTTGACTTCGGCGTCATTTGGAGGGCAATCGCAAGGTGCTCGAACCCTCGACTTGAAATGCTTCGACATGGCCAGTGATCTGTTGACCTGCATCATCGACAAAGACCAGGTGGGCATGCATGGACGTGCCAGGATGTGTCAATTTCCCGGCCGAGTTCTGCGCGAAGATGCCTAGGAGTTGTCCGTCTAGTTTCGCAAACTCATGCTCGAAGGGTTGCTGATCTTGCGGGATTGGCTTCTTCCTGGTTCTCGCATGGACAGGACATGCTCCATTGATCACATGCAGACGCACTTTGGAGACCGGACATTCGATCTGGAATGGTAACGGATGTTTGGCTTCAAGGCAAAGTTTTTCGGAATGGCGGATAATAAACGACTCCAACGCCGCGCCGGACAGTGGTTCGGGAATGGGCACGGAGGTCCACGTTGGCACTTCGCCACCGACCAGCAGTGTTGCCTGCAGGCTTTCTGCGAGGTTACTTCGGGATGTCAATGTGCCGTCCGGCAAAACGCAAGTAACGAACAACTGACTTGCAAGGATCGTGACCTCGCCTTGCAGTTGTTCCAGAGCGCCGACCGCATAGAAGTTGGGACGGTCGACCAACTCGCCCAAGGAGACTCGCCCTTGATGTTGTTGTCGTCCAATGGTCTCGTGCATCGAACCATACTGAACCAACTCAAATCCCGTAGTTGCTTCGTTGGGCTTGGGTTGGGTCGTGGCTTCGGGCGCCGAGTAGTGCGCGGGGACTTTGCCTGTTAGTGAACCCAAGAACGCGACGATTGCTTGGATCTGCCCGGCGTCAAGTTCCTGATCCAATTGAACTTTGGCCATGATGCGTACTGCTTCCGCGAGTGTCGTGACCGAGCCATCATGAAAATAGGGGCCGGTCTTTTCAATGTTGCGGAGCATCGCCGTACGAAAACGGTAGCGATCTTCTTCTTGCATGGTGGATTCGAACAAACCCCCATCGGGATTTTCTGAGCCGGTTTCCGTCCAGTAATCGTGATGCACTCCGAATTTTTCGAATCGCTCGCCGCCGAGCAGCCGGCCCGAATGGCAATCGGTACATCCTACTTTTAGAAACAGATTCAATCCCGCGTGTTGTTCTTCGGTCAACGCATCGATCTGTCCGTTCAAGTAGCGGTCAAACGGTGCGGAACTTCGGAGTGTACTTTCGTAGGCTTCGATAGCCCGCGCATAATGGGCGGAGCTCATCGGTTCGACCTCCGTGGGGAAGGCACGCTGGAACAACGGTTCGTACCCATTTTGCTTTAGCATTGCGATGACGTCATGACCGTTGGTGAAACCCATCGAACCGGTCAGCGACTTCTCGGCCTGGTGAGCCCCGGATTCTCGATCGCCCGTCCAACGAAGTTTCGGCTGTAGCAGCGCATTGAGCACGGTTTGTGAATGGCGCTTGGTCCGCTTTCCTTTGGCGTCCAAGGAGAATGGCTCCGAATCCGCACCCCAGTTTTGGGCTGCATGACAAGACGCACACGCCACTTTGCCATTGGCCGATAGCCGCGAGTCCCAGAACAGGTGGCGCCCGAGTTGAACGATAGGAGTTTGGATGTCTTCTGGAGTTGGATCGGTAATGACATCAAATACTGCTTTGGCATTTTTCAGCAGTGCGTCCGGAGATTCTTGAGCCGGTGAAATCGCGACGAGATAGTGACTCTCGAGGATCCAGATCATCATCATCGTCGTAAAAAAAACGGACCATTCGGTTCGGTAGTTTCTATTCAATCGCTCCGTTTTTTTCAATTTTCAACTCCTCGACGTGACTTATCTTAGCCCAGCGATCATTCACCCAAATTGTAGGGCAATCTTGAAATGCAACAACCGCCGCAATCCGGAGGCTAATTTGAACATGAAGTCGGCTAATGGGCACGATTGTTGACGTTGGATCGGGCAATACAATAGGTGAAGCGGGAACATTGGAACGATTCGACTGGCAGGTGAATGGCGTCGGCAAGGGCTTCGCAAAATCATGAACAAGAACAAGCTTACTGAGATACCTGGTGTCGGCCGAACCTTTGTTAAGGATTTTGAGCGCATCAACATTTTTTCCATCGACGATTTGGTCGGCCAAAACCCAGACGATTTGTTCGGTGCTCTTTGCGCGGCCAATGAAGCGGTTGCCCATAAAACCAGCAAGAATTATTTGTATGTGATTCGTATGGCGGTTTACTACGCCAACGGTGGCCGCGACGAATCCAAATTAAAGTGGCATGTTTGGAAGGACTAGTGCTTTGTCACAGCTAAAAATGGGGGGCTGGTAAAGGTGTCAGGAGTCAATTGTGCAAAGCACCCGCAGGGCC
>JAEUIP010000183.1 GCA_016795075.1 Planctomycetaceae bacterium | reverse complement strand
GTTCAGGTTCTCGGTTATCTGGATTGGCGGCGGCCAAGAAACCGGAATCGTAGCCACGACGCCAATTGGTCATCGCCTCTTCGCGTTTGCTGTTCATGAACGCTTCAAATTCAGCCGGCTGACGTTCGGATTCCGGCATAGTCGCCTGAGCCCGCCCGTCTTGATAACCATTTCGCCACCCTTCCTGGAAGCTCGCATCTTCACTACGCACTTGTACGGATTGTCCTTGCCAAGCAGCGGTCATCGCGACACGCTCTCCGACCCAATCGGTTGGCGAACCGGAGCGGCAACCGGTTCCCAGTGGAAGACAAACCAAACCCAAGGCTAGGAGCAAACTACCGGCCTTTCGGCGAGGCTTCCCGGTGGCCGTCGTCTGCAACATGTGGCCATGCTTTGCTCGCTTGTGGATTCGACAGGCTTGAAAGGCGGGAATTAGCGACAACATGCGTTGCTCCTGGTCCATACATGGATCTTGATTGCCGTCCGCACTCCGGTTCGGCAAGCACGGCTCCCGAGCTGTATCGACGCGCTACGAACGTTACGTTCGCTGGAATCGTTTTACGACCTATGACCGTAAAAACAGCTAAGACCGGATTAATTGGAGAGGTCGACTCAATCGTCAAGGTTTAACTGGAGAGATCCCTGCGCTCTCTTTCGCACCACAAATACGGTTGATGAACGAGCAAGATCCCAACCAGGCAACGGCTATGGCAGGGTTGGCGCCATTAAGGATCGATTGTGGAACTCGAACCGCCACCGGGGGCGAAACTCGAATCTCCCTGCGTCACAACATTCGCTGTACTATTCATTTTAAAAACAATAATTTATTGCGTTTTACAATTAACAATAACAAAATCGGCATTTATTACGGAGTTTAGCTGATCGTTTGGCTCAAACTTCGGTGCGACAAAAGTGCCAAATATGGGCGCCACACCCAAAGTTTTTCTTGACTTTGATTTTTTACTGGAAATAATGTGAAGGCCGTGTTAGGAATGATCCGAAATAAACGGTTCAGACCACAAAATTCGGACAAATCGTATGTTCCCAACCTGTTTGGGAAAGTAGACGATTCGGAACCGAGAGTGGGGCGGTGCAATGTGGGTCCAGAATGAGTGGGGCGAAGAAAATCGGGGCAGAAAAAATCGGGGTAGGGCGAGAAAATTTTAAAGGCCGGTTGCGAAGGTTAAACCGGTGTAGCGCAGCGGACGGAGTCGGTTGCATGTCGTCACGGATGGCCTTGTAGTCAAACATTGGTAGGGTGCGGATCGCGGTGATCATACGCCTACCTGATAGATTTTCCCAACAGCTCACGAAAAGAGAATTGCGAAATGACGACCAAGCGAAAAGTAATGAATGTCTTCGAAGCCATTTTGAAGTATGGCCATGATGAAGACTTTGTCCCGGTGGGCGGTGAAGAATTCATGGCAACCGACGCACCGGCTGGCTCGGACGAGAAGATTGACGTCCTGCGCCGTCGTGTGGAGATGGGCATGCCGCTGTGGCACGGCGAAGATCGTCGTGATTACTCGGGATTGACCGGGGCCGTTCGTCCTCGCGAGTAGTTTTTGCGGGACTTGAGCAAGTAAAGTTAGAGAACAGGCGTTGCGTAGTTGCGGCGCCTGTTCTTTTTTTGTTTACTTCGACGTGTTTAGGGACGGTTACGCTACGACCTCGGGCGGAGGGGTTGAGAAGCCAGATAGCTGTCGAGCGTTGAATCGACACGGCGCGAGCAATGACACGGCGCGAGCAATGACACGGCCCGAGCAATCACGCAGAGATCTCGTTGCACCGGACGGCCCCGCACGGCAGAGTCTCTTAACGCAGTCTGGCTCGTGCGGGCAATCGATGCCGGATGCGGGATGACGTACTTGGGAGAGCGGTTCCGTCCGTCCGTTTGATTTGCGAGGACGAGGACTGGCTTGGCGTTGTTGCGGTCGGTTGTGGCAATGAGTTTGGTGTTACCGATCGCTCACGCTCAGCGGCAACGACCATGGGGTTCTCAAGCTGTTGGCGAATCTCGCCGATTTCCGCTCCGGTTTCACTGTCGGTCGCTTCGTCGGAAACCTGCTCGTTTGATTCGAATTGGACCATGGAATTTGCGGCGGGCTGGTCCATGGTTTCGGTGCCAACGATGGCTGGATTGGCTTGGGTCATCACTGCCAAATTTGCCAGAGGCGTTTCGAGCCGTTCAGGCGCTGCAAGCCCTGCATCGATCGCGTTTTGAATCAACACGACAGCTTCTTGATTCAACTGCAACGCGCGCTGTGGATTGTCTTGGTTCCAATAGGCCACTGCCATGATGGCCAGTCGATCGCCCCATTCGAGCCCGCGGGATGTAGGACGTTGTTCCGACTCCAATGGCCAGTTCTGCAGTACCACTTCGAAGGCTCGGACTGCCGGAAGCGAGTGCCCACCATGCATCTGAAGTGCACCCTGGAGCCAATACGCAGCAGCCATGTCCGCTGACGCGTGACTGTCGGGGGATTGCTGAACCGCTCGTTCCAGCCGAGGGATGACTTGTTGAACCCAGTTGGAGGCTAGTTCCATTTGCTGATGATTGTAGGCGAGCAGCCCGCAATGCAGGAGAATAGCGGTCGTTTCTTGCCCGATCCAAAGTGCATCATCGGATAGTCCCTGACCTTGTAGTTGGTGCTCCCAAGTGGCGAGATAGTTTACCAATGGCGGGATTTCGCGAAATCGTCCGGTATCGGCATAACACTCGATTTGTGTGCGGACGACCGCCAGCCGAAGCAAGGGAACCGCAACCTGCGACTGAATCAATTGTTCGGCCGTGGTGTTCGCTTGTTTGAACCATTCGTCGGCCGAAGTTGGGGCAGACCGATAGGGTCCCAACGCGATGCAACGAGCCATATCCAACTGGCTGCGTAGCAAGATCCAACTCAGGCGTTGTCGGGCCCAGGGTGTTGCTTCTGGGATGTTCGTCGCAATGGCTTCCATGACGCGACGCAAACTCGCGACGGACGCGACGTAGTCTGGATTGGCCTTTAACAACGCTCGATGTGCAGCCACGTAATCCAGATAGATCGATTCCAAGCCTTGAGCGGTCGGGACGATGTCGGTCGTTGGGCATAACAGTCGCATCTGCTGCTCCGCTTCCGCCAACAGCTCTGGGGAGTGCAAACCGATCGCGGCTTCTGCGGTCAACCATGCAACCTCCCAGCGGTCGGCAGCAAAGTTCGCTCCATTATTCAAGGCGTCAATTCGAGCGTGCGCTTGTTCAAACTCACCACGCCAAATTCGATAGTTCACTTCGGCCAACCATTCGGATTCAGCAACCGGCGTATGGTCGTCAGCAAAAGACTGGTTGAAACGCTGGCGAAGTTTTTCGAATTCGAACAACCGAGCCTCAACGTTTCGGTTCAGTTGGAGGGATTCCGTCGCTTTGGGCCGATCGTTAACCAATGAACGTGTTTCACGATCGACTGTTTTCAGCCGATTGGGGACGGGAACCGTCGGCTCGTCGTTGGATGCGTCACCGGGCGAGAGATAGCCAGCGGGCTGGTTGGGAGCGGCGGCGCTGTCGCGGCGAGGACCGGGTCGCGACTGTTGCTGGACGAGTGCCTCGAAATCAGCGGGATTCAATCGGTTCTTGATGGATGATTCGTTCCGTTCGTTGGCATCCAGTTCATTGGCATCCAACTCGTCGGCATGAAATCCCATCTGCATGGGCAGGTTGGGTGACGTGATCACCTCCGACAACGAGCGATTCAGCGGCGACGAACTTGATGTTGGAGTTCGGTTTTGCCCTAATCGACGAGTTTCTGAGGGATTTGCCGGGACACCGTCATCGAGGGAAGTGTCCGGCGGAGAAAGCTCAATCGTATCTTCACTTTCACTGGAGAGGAGCCCAATATTCCCAGTATCTGTCAACAAACTCTGAGACCGCGGGTTGGAACTTATCAAAGGGCGTGCGTCCCCGGATTCGACCAATGACCGCGGTGGAGCTCCACGCGGCCGAACGTTGTTCGAAGACGCATTGGCTGTCGCATTAGGGACTGTTGGCACGAGCCCCGGTACCGAGTTTCGGGGAGCATTCAATTGAGGCTCGGGACGCGAAGATCGCCGATCATTGGCCCGTAATGGATTCGAGGAATATCCGTTTGCTAAATCGCGAGAAGCATCCCTTTGCCCCCCGTCGTACGATAAGGTTTGCGTTCCATCGCCCGATCCTTCGAGTCGATTTCTTCGAGGCGTCGCTGGTGTACTCGGTGGTAACTTGGTGATCCGAGGATCTTCAGCGCGCCGCCTTGCGCTGCCCTCCAGCAGTGCCTTCATTTCCTCAGAAAAAAAGTCGTCCAAACTACCTATTCCACCGGCCGACGAAGCCCTATTTGAATGTTCTGTATTTGGCCGGACCGAACGGCCTTGAATGGGCAAGGAAGGCGCGGGTTCCGATGGTCCGTTCGCAACCGAATCGCGCGATGCGGATGGCCGCTCTTCATCCCACAAAGGAGGTCCCAATTCGAGTTCGTTAGGATCAATCCCCAGTAGTTCTTCGATCGCCGGCCGAGAAATTTGCGTCTGCGGGACCATCGGTCGGGACGGTGTCCCTTGCCCCAAGGCGATATTCGGGACGAGGCCAAAGCACAGCGAAGCTAGCAAAACACGTTTCCAAATGGAGCCCGTAGGCGTCTCTTGGAATCGACTCGGCCGATCCGAATAAGTCCAGGATTCAGGTTGAACAGAAGTCTTCATCACAGCGACTGGACTCAAAAAATTGGGACACCCTCGAAGGCGAGCCACGCCGGAGCAGGCTCTCGCGAGCGGTCGTACCAAAAGTCCTTAATTGTGACTAGGGCAATTCGGCTGACGAAGCTGCTCCCTCACGCCGAATTTCCGCACCGAGGAGCTTCATCGCCGGCAGCAGCACGGTGTCGACCACCGCGGGATGATCCGCTTGAAATTGCTGGAACGTCGGGGATAGCGACTGAAATGTCTGACTACCTTGGAATTGGCGAAGCGTGGTTTCACCATTCGCTTTGACTTGTAGACGGGTATAAACGCCTAATTCTTCACTATGGAGGGTTAAGGAAAAATCCTTGCCGGGTCGGTCGACAATCTGGATAGCTCGCTTCTTACCCGCGTGTTCGGCAAACTGTACTCGACAGGGAGATTCCTCCATCTTGACCGGTGACTGGCCCATGTCCATCGACAACAGCAACGACTCGCCATCGATTTGACAGGCATTCGTCGGATTCTGCGCCTGCTGGCTTTGATAATAGGCATAGTTCGGGTTGGCGGGCCGTTCCTTAATTTCCGGCCGCAAACGTTCGAACAAGACTAACGCATGCACGTCCTCGTCCAACTTGTAACCGGAAGGCTCCACCAGCCACTGGGTCGGAAGCGAACGAGATTTCGCAAACTCGCGAGTTTCGTCGAAATGTTCGCGAGGCGTGCGATGATTGAATGCCCCCTTCCAGTGGTCTCGATCCGAACGCAATGTCACTCCATCGCTGACCAACTGAACAAACGCTTGACATTTACCAGAAATCAAACTGAATCCGTCCGAGTTCTCAAAAAAATCGACAGGTACTTCCAAAGATATCGTGGTCCTGGCCTGGTCGTCCCGTCCAAGTGCCATTTCCAGCCATTGGCCTAGCGGAGTATCGGCCGGCTGCTGCGTGAGTTGGGCCAACCGTTGCCGCACAATGCTCGGGAATCTTGGATCTCGAACCGAAGAGACTTGTGGCGTTGTCCCCGGGGGCGATGTCTCTTGTGACCCCGCTGCGGGTTGCGGAACCGCGTCCGCCACCTTGGGATCGTTCGACGATGGCATCTCCTCTGTTTTCAGGACCCAGACGAGAAACGGCACATTGTTCAACAAGTCCTGTGGAAGCACGATATTCTTAAGCGTCTGATGCAGATCTTTGTCGTGTGTCGCGAGCGACTCCAACAGGTGATGCCGTACGTCTGCCGGTTGTTCAGGGTCCAAGATCAGACAGACCAACGGGACGCGATTCGAGGGATACTCGGCCACCAACTTTTTGAACCCATCCTGGCGTTGTTGATACTCCGGTGATGTTATTTGATCGTGCACACGACTAAGGAGTTCCTGGACATCCTGCGGGTCGCCAACCATGACGTCCAGAATTAGTTGACGAATGGACGATTCGTAGGCGGTCTCGGGAAACTTGATGCCAAATCGCCGAAACAAAGGAAACAATCGCTGCTGACAATAGTCCGAGTTTCGCAAGCAAAAGTCATTGAAGTCGGAGAATTGCCCGTTGAACATAAAGTCGCCGTCGGACTCTTGCACGATCAAGCCCTGATCTCGACGATCGTGGAAAAGTAGAAAATAATCTTCGTTATTGGCAATCGAAATCCGAAGTCCAGTCTCACTATCGTTGACTTCGAGTCGACGCTTTTGGCCTTGCAACTCTTGGAGCATGAGTCGGGCCGATTCGTTTCGCTGAATGATTCCCGTCAAGTTCGGCGAAATTAGATGGCACTCGTAATGGTTATTTCCCGAGACGGAAGAATGCCCGCCATACCCTTGAATTGCCTGTCCAATCTGATTGCGAATGTTGTTGGCCTCTTGATATTGCAACGGAATGCCACTTTTCAGAACTCCGTCCTCGCGGGAAATCGTGATCATGCTATCGTTGGCTTGGCCGATTTTCTCAAAGATCTCTTCGGCCTGAGCAATGCTGACGTGCGGCAACGGAGCGACCGAGGACTTTTCCTGAGCGTCCTGAGAAACTGCGAGGCGGCAGGGGACGCCGATTAGAACCAGCAGAACAACGACGCCCATGAAACACGCCGACCCCGCCACCACCCTGGCGGCGACAAAGAAAATGCCCCATTCGCGCGATCCAGCTCGACATGTGCGCCAACTCGATTGCATCCGCGAACTTGGTGATTTGCCAGTCATAGTTGATTACCAACGAAGCCAGGAAAAGTTGCCGTGACTCTGCATTGTAAACCAACCGGATGGCTCGCATACGCCCGAATCTGGTCATTGCCCCGAGTTTTCTCGAACCCCATCACTGTCCCTTACGTATTAGGCAGGGCAGAGCAAACGCCCACCGTGTTCGACCCAGCCAAGCTTTCGACGAGATACCGGGACCTGCCGTGTCCCAAAAGACGTGAAATACACCACTTTGCTGGGGAGAATTCTGGAAGGGACCAGATGTGTCCTATCACCCGCGAAGATAACAACAGGCCGAGGGGAAAACCAACAAATCACCACGATCTTGTTGGCGGTTAAGCGCAACACCAGTCACAAAAAAGGGAGTTAGAACATGATCGCCACCTATAATCAATTCGCGGGCAGCCATTTCTCGGGCAGCCAATTCTCGGGCAGCCAATTTGCTTCCGCCGCCACCGTGGAGTTGATCGACCCCAACTTTTCGGTCGCCGATTACAATTCCGGCGAGATCGACTCGGCAAACGAGCAACGCCTGGGGGCCATTTCTGAAAAAATCGGGGAGACAAGTTCAGTCGCCAGCTTTGGTGACTCGCGACCAAGTTCTCGCTCCGGTTCTTGGCATATGAAGTGCGAATGTTTGAGTGAGCGACATGTGTTCGATTTGTTAGATCATGTCTATCGCTTGCACCAAGAAGCCAACGATGGCTTGGGAGCAACACGGCGTTCCGCTACCGATCAATGCCGTGGAGCGCTACGCGATCCCGTCGCCGTATCCGGAGCGAACCACGACCGTTTGACCGGGAACTCAGGTCGTGTGGAATTCGCGACGCCCATCTTGATTTATGTCACAGATTATCAAGAGGCCGTCGAAATCGACCGCTGTTTGTCGGCCGTGAAACTGCGGACGCATCTGGCATCGCCCTTTTCTAATTGGACCAGCGTCTTAGGGAAGTTAGGCACGGGTCAGTTGGACGTGATCATCAGTACGACTGCCGAGATCCCGCACGCCGACCAAATCCCATGGCGAGCTATCTACTTGCCGTCCGCGTTGCACCTCGCCATGTTAACGACGCCGCAAATGGACTGGCTGGGGAATCTATGGTTCGCCAACCATATCCAAGAGACTCCGCCACGGCTCATCATTCGTCGAACCAAAACCGCCTAAGACTCCCAATGCAACGGTTGTATCAATTAGGCAAACTTTTCGGCTTGAACGGATCAAGTAAAACTTTGTGATTCCGTTTCGATGCTCAACCGATCTCAACAGAACGCCCCTATTTGTTTGGATATGGGGCGAGCGTCCCTTCGCACACTTGTTGAGATTTCGCTATGTCAGGTATTCAATCCTCCGTTGGACTGATTTCCGGAATCGACATTGGCGGAACGGTCAAGCAGTTGATGGACATTGCGGGGCGTCCTCGAGCTCGATTAGCCGTTCGGGCTCAGAACTTTGCCACCCAACAGACCGCCATCACCGATCTTACCAAGCTCGTGGTTTCCCTTGAGCTTTCGGCGAAACGCCTATCGGGCGAGAACTCGATCTTCAAATCAGTGAAGGTCAATTCCTCTAGTGAATCGGTTACGGCGGTCAAGAACGGAACGCCAGCGGTTGGAAGTTTCAATCTGACACCAATTCGTCGGGCGGAGACAAACCAACTACTAAGTTCCTCGGTTGCGTCGCTCACCACGCCGATTGGAGCGGGAACTCTGTCGTTCCAAAAAGGCGGACTCTTCAATCAGTCCTTGGATTTGGACCACCTCAACGGTGGAACGGGTGTTGAACGCGGCCAGATCCGGATTACCGACCGCAGCGGCGCCACGGCGGTGATCGATCTTCGTCAGGTGAAAACCGTGGAAGATGTTGTCGAGGCTATCAACAGCAACTCCGATATCAGCGTCGAAATTCGCGCCAATGGAGATGGTTTCGAGTTGGTGGATCAAACCGGACAGACGACAGCCAACCTTCGCGTTCAGGAAGTGGGTGGCGGGTCGACCGCATTTGACTTGGGCTTATCGGGGATCAATGTCGCTGCGAGTTCCGCAAACGGTGCGGATATCGTGTCCCTATCAGACGACACATTGCTTTCGAGCTTGAACAATGGCAATGGCGTCGCCTTCAAGAGTGGAAATGCAGCAATCTCCATTAGCCTGGCTGACGGCGGGGCCAACGTTGACGTGAACTTTGGTACTTCGACAACGTTGGGACAAGTTGTAGACCTGATCAATGCGGCGGCACCGACTCGGGTCCAGGCCCAAATCAGTGCTTCGGGCGATCGACTTGAAATCTTGGACTTGACCTCCGGCAGCGGCACCTTCACGGTCAACAACGGCATCGGCAGCACGGCAGCGACGGATTTGGGTATCAACGGAAATGGCTCGGGCGGCACGTTGAACGGAAAGAAAATTCAGGCCGGGCTGGACACGGTCCTGTTGTCACGACTGGGCGGTGGTCAAGGCTTGGGAACATTGGGGGTTCTTTCGATCACCGACCGTAACGGCGGGTCAGCCAACGTCAACCTGTCGACAGCGACAACCTTGGATGACGTGCTGAACGCGATCAACAATGCCGTTGGAATTTCGGTCCAGGCGGTGCTAAACGAGAATAAAACGGGCTTTGAAATCCGCGACGAAAGCGGCGGCAGTGGCACCTTGACGATTGCCAACGGGGGCGACGGTCTGCAAACCGCGACGAAACTCCGCATCGCACAAGCGACAACTTCGAACGCCGCCAAGTCCCAGGCGTTGGACTTACAAAGTGTCAACCGCAATACAAAACTCTCGGACTTTCGGAATGGAATTACCAACGGTTCGTTCTTGATCAAGAATTCGCAAGGCGTTTCAGCCGCGGTCAACTTGTCGGTCTTGGGAGCCTCGACGATTGGTGATGTCCTGGACGCGGTCAATAGTCTAGGAATCGGCGTTCAGGCATCGATCAACGATGAAGGGAACGGAATACGGCTGGTCGACACGGCCGGGGGAACCGGAACCTTTACGATCAACGACGTCGGAAACGGGCAAGCCGCAGCACAATTGGGAATCGCGGGAACTGGAACCGACCAAAACGGAAGTCTGACACTGGAAGGTAGTCAGCGAACGTCGATCGATGTCACTGCTACGGATACGCTGGACAACTTGATCACCAAGATCAATGCATCGGGTGCCAACGTTCGGGCCAGTCGTTTCTTTGATGGGGTCGGCTACAGACTGAACCTGACCAGTCAACAAGCGGGTCAAAAAGGTAATGTTTGGCTGGACACTTCGCTGAACTTGGGATTCAGTCAGGTGACTCGTGGTCGGGATGCCTTGGTGCAATTTGGTCCCCCGGATAGTTCTGCCGCGTTGCTATTGTCTTCAAGTTCGAACACGTTTACCGGGCTAGTTCCAAATGTCGACTTCACGGTGAACCAATCCAGTCAAACTCCGGTCACCATTAGTGTCGAGACGGACCAGGACGCCATCGCCAATGCCGTCCAGTTGTTCGTCGATCAGTTCAATGGAGTTGCCAATAAGGTAAAGGAACTAACCAGCTTCGAATCCAACACGACCGCCTCGGGAGTTCAAATCAAGACGGGAGTTTTGTTCGGCACTTCAGAAGCCTTACGCGTCGAACAGGATCTGAATCGACTCGCTTCCGCAACCTTCACCGGAGCCGGCACCATTCGCAGCCTCCGCGAGGTTGGCATCGAATTCGATGCGGAAACGCGCACGTTAACTCTCGACAAAACCAAATTCAACCAAGTCCTCGAACAAAATCCGTCGGCTGTGGTGCAGTTCTTTGAATCCGAAAACACTGGTGTGGCCGCGCGTTTCACGGCAGTGACCGATCGATTGGCCGGTGTTGACAATTCAGTCCTGCTGAATCGCAACACGACCTTGCAGCGTCAAATCGAAACGATCAACGATCGAATCGATGCCCAGACCCAACGTCTGGAAGCGTACCAGAATCGTTTGTTAAACCAGTTCTACCGAATGGAAGAAACGTTGTCCCGGATGCAGCGCAGCCAAACGGCAGTGAATTCCATTCAGTCGTTACCCTCTACTTAAAGAAATGGTTAGTTCTGCATGATCGACCGAGCCCGGCAGCAATACTTGGCCAATGAAGTGTTGAGCGCTAGCCCGCAAAAGTTGCGCAAGCTCTTGCTCGATGGGGCCATCCGGTTTGCCAACGAGACGATCAGCCATTGGCGCGTCGCCGACTTCGAGTCGGGATTGGAAAGCACCAATCGAGCTCGCGATATCTTGATCGAACTGCTGGTCACCATTCAGGACATTCCAGCAAATAAACCAATCATGGACTTGTATCGATTCCTCAATCGGGAAATCAACTTGGCTTCGTTCGAGCGATCCGAACAAAGACTCGGTCAGATTATTCGTGTCTTGACCGTCGAACAAGAAACTTGGTCTTTGGTTTGCGACCAAATTCGCGGCAAT
>JAEUIP010000182.1 GCA_016795075.1 Planctomycetaceae bacterium | reverse complement strand
AAATTCCTTGGTGACAAACGCCGGTCCCCACCAGCTCGACCATTCGATCTTCCTGCGGAATGACCACGCCGTCCATCTCGGCACGCGCAAAGACAATGTCGGCACATGCTTGTGCCTTGGCAATCGCATCAGGCCCCGCCACGGTCAACTGCCCGACCAACTTGTAACCATCCTGGAATGAAATGGAAACTTTGTAGGTATCTGTCGGCGGCAATCCACGAACCCCCGAAACTTCGACTCGGTTGGGCCCGATATCGCGCAATTGGATCGACGAAAAGTCCGCGATACAGTCGGGAGTCAGATAGCGAGCCGGGTCGCCCATCTCGTACACCAATTGGCTGGTGACGGTTTGACGATTGACCAAGCCACCGGTGCCTTCGTGTTTGGTAACAACGAAGCGACCACTGGGATCGGCCTCGACAATTGGATAGCCAATTCTCGCCATGTCGGGAACCTCACGCCAGTTGGTGAAGTTTCCGCCGGTACATTGGGCGCCACATTCGATTATGTGTCCGGCAACGGTAGCGGTCGCCAAACGATCGAAGTCATCCCACGACCATCCAAACTCGTACATCATCGGAGCGACGACCAACGAGGGATCCGTCGCCCGACCAGCGATGACGATATCGGCACCACCTGCCAACGCTTCGACGATCGAAGCAGCTCCGATGTAGACATTGGCACTGGTTGCCCGAGAAACGTATGCCGCCAACGCTTCGCCCGAATCCATATTCTTAAGCGGATGTCCGGCGGCAATGATCTCGGGAAGACGCTGCAAGATATCGTCGCCTTCGATCATCGCGATGCGGACCCCGTGCAAACCCAATTGGCGCACGACACCCGCAACGGCTTCCAAGCAGGCGTGCGGATTCACGCCCCCCGCGTTGGCGATGATCTTGATCCCACGAGCCTGACACTGCGGCAGAACTCGCCGAACCATCTGCACAAAATCGGTGGCGTACCCGGCTGCGGGGTCGCGACTTTTGAGCTTCTGCATGATGCTCATGGTTACTTCCGCTAGATAATCTAGCGTCAGATAATCCAGTGGGCCCTCGTTGACCAAGCGCACCGGGCCCAACAAGCTGTCGCCCCAGAACCCTTGCCCGTTGGCAATTCGGACCAAGTCACGCTTCACGCCGTGATTTTCGGGCATTCGATTTCCTTTTGTCTATTCGGGCAATCGTTCGGTGCAAACTTGAGGGAAGGTTCCCGTCAAAGCTCGCATGAACTCGACCAAGTCTTCTTTGTCTTGCGGGGTCGCGTCAAACTTCTTGACCTTGTCGCTCAAGGTGGCGTTAGGATGCCCACCTTTTGCGTACCAATCGACGACTTCAAGCAGTGTCTTTTGGCTACCATCGTGCATGTACGGGGCGGTCAACTCCACGTTTCGCAACGTCGGGGTTTTGAAGGCGCCCTTGTCCTTTTCTTCCTTCGTCACCGAGTAGCGACCAAGGTCAGGCTCTTTTGCGTCCATGCCAACACCCAAGTTATGATACAGTTCGTCAGCGAAGTTCGCACCACTATGACAGGTCGCGCAGTTGATCTTGGGGTCAAAAAACAAGACTCGGCCGCGCTTGGCACTTTCGCTCATCGGCGCGTCCACAACATTCTTCTTGAGCTGGGCATATTGAAAGAAAAGCTCGGGATCGTCTTCGGCTAACGCCGCTAAGTCTTCCAGTTCCGCAGCGAACGATGTTTCAAAATTCTCCAGTCGCTCTTGGTGATCAAACGGTGACGGCCCGGTCACGATGACTCGTTCGAACGAAGCGAGGGCTTGGCCGACGTTTTCGATCGTGACGCCGTTGCCAAAAATGGCCTCGAACTGAGCGACGTAGCCCGGAATCTTCTTCAACGTTTGAACACAACTCTCGTGGGTGTTGCCCATTTCGATCGGGTTGGCGATGGGCCCAACGGCTTGTTCCTCCAAAGTGGCGGCGCGGCCGTCCCAAAACTGAGCACCCGTGACAATGCGATTGTAGGCCACGGGCGAATTGCGATTGCCTTCCAGACCTTTGATGCCCACACCAAAAGGAGTGTCTTTTGCGTAGCCGAAATTCGGATCATGACACGACGCGCAGGAGACCGTGTTGTCGATCGACAGTCGAGTGTCGAAGTACAGTTGTCGTCCCAATTCAATTTTGGCTTTGGTCAACGGATTTTTGTCTATCCCTTGAATATTCCCAGTCGCTTTGTCCAATCCTAATGGGAGTTGAATGGTCAACGGACGGTGGTTGTCGGCATTCTTCAACCAAACACGAATCTCTTCCAAGGTCAGCGGGCCAGTTCCCGGGATGCCTGTCGTGAGCTGATCCACTCCAAGCACGATCGCTTCCTCGGTGGCCGACGTTCGATAACGTTCATGCTCGCTCTCCTCAGAATGAGCGGCAAAGGACTGGCTCCCCACTAGTACGGAACCAACAAACAGGCCAACCGACAGTACGAATCTCTCAACTTTATGAGCAGAACAAGTCATTTTCGCAGACCTCCAAAACAAATAGGGCAACCCAGCAAGTTAAATGGGCGCCCCCAAGACGGCGGGATGACCCCGAAACCATCAAGTGATTGCCAAGTTGACAATCACAGGTTTCGAATGGTCGTGGATAGGATCGAATAACTTACCCCAGACTTCCGGGCCGCACCAGATTGTGCCAGAGGTCAATTTGTCCCAGCGGACAAGACTTCATTCTTCGGGGCCAAACGCACCCACCGTCTTGCGATGCCAAACAGCGATTTGATCAAGCCAAAATCCCGTGGACAACTTCGCCGTGCACGTCGGTCAAGCGGTAATCCCGACCTTGAAAACGAAAGGTCAACCGCGTGTGGTCGAATCCGAGCAAATGCAACAACGTCGCGTTCAGATCGTGAACATGCACTGGTGCAGAAACCACGTTGAAGCCCAATTCATCCGTTTGGCCATGGACCAGACCGGATTTGACGCCTCCTCCCGCCAACCACACAGAAAAGCAGCGATTGTGATGGTCTCGGCCATCCGTGCCGCCCTGAGCCATCGGAGTCCGCCCAAACTCGCCACCCCAGATCACCAGTGTATCCTCTAATAATCCGCGTTGTTTCAAATCCATGACCAATGCCGCACTGGCTTGATCCGTGTCCCGTGCATTGGTCCTGACTCCATTGGTCAAATCGCCATGCTGGTCCCATGCCTCATGGAACAATTGGACGAACCGCACGCCGCGTTCGATCATTCGTCGAGCCAGCAAACAGTTCTTCGCAAAAGTGGCTTCTTTGCCGTCCTTGACCCCGTACAGTGCCAAGGTCTCGGCGGTCTCATCGCTAAGGTCCATCAATTGCGGAGCACTCATCTGCAAACGATAGGCCATTTCGTAACTTTGGATTCGAGCCTCAATCTGAGGATCGCCATACGCGTCCGCAGCCAATCGATTGAGCTGATTCAGCGCGGTGATCGAATCACGTTGGGCTTGTTGATCGATGCCCGGTGGATTCGACAGATACAGTACGGGATCGCCCGCGCTGCGAAATGGCACGCCACCATAAGTCGTGGGCAAGAACCCTGAACCGTAGTTGCTGGCCCCACCGCTCGTGCCCTTCGCACTGGTCAACACGACAAAGCCCGGGAAATCTGCTGCCTCACTACCCAGCCCATACACCGTCCAAGCTCCGAGACTGGGGCGACCAAATTGCTCCGATCCGGTGTTCATCATGATTTGAGCCGGCGCATGATTCACCGCATTGGTCTGTACCGAACGAATCAGGCACAGGTCGTCAACGATCTTGGCGGTATGCGGCAAGACTTCACTTAGCTCGATACCCGATTGGCCATGTTTCGCAAACGAGAACTTGCCGCCCAAGAGCGCTGAATTGGGTTTGATAAATGCCGCTCGGTAGCCGGCCAGCAATTCTGCCGGTGGTAAACTGCCATTGAGTCGTTGCAACTCCGGTTTAGGATCGAACAGCTCCAAATGGCTCGGCGCACCTGCTTGAAACAAGTAGATAACGCGTTTCGCCTTGCCCGGAAAATGGGGTTGCCGCACATCCAACGAGCCTGGCCCCGAGAAGTTGGGATGCGAGGGTTTCCTCGCAAGTGCCGCGTGCCCCGACTCCTGCAACAGCGCGGTCGCGGCCAACGGAGCGAGCCCCATTCCACAGTGCCGAAAAAACCAACGCCTCGCCATTGTGGACGGCTCTGGTCCGTCGTTTCTGGAAAGCATTTGCTCACTCATCATTCGGTTCCAATTTCACTCGCCGCCCATCCGGCAGCTCAAATCCATTGTCACAGTCAAAACTTAGGGTCTGGTAAAGGGGTCAGGAGTCCATTGTGCGAAGCACCCGCAGGGCCGTTCCGGCAATTGACTCCTGACTCCTGACTCCTTTACCAGACCGCCCCCAAGCTTAAGTGGTGACAAAGTACTAGCCGAGGGACAGCTCCCAACCAAGGGCCAACCACGCGCCGAAAAACCAAAGTACGTTCGGCGCCGACCATGGCATTATAGTCAGAAAATGAACAAAGGTCACGAAGTCGGCATCTACCCGAATCGCAACGCGAGGAGGCACATGGTTGAAGAAAGCGGACTGCACGCTAAATTTCGAAGTCCCCAACGCTACCGGGACGTTATTGCGAAGCGGTCGTCAGATTGCGATACCGGCTCAGGGAGACGCTGGGGAATTCGGCCAACTGCTTTCTTACACTGGCGATTCGCTGTTGGTCGTTGCTGGATAATTGAAATAACGTGTGATGCTTCGCGGTGGCTTTGATCTGATGACCATCCAGCGAGGATAATTCGAAGTTCACTTCCGTCGGAATCCATGCCCGTCGTTTCATCGCCAGATTCAGCTGCAAGCGAGCAAACGGCGGCAACTTTCGGCTGTCCGTGGCATTGAGCCTTGCCGCCCAATCGGCGAACTGATAGTAGTGCGCCAATACTTGCGCGTCGGCAACCTGCTGACCCGAGACTCGATAAGTGAGCCGCGGGCTGGCCAATTCCAGCTGAAGTGACTGGGTGTCGAAGCTTTCAGTTAACTTCGGCTCCAAGAGAAATTCGTCGCGAGCTCGCAAGGCTTCGTTGGATTGCATCCCGGCCACCAACGAAAGCACTTCCGAATGACCAAGTTCCAGTCTTTGTTGCTTGTGTTGATCGAGCAGCACAATTCGCTGTTTTGTTTGATCGAAAACCACAACCTCTTCGACGGAAAATCGACTCGGTTCGGCATCCGCTTCGTTGCCAGTCATCAAGAAATCGTAGGTCATTTTGCCATCAAAGAGTGTTAGACTCTTGGCAATGACACGATCCGAATCGGCAAAGACTTCCGTTTCGATTCGAAACTCTTGAGCATGGGACTCGGACGCAAAACAACCCACCGACGCGACAACCATGAGGAAGCAAGCAAGCAGCTCCGCCCAAGTCGTTGATTCCCAAGTTCGACAAATACGCATACAACCTCCGCACACCCCAGCGGAGTCGTACCCGAAAATTGCCTGCCACGTCAAGACGAATTTGCCGAATCAAACACGTGTCGCGAACAACGTTGGTTACAAGCCAAGTTGCTTGAGTTGAGCCAACTGCTGGGTTGCTTGCTGAGCAACGGTCGCCGAGTCATTTTGCAATTGGGCGCGGGTTAGCCAAGTTTTCGCTTGGCGAACATATTCGGCGCGAACGGTTGGGTCGGGCTGTTGATTGGCTGAACGAAGCAACGACAGCCCCATGTCCAACAACGCCTGCGACTTCCACTCGATGGCCTGGGCGGAAAGTTGGTCGCCGTACGCCCCATTGGCCACGGCCGTATAGTGCCGCTGGGCAGTCCGCTCGTCGCCGCGCGTGCGAGCCATCAACGCCAGTTCCAATAGCGAGCGCATGCCCACGGTATCCGCCCGACCACTCAGCGGCGTCAGCATCGTCGCCGCTCCTTCCAAATCTTTGGTCAAGCGACGGGCGACGCCGAGCAGGAATTTCGCTTCAGCTTGCATCGGCTCGTCAATCGTTGCGGGAAGCTTGCCACTTTCAATGACCGTCAGGCACTTGGCCAACCAAGGCAAGGCGTCAGCTGCTTTGTCCAATTCAATTGCGGCGCGCCCGGCGTTGACGCAAACTTGGAAATACATCTCCGGCTTCTGCGTCTGCAACTTTTCGATTGGCCCGGAGTTCGTTTGGAAGGTCTGAAGCGCTTCCGCCAACTTCCCGGCCTGAAAATCACATTGGCCCACCAAGCCATACGCTTCCAAGACAAGCGGCAATTCGCGGTCTTCTGCAGTAGCATCATCAATGATGGATTGGAACTTTTGTTTGGCCGAATCAAATTCTTTTAGCTGAAGTTCCGACCATGCTTCCATGTACATCGCACTGCGACGCAGTGGAGTTTCGGTCGCCACGGTCTTCGCCAACTGGAATCGTTCGGCGGCACGAGGATAGTTCCCAGCGTGATATTCCGCTTCGCCCAAATGGAATTGGCAACGAGCGACCCATGGACTATTCAAGTGCAACGTCAACATCTGTTCCCAGGCAAGCTTGGCTTCCGCCAACTTGTCTTGCTCGCGCAACGACCAGCCGAGGAAGTACAAAATCTGATCGTGCCGTGCATCCGTTTTTGCTTCGTCGGCCAAGCGTTGAAAGTCCGCAGCCGCTTGTAGCCATTGCTGCTTTTGGAACGCTTGATGGGCCGCTTCAAACCGTTCATCAACAGAAAGTTTGTCGCTGCCGGAGGTTTCTGCGACTTCTGCACTGCCTTCTGGAGCCTGCCATTGTGGGTCGAGCGATTTCAGCCAACCGATAACTTGATCGCGATGTTCGTGCTCGCGATAGTTGGCCAAGAAAGCTTCCCACAACTGTTTCGCTTCCGATTTCCTGCCCAACTCGTGCATCGCCAAACCTTGATTGACTTGGGCGTCCGCCACAAGTTCCTCAACGAAAGCTCGCTCGGCTGCATCCACCGGTGTGGTCGCGGTAGCCAAAGACAAGAGTCGGGCAAAATCGGCTTCCGATTGGCGATAGTCTTTCAACGCAAATTGCGCAATACCACGTTGCAACAAGAGACTCAGCCGAGTCACACCGCTAAACTCGGGTTCCCACTTGTCGATTAGCCGAACCATATCGGCCTGGCGCGACAAGCGTTGAAACGCTCCCAACGCCGATTCCAAGGCCGGCAACTTGTCGGCCGCTTCCGTCGCCAATGACAGGGATTTTTCATAAGCCGCCGCGGCAGCAACATCATCCT
Organism: Planctomycetaceae bacterium; assembly: GCA_016795075.1. GTDB lineage: Bacteria > Planctomycetota > Planctomycetia > Pirellulales > Pirellulaceae > M30B19. The sequence goes on along the minus strand of JAEUIP010000182.1, from coordinate 4,245 downwards.
TCTTCAAACGCAACAACTCGCCACGCAACCACCAGCCGTCCACCTGTTCCTCATTCGGCCAGGACTGGACCAGTGCTTCCGTCAGTTGATCCAACGCCGCTTCCGGTGAACTGGATTGGGCCAAGCCGACCGCGCGCTTCATCGACCACTCCGTGGCGGCCGCATCATTTGGATAATCTTTCAACAGATCTCCGAACGCGGCGGCCACTTTTGTGTAGTCGCCCATGCGATAGATTGCATCCGCCTGCCATTGGCGAACCTGTTTTCGTCGGGTCAAAATCTCGATCTGCTCGGGCAACAACAGCGCTGGGTTGACCGGGAAACCCTCGGACTGAAAGAGCGAAGAAGCTAACAATTGATCAGCCAGTTTCACTGCCGCTTGCAAACGTTCGGTCATCTCGGGAGTTGCGGGATCAAAGCTAATGCGCGAACTGGTTTGTCGCGTGGTGGTGGACCCGACTTGCCAAGGCAGCAGTTGAAACTTGGCCAAGTCCGCCCATGGTTGGCTGGCCTGAGCCGCAATCGCATCCAACTGTTTTGCACCCGCCGACTTGGTGGATTCATCGGTCGATTGAAACTGGGACAACGCTGCCAAGTAGTCCACTTCCGCTTGATGCTCCGGGATCAACTTGAGCCACGCGTCGCCTTGTTGTCGCAGCGTGAGAACCGTCGGCCAATCGGACGACTTTTCGGCAATACGCATGCGCAACAAAATCGCCTGCCCACCCGCGAGATTCGTGGCATATTCCAAACGCGGCAAGGCGAGGTCCATCGCTTGTCGCGCTTCGTCCAATTGCTTCAACGCAAAATGCGAGCGCGCTTGATTGAATTTCGCTTGCCAAGCCAGAGCGGCAGCACCTAAATCCGTCTCGGGCTGAGTAGGCCAATCAATCTTTTGGAACTGGGTGATTGCGCGAGGATGATCTTCCAGCAAGCGATAACAGGTCCCCAAGTTGAAGGCAATGCGATCGACGTCAAACTCGGGAAATTCACGTTGTAATTGTTCGTACCGATCTTTCGCCGTCAACAAAGATTGCTGGCGAATGTCCTGTTCCGACTGCTGGATAACAGTCGCAGGGTTGACAGCAAACCAACGCCCCAAATACGACTCGGCAAGCGCCGACAAACTCGAACGACGAATTTCGGTGGCTGCGGTGGTGTCTTTTTGCAGCGTCTCCCATAGCGAGATCGCCGCAGCGACGTCACCAGCCATCTCATCCGAAACGGCGGCGTAATACTGGTTCTTGTGCTTCCATTGGACGTCGGTTGCCCGATCAGCGGCCGCTCGGAATTGCGCCGCGATTTTTTGCAACCGAGTCGTACGTTCGACCGAATCGGTCGTTGTCGTCTCGGTGGCCGATCGACGCAACTCTTGCTGCAAAGCGATCAAGTTCGTGTGATACTCCAAAGGTTCCAAGTACGCGGCGGACGGTTGGAAGGTTTGGAACTCACGGCATGTATTCTCCGCTTGCGTTAGCCATCGCGCCTGCCCGTTCAGATCGGCGGAAGAAAGTGCCAGTTGATAGGCGGATTGAATCTGAGCCAAGAAAACTTGAGCGGCCAAATCTCGCCGGTAGGCCCAGGTCGATTCATTGGTGCCCGCACCACTGGCTGAATTCTCGAACAACGATGTTGGTTGTGCGGTTCGCCATACTTGCCCCGCATCCCAGGCCGCCTGATAATTTCCGGACCGCAAACCGCTCACCACGATCAGATAGTCAACATCGTTGTTGGCCGCAAACTTTGGATCACTGGCACGCAGGCTCTGCAAAGCCCGGAGAGCTTCGGCGTCTTGCCCCGCTTGTTGCAAACGCTGCGCCGCGGCAAGTTCGGCGGCAGCATCGAGTTGGTTCTCCACAGCCCATGCCGACCGCGCGTTGAAAACCTCGAACGGAACCCACGGACCACCGCAAACCAAGCCAGTCAGCACCAGACCTGCGGCACCCGGACGAACAAAGTGGCGAATGATTGAATGAGCAATGGATTTCGACATGGGACAATACCGAATCGGATCGGCTCCAAAGGGAGTTCAAGTGTCTGAGATAGTCTATCAAACCGAATTCGTTTGAGTTGATCAAAAGTTGCCAATTTCCCGGTTGTCAGGATCGAACCGTCGTTTCTTCCGAATTTGTGGCAGTGATTCCGTAAACCGCCTAGTCGACCTGACCGGCAGGGTCTGGGCGAGACGAGTCTGGGCGAGACGGGTCTGGGTTGGCAGAACCCCAGCCACCTCCACCGGGTGTTTGGATCTCGACGATATCGCCGACTTCCGCTTTAAACTGACAACTGCTGGACAGGGTGACGGTCTCGCCGCCCCGCTTCACCCACAAATTCCGTCCGCGCTCCCCTGGTTCGCCACCTCTCAGGCCGTAAGGTGCGGGACTCTCGAACGAACGACGATTGGTGACAAGTGAGACGTCCATCGGTCGCAGGAATTGGAAGCGGCGAACGATCCCGTCTCCGCCGGTGTGGAGACCGCGGCCACCGCTTTCGAACCTGATCCGTGACTCCAACAACCGGACAGGGTAGCGAGTTTCCAAAACCTCGGGGTCCGTCAATCGCGTGTTGGTCATATGCGAGTGCACGGCCGACGCCCCGTTCCCTTGTTCCGTAGCCCCACAGCCACCGCCAATCGTTTCGTAGAAGCCAAACGATTCGTCGCCGAACAGAAAGTTGTTCATGGTTCCTTGACTGGCCGCTGCCGCTTGCAGGGCCCCAAACACGACATCCACCAAACGCTGCGATGTTTCGACATTGCCGCCTCCCACGGCTGGTAACTCGTGGTCCCTCAAGGAATGGACCGACTCCGACGACATGTCCCCCAACGGATTCAAGAAACATTTCGGCAGACAAACTTCGATCGGCCGCAATACTCCTTGGTTCAAGGGAATAGGAGCTCCAATGAGGACTCGCAGGCAATAGAGAATCGTCGACTGCACGATGGCCGGATTGCAATTGAAGTTATTATCCCGAGCAGCATCGGTCCCGGTAAAGTCGAACACCAGCCCACGTTCGGAAACGGTCACGACCAAGCGAATCGTCAGCCCACAGTCCAATTGATCCGTGTGAACAAATCGGCCGTGAGGCAAACGTTGGATCAACGCCAAGGTGTGTTCGGCCGCCGAATCTTGAACATGTCCGGCATACGCGGCGACTTGCGGCCACCCCCATTCTGCAACGAACTGAAGCAAGCGTTCGCGCCCCACAGCGTTCGCGGCAACTTGTGCTTGAATATCCTGGACGTTGGTGTCTGGACTCCGACTTGGGTATTTGGCACTCCGCAATGTCTGCAAGATCGCAGGATGGATGTCTCCCGTGGCCGTCGTCCATTTCAGATTGCGAAGAACCACGCCTTCTTGCTCCAAGCACGTGGCAAAAGGTGGCATCGAGCCCGGTGTGATCCCACCGATCTCGGCATGATGCGCTCGGCTGGCCACCCAAAACCCCGGTGCCGGTGGCTCGACGTTTGCCGTCGCAGACTGTGGAATTTTATTGGCGTCTGTCGGCACAAACACCGGTGTCACGACGGTCACATCGGGCAGATGCGATCCACCTTGAAACGGATCATTCGTGATGAAGACGTCGGTCGCCACAAACGGTCCACATTGGCCGATGATCCGCTTCACCGTCTCACTCATCGCACCCAAGTGAACCGGGATATGAGGCGCATTGACCAATAAATTTCCCGAGCGATCAAACACCGCACAACTAAAATCCAATCGCTCTTTGACATTGACGCTGCTGCATGTCGCTTGCAGCATCAATCCCATTTGCGTTGCAATCTCGGAGAGACGTTGGCAAAACAACTCCAACAACACCGGGTCGCGAGCAGTTGGATCGTCGTGGTTCGCTCCGCGAACTATTGATGGATCGCGGAGCGATCCACGACAATCGGAGGTCCCAGAGTAGTGGTTCGCTCCGCGAACCTTCGTTGGATCGCAGAGCGATCCACTACATTGGGTGGTCCCAGGGTCGTGGTTCGCTCCGCGAACCATTGATGGATCGCGGAGCGATCCACTACAATCGGCGTCTTGTTGTGAAGTGATTGGGGACATGGAGGATCGAGGACCCGTTTCTTGGGGAGCAAGATCGGACGAACAAGTTTGCCGCGCCAATGCAGCGCTCACGTGCCGCAATCGGATCAGGCCTCGACTATTACGTTCCGCAACCCAACCCGGTTCGAGCCAAATCGTCGAATTGGGCACGTCGATCACTTGTGGCCCACTTCCCAGCATCTCGCAGTTC
>JAEUIP010000181.1 GCA_016795075.1 Planctomycetaceae bacterium | reverse complement strand
AAGGTGTCAGGAGTCAATTGCCGGAACGGCCCTTCGGGTGCTTCGCACAATTGACTCCTGACACCTTTACCAGACCCTGACACCTTTACCAGACCCTGACACCTTTACCAGACCCTGACACCTTTACCAGACCCCAAATTTTGGTTGAGACAAAGCACGAGTGCTTTGTCAATCTGATCTGCGTTTGGATAAACGCAGCGACCCGACTTCCTGACTTGGACAAAGCAATCGGAGGTCGGGGCGGTAACCGTTTCCAGCCGTTGTGACCGATCAGTCCAACGGTATCAAACGCGTTTCCGATCGATCAACTGGAAGCTGTTCGGCAACAAGTCGGAAATCTTGTAGGATTGTCGACCGTTTGGATCGGATGGATCCACGACGAAAACCTCCAGTTCCAGACCAAATTCGGCCAGAACTTGCCGACAGGCACCGCAGGGCGCGGCGACGGGCGAAGCGGCCACGACGATTCGGTGCGGAGGATATTCCAACAGGTCGTACTTGACGGCGGCGGCCCCGATCGCCATTCGCTCGGCACAGATCGTCAAACCGTAGGACGCGTTCTCCACATTGCAGCCAACAAAGATGTCGGTTTGCCCGCGCAACTCCAACGCTGCCCCGACAAAAAATCGCGAGTACGGTGCGTAAGCTCGTTGCCGAACTTGAACGGCGGCTTCGATCAATCGCGCCAGTTCCACCGGTTAACCTTTCCTTTGCTTTTCCTCTAGGGCGACTTTCTGCATGTGCCGATAGCGTCGCTCGAGAAAGAAAACCAAGACCAAACAGAACGCCACTCCGCCCAGTTTCAACCACCAAGCGTCTTTGTCGATGTACTTCTCGAATTGGCCCGCCAACAGGTACATCAGCCCATTGCCCAACACGCTGCCGATAGCGATCGAATAAAATGTCGTAAATCGGCTCAACCCCATCAAATTGCCAAAAATCGAACCGCCCACGCTGCCCGTCGATGACGTCGGAAAAATGACGAACACGATCAACACCAGCACCGAGGCTCGCTTGACCCAAGGTCGCTCGTTGACCAACGTCTGTGTATCGCCAATCAAGTCAGCCGCTTTGGGTCCCAGAAATGGAATCCGGAACATGAAGCCCAAATGAAACGCCAAGAAAGCCGCCACCACCAAGTCCATATACGTGACCAACAGGAACAGCTCCAGCGAACTGATTTGGGCCAATTCCTGATACATCTGGCTCCAAAACGAGCCTTCCTCGGCCGGGGGTGGTGTGGCGTGTGAAGATTGCCCAAACAAAATCACAAACCGGCCCAGGATCAAAGCTGTCGCGATGGCCGCAATGATGAACTTGTACGCGGTATTCGGGCCCTGAATTAGTGCAATAAACACCACGACCAAGATGGTTAATGCGATCGGCAGCAACAAAGTAAAGAACCAAAAGACCTTGGAAAAATCCCAGATTTTCCGTTCGAAGTGTTCGAACGACTCGATAACGGCTCGCCCGGACTCGGTTTGTGCCGTTTGTTTCGAATTATCCCGATCTTCCATACAGGTGCGTCTTTTCCAAAAATTGCCATCATCTGCTCGTTAGCAACCCCTTCTCGATCGCCACAATGCAGGATCGAATTGAATTCGATTCGGGACAAAATGTCTAGTGGACCGGGATAAATCACGTGCCCATGTCGAGCCGAAACGGCCCCAAATCAACGGCGAATCCGGTGGGTTGCAGCGAAAAACCGGTTTGCCGGCCTTTCCCGTAACGTATAATGGACCAACTTCCCCCTGGCCGATTCCGGCACGAATTCGCAGGCCATCTGAAGGTTCCCACTGCTTATGTTGAAATGTTGCTCTTCGATTCTGCTCCGTGGATTTTTCTATGGCCAACTGCTCGTGGCCTCGCTGGGCATGGCCTCTTTTGGCTTTGGGCAAGGCCGCAGTGACGAAGTCGTGTTGCACTCCGGCCAAACTCTTTATGGCAGCGTCACCGAAACGCGGAACGGACCAGGGAACTCGGCCGAGCTCGAACTTGTCCTGGAGGACGGCAGCAAACTGATTCTCCAACGCGAATTGTTCAAGTCCTGGAAACCCGAACCAGCGGCCATGGCCGAATATCGCGATCGAGTCGGAAAAGCAACGAAGACCGTGGACAGTCAGTGGGAACTGGCCCAGTGGTGCAAAGAGAACAATCTCAAACCCCAAGCCGACACCCACGCACGTCTGGTCGTCCAATTGGACCCCGAACACGAACCCGCTCGCCGCGCCTTGGGGCACCAACGGATCCGCGGCCGGTGGCAAGATCCGGAAGTGGAAGAAAAGAAAAAAGGGAAAGTCAAAGTCGGCAGCTTGTGGATCCTGCAAGACATTCTCGAAATAGCCCAAGCCTTAGATGAATACAACAAAAAGCAAATCGCCTGGAAGAAGGACCTGAACCTGCTGTTCAAGCAGGCGACCGGAACCAGTTCCAAAGCCGGCGAAGCAACCGCCAAAATTCGAGCCATCCGCGATCCGGAAGCCGTCGATACTTTGGTCGCGCGTTTGGTCGACACAAAGCCAGGTCCCTCCATCCCGGAGCGCGCGGTCATTCTCGAAGTGCTGTGTGAAATTCCAACAAACAGTTCGACGATGGCACTGCTGGACTATTTCATGGACAACCGCGATGACCCGGAAGGTCGGGATCGAGCCATCCAAGCGATCGCCAAACGACCAGCCCACAAACCCCAAGTCGCTCGACGTTTGGTCCAAGACTTGGACATCGACAAAGGCGGAGATCGTGAAAAACTGACGAACCGTGATAGGGCTCTGGAGAACCATTTGCGATTGGAGCGAGCCGCCACCGGGTTGCGGGTGATCGACGCCACCGTCGGGATCGAAGCGTTGATTGTCTCGATCAAGGTTCCCTACACCGTCAAAGTCAAGGTTCAAGAAAACGCGGCCCTGAGCGGCGGCAATGTCCAAGGCGGTGGAGGAACAAGAGAACTGACCGACGCGTTTGTGTTGGAGAATCTTTCCGCCGTGGAAACGCTCGAGAAATTTACCGGAAAAAAGTTCGGCAACAACCAAGACGCTTGGTTGCAATGGTGGATCGCGGAAAACACCCCACAGTATCTTAACCTCCGACGCGATCAATAGAACTCTGTCGACACGGTCACTGCCGGCACATCGCCATTCCCAACCATGCGAATGGGCTGCGGAGCGAGGGTCTGTCCCAAAAGAGATCGGCCCCTTGCGCGGCGTGTAAAATTTCGGGCAACAAGGCATGACCGAAGCCGGTCAAAACCCTTTTGAGGCAAGAGCCTGTTTCAACTGCAACTCTTGCCCAGCGAATCGACGGGCACTCGGTCAGCGGGAACCGGAAACTGTCCTGCCAAGGCAATCACATCGCGGCGGACTTCTTCCAATTTCGCAGCATCTTCGTGATGACGTAGCGCCTGCAAAATCCAACCCGCAATGGTCTTCATCTCATCGGCACCCATACCACGAGTCGTCAATGCGGGAGTCCCAATGCGAATCCCACTGGGGTCAACCGGTCGGCGTTGATCAAACGGAATCATGTTCATGTTGACAGTGATGCCACAATGATCCAAGGTCGCCTCGGCGATTTTTCCACCGATCCCAAGCGGCGTGACGTCGACCAATAACAGATGGTTGTCCGTGCCACCACTGACAATCTTCAGGCCACCACTTTGCAAGGCTGCCGCCAAGGTCTTGGCATTGGCAACGACCTGAGTTTGATATTGAATGAAATCGGGACTCAGGGCTTCGCGGAAGCAAACCGCCTTGCCGGCAATCACGTGCATCAGTGGACCACCTTGCATCCCCGGAAACACACTGCGATTGAGCAGCTTCTCATCTTCCGTGCTGCACAGAATCAGACCACCACGCGGACCACGCAAGGTTTTGTGGGTCGTTGTAGTCACGAAGTCGGCCACACCAACCGGGTTGTGATGCAATCCCGCCGCGACCAACCCAGCATAGTGGGCCATATCGACCATCAACTTGGCTCCCACGCCCCGCGCGATTTCAGCGAAGCGATCGTGCGGGATCTCACGAGGGTACGCACTGGCACCGGCCACAATCAACTTCGGTCGATGCTCGGCTGCCAACCGTGCGACTTGATCAAAATCAATCCGCGAGTCCTGGGGACTGACACCATAATGCACGAAGTTGTAAAGCTGGCCCGAAGAGTTTAGCTTCATGCCGTGTGTCAAATGGCCGCCATGCGCCAAATCCAAACCCAAAACCGTATCGCCCGGCTTGAGCAGGGTCATGTAAACCGCCTGATTGGCCTGCGACCCGGAATGGGGTTGCACGTTGGCATGCGCGGCACCAAACAAAGATTTGGCTCGGTCAATCGCCAATTGCTCGACCGTGTCCACGTGTTCACAACCGCCATAGTAGCGTTTGCCCGGATAACCTTCCGCGTATTTGTTGGTCAACACACTACCGACCGCTTCCATTACCGCCGCGCTGGTGTAGTTTTCGCTGGCGATCATTTCGAAGCCTTCGCGTTGTCGCTTTGCTTCCGCGCGGATGGCCTGGGCCAGAGCCGGATCTTCGTGGGCCAAGATACTCATGATGGTCGGTTCCCTTGTGCGTGCGTCAGTTAGTGACCGGATCCTGAAATTGCCGAACCAAGTTGACAAAACCTATGAACCGACTCGTCGGAGGACGAATACCACGTCTTCGGTCTGGTCGTTTAAAACAATCGGTGCTTGGATATCGTAAGCAAAGTCAAACACGCTAGCGATCTCCCAACGTGGTTCGCTGGCGATCAAGTCGGTGACTTGCTTCACATTGTACGTTAAGAAGTTGAACTGATCTTCCAAGACTTCGCGACCGGCCGGCTTCGTAACCTCGTACTTCATGCGGTACGTTTCCAATCGCTGAGCCGGTGTGCGATCCACCAGCCACATCTTGCTGCGGATCTTGAGATTGCCCCGCGCAGCGGTCCACGTTTCTTCCACGACTTGGGGCTCGGTCGACGGTGTCAAATGCAGCCCCAAGACATACAAGCCGCCGGGAGCCACCGCGTCGGCCATCACACGCATGTGATCCTTGGCCATCTCCGGCTTTTCCAGGTGGCGAAAGCTATTGATCGTGTTGAACGCCGCATCGACCGGCTTCTTCAATTGAAAGTTGCACATGTCCGCGACAAAAGCCGAAGTGGGAAACCCATACTTCTCAAGCCGACGATTGCAAAAGTCGATCGCTTTTTCGTTTAGGTCGTTCCCGGATATCTGGTACCCCAACTTCGCAAATCGAACCATCAACCGCCCCGTCCCACAAGCCGGCTCAAACAGCTTCTTCACTTTGCGATCCGCAAAACACGCGAAACAATCTTGCAAGAAGTCCAGTTCCGCTTGACAGTCGGAACCAAAGATCAAGTCGTAGTACTTGGGATAATCATAAATATGCCCAGGCAACCGCACGGTTTTTGGCTTGGCCGCTTTGGCGGACGCCGCTTTCCCTGCCGACGACTTTGATGCCAAAGCTTTCGAAGTCACGCCCTTGGCAGTCGTCCGCTTGGACTTTTTCTCCGCAAGCGCGGTCGCCGTGCCCATGCCAGACTTCTTCGTGCTTGACTTCTCGGTGCTCGACTTCTCGGTGCTCGACTTCTCAGTGCCGACCTTCTGCGCATCGAGATTTTTCGAGTTGCTTTGTTTGGAGCCAGTTGTTTTGGAACCAGTTGTTTTGGAAACAGATTTCTTCAAGGGATTCCCAATATTCAGCACGAAGGAAGTTGCCCGGTCGCGGGCGACCCGCGTCCATCACGGGCGGTGCTTATGTTAAGTGCCCAGCGAATTTTCGTAAATGAGCCTTCGTCGTCGTGAATACTTGGGGTTGGCAATCGAGCGTCGCGCGGGTCAAAACAACCGCAATTGAATGGCCGTTTCTTGTTCGACCACTCGACAGGCGTTCAATAGCCGACCCGCCGCGGCCTGACCACTCAAGAAAGCCCCTTCAATCCTGGCACCGCTGCACCAATCCCCACAGGCAACGATTCGCCCGTCGGTGCTCGCTAATGCCTCAACATCCAGCGGCGCTGAGGGAATCGCGTATCGCCAGCGATGGGCTTGGAGCGAGTTGGGCACTTGAGGCGACAACCCCGTGGCCCGCCAGAATTCCGTCAACATCGCGGTGGCCACTTCATCGGGCGGGCTCTCCCAGTTTTGCCGAGTCCATTGCGGCGTGGCATGAATCACGATGGATTCGCCGCTGGCTGACCTTCCCGGTTTGGTGCCATTGCGACTGGTCCAACTCAAATCGCTCTCATGCAAGAACGCACCGCACCAGTCTACATCCCACTGGGCGGAAAAACTGGCCATTGTGGCCCAACAAGGTTGCAGATCCACTTCTGCCAAGCGTCGTGCCAGGTCCGAATTTTGGTCCAACAACATGGCTGCTTGGGGAGCCGGCAAGGCCAAGACCGCACGTTGGAAGCAACCAAGACCTTGCTCCTGTTCATCGAGCAACTCCAGTTCACCGGCAACCGTCGGACTCACGTGGGCCACGCGTGTTCTCAATCGGACCGATAGGCCGGACGACAGATGGTGAGCGAGCGCCGTCATGCCGGGGACGCCCACATAACGAACCGGCGCTTTTGATTCCGAGGAGTTGACTCGACAACCCTGCTTGAGGGTCACAAAATGCTGCGCCGAGTCCGGCCAAATCGCGACCACGCCTGCTTGTTGCCACGCCGATACATATCGCTGGAATCGTTCGTCCCGCGCCGTGAAGTACGACGCGCCATGATCAAACGTGTGCCCGGTATCCGTCCGTCGAGTGGCCATTCGTCCGCCGTAGCCATGACTTTTTTCAAACACAGTCACGGGCCAACCGTGGTCGGACAAGGTTCGCGCCGCTATCAATCCCGCAACCCCCGCTCCAATCACTGCCACGGTTGGGCGCTCGGCAGGGTTCAACGTCCAAACGTGTCGACGATATCGCTCGACCGACAATCGTTGCGAGTGTTCTTGGGTTGGCCGCGGACGAACATGACCGATGATCGGCTGTGCCGGCTGAAACGGACGATCGAATTGACCGAAGCACCACAAGAGTCCCCCGTAAGACGCGGGGTCGCGTCCATCCAACGCATAACGATGGTTCAAATCGATCAACAAGCGCAACGCTTCTTGCGGCGTGGCCGTCCATTGCAACACCGCCTTGCCCCACGTCATTCGAACGTTGTTGTGCAGTTCACCGGTCATCAGAAGTGACTGCTGCGCGACGTTCCATAGCTCGTCGTTGGTCTCCCCCCTGGCCAGTTGCTCCCAGTTATAAAGGTTGGGTCGCGGGTCCCTCGCATGTTCGCCCAACGTGGCTTGAGCCCACTCCGGTAACGATTCCCATTGGTCGTAGTTCTTCGTGAAGCGACAGTAGCCGTACGCCAACTCTCGCCAGATCAATAGCTCGTCCAAAAACTTCTCCGCACCCGCACCGCCAACCTCGTGCGCTTCGCGTGCCAAGCGCAGCGGGGACACCATGCCATAATGCAAATACGCAGAGAGACGACTGACGCCATTTTGCAGCGGACTGTTTCGCCGTTGATCGTAACGCGACAGACCCTCGGCGACAAACGAATGCCAGCGCCGATATCCCGCGGTCGAGCCACCTTCGGTTCCCAAGATCGGGCCAACCGCATGATCGATTCGGCAACGAGCGATCAAGGCTCCGAGATCCGCCTTCTCCAAGTCCAACGGTCGAAAGGGCAACGACTCCAGCGGAAACGCTCGAGGCTCGCTCGGCCGCGCAGGCCAATCCAGCCCCACTCGACGACGATACTCTGCCGCCGTGGCGGTGCGATACTCAAAGGCTCGCGTGTAAGCACGACCAACGACCTGCATGGGCACGACACACGCCGTATCGACCACCAACGTGGGCACCGTCGTCTGGCGAAGTATCGCGCGGAGGTATCGAAGCGGAGGATCAACCGGCATGTCTTCGGTGATCAAGCACGCGGCCTTCCGCGCCAGCTCCAACAACCGCGGCGCCGGATCTTCCGACGTTGTCAGATGGAAAGCGTAACTGATGCCCAGCCGTTTGAATTGCTCTTGAACATCGCGAGCTCCTTCCAACATGAACCGATGATGCCGATCGGAAGCATATTCATAGTCGTCGGAAATTCCGTGGTAAACCAACAGCGGCAAGCCCAAATAATCAGCGACCCAAACCGCCACGTCCAAGGCCGGGTTCTCGTCCACGCGGACCGCCGTGCGCATCCAATACAACACCATGTCGCCATCGGACGAGCTGCCAAGGGACGAGTTGTCCGCTGGCAATTCGCAGGCTTGCGAATCGGCTCGGCCCAAATGGCCCCAGCCCGAAGCGACAACGTCCCGCGAAGCGGCAATGTCCCGCGAATCGGCCATATCCCGCGAACACCACCGTGCCCGTTCACGGAGATGATCGGGCAGTTGCAGTTTAGCGAATTGTGGATGGGGGGTCGAACCGTTCGGCATCATCAATGTCTTTCTCAAGCTTCGTGCTTTGTCAGAACCAAAGCTTAGCGTCTCGTAAACAGATCAGGAGTCCCGTGTGCGCAGCCCCCGCGACCCCCAAATGAATTGGGACAGAGCCGAGTGCTTTGTCAACGTCCAAATATAGGGTCGGGTCTGGTAAAGGTGTCAGGAGTCCATTGCCGGTACGGCCCTTCGGGTGCTTCGCACAATGGACTCCTAGGTCTGGTAAAGGTGTCAGGAGTCAATTGCCGGTACGGCCCTTCGGGTGCTTGGCACAATTGACTCCTGACACCTTTACCAGACCTGACAACTTTACCAGACCTGACACCTTCACCAGACCCTAAGTTTTGGATTTGACAAAGCACAAGTTATCGCACTCAACCCGTTGACGGTTGATAGAGATTCGGTGAAGGTTCCGCCAGTGTCGCTCTGCTAACCGCGAAACCCCTTGGCCTTGTCACACCTTGGCTTTGTCGCAACTTGGCCGTGTCGCGGCTCGGTGCTGCACGATCGCCCGCGCCGGCAGACGCACTTTTAGGCGAGACACTTCACTGGGAGATAGGTTTCGATGGCAGTAGCGAGAGGAGTTATCTCGCGTACCGGCCGTTCGGGCAATTGGCGACGAGTTCGGAAGATTCGATCGGCGCACGGAGCATGAAATGTCAGGCAATTATGTAATCGCCGGCGGTTCCAAAGGAATCGGGCTGGCCCTGGTCAACCGCTTGCGACAACAGGCGACTCGGATTGATGTCTATTCTCGACAGCTTGACCAGCTGGAAACCGACTCGGTGGTCCACCATCATGCGTGCGATTTCGCGCAGGCCGACTGTCACATGGATGAATTGCCCACAACGATCCACGGTGCCGTGTATTGCCCGGGCTCGATCAATCTCCGCTCGTTCCGCAGTTTGAAGCGCGACGACTATTTGAACGATTTTCAGATCAATTTTTTAGGAGCCGTCAGTTTTTTGCAACAGTGTTACGCGGGCCTCACGCATGATTCGAACTCCCATTCGCGCGGGGTAGTCCTGTTCAGTACGGTTGCGGTAGCCCAAGGTTTGCCGATGCATGCTTCGATCGCCGCGGCCAAAGGGGCGGTCGAAGGATTGATGAAGAGTTTGGCTGCCGAGTGGGCACCAAAAATTCGAGTCAACTGCATTGCTCCGGCGTTGACGGAGACTCCGTTGGCAGCGAAGTTTTTCACAAACGAAGCGGCCCGTGAGACCATGAACGCACGTTATCCCCTGGGACGCACGGGTCGCGCGGAAGACTTGGCCGCCACCGCCGCGTTCTTGCTTTCGGAAGACGCAGCTTGGATTACTGGGCAAACATTTGGCGTCGATGGTGGGTTATCGACGCTCCGCAAATAAGGAGCCACCATCATGGCAAGCGGATGGAGACGCTGGATCGTTGAAACCTTTCAGCAGTGGATCGGGTATCGCGTCACCGAGAAAGAAATCTTGGAATGGATGCAGGCCCAAGGTTACATCACTTCCGCCTCCAATTTGACGGAAGTCCAACTCTATGCCCTGAAACGGCCCGGCTGGGTCCAAGTGTTTCGTTTTCAAATCGAGGCGCGCGACCAACAAGCGAAGATGCGTCGCCTGTTTGGTGCGCTGCGGTCCGACGAGCGGTATGGGGAGCCCCAGATTTGTGTCTTTGCGACTCGCTTGGAACGGGACCACCAATTGCAGCAATGGTCCGTTGGCCTTATCGTGCGGCGGTAATGGCAGGTGGTATCACGACACCCCGGAGTTTGGTTGATGGATGAATTGCCGATTGTCATCGTCGGAGCAGGATTGGCTGGACTCTGCTGCGCGAGGCGACTGCAACAGGCTCAGGTTCCGTTCCTTATTTTGGAATCAACCGATCGAGTCGGTGGCCGAGTTCGCACCGAGGAGTGCTCGGGCTTTCGCTTGGACGTTGGGTTCCAAGTGCTGCTGACTTCGTACCCGGAAGTGGCCAACACTCTGGACTTGCCCAGCTTGAACTTGGGCTCTTTTCAATCGGGAGCCCAGATTCGTTACAACGGGAAGTTCGTGCGTTTGGCGGACCCGTGGCGTGAACCGCGGCATCTGTTGGCGACGGCCGTGTCCGGTGTTGGGACCTTGGCCGACAAACTGCGGATCTTTAGTTTGCAACGTGATGTTGCTCGCGGCGATCTTGACGCGTTGCTGGAACGCCCCGAGACCACCACCCGTGAGCGACTGGTCGAACACGGCTTCTCCGCACGAATCATCGAAGGATTTTTTGAGCCTTTTTTTGGCGGCGTCTTTTTAGAAGACGAACTGCATACCTCCAGTCGCAAGTTCGACTATCTGTTTCGGTTGTTTTCGACGGGCGTCGCAACCTTGCCGGCCGGCGGGATGGCCCAGATTCCGCAACAATTGGCGGCGGGATTGCCTAACCATGCCGTGCGCTTGTCGGCGCCGGTTCGGCACGTGGCCGCAGCCAATGTCGAGTTGGAATCGGGCGAACGCATCGCCGCCGCGCAGGTCGTGGTGGCCTGTGATCCTTGGAACGCCGCGCGATTGTTAGGTTCTAGCAAGCCGGCGCTCGCTCATGGTACTCGGACCCTTTATTTTGCTGCCCCGCAGTCCCCGCTCCAAGATCCGATCCTGGTGCTCAACGGTGATGGGGTGGGGATGGTTCGCAGCGTGTGCGTCCCGAGTCAAGTGAGCTCCGGTTACGCGCCAGCGGACCAAGCGTTGATTTCCGTGAGCCTTCGTTCCGAGTCGACCGAAGGCCAAGAGGGCGAGTTGTCGGAGCAAGTTCGGACGGAACTGAGCCAGTGGTTCGGAGCGGCGGTGCACCAGTGGCAACATCTGCGCACGTTTGAGATTCCGCACGCCCTGCCCCACCAAGACTCGATCCAGCCTCCATCAACGGGACCAAGATTTTCGATCGATCCAAGTGGTGTGCTGGTTTGCGGCGATGCGCACGATATCGCCTCCATCCAAGGCGCGATGCGCAGCGGCCGTGAAGTCGCCGAACACTTGATCAAGTCCGCAAGATTCGGACAGTAGAGCCAGCGTTCCGCTCACTCCGGCAGCATCC
>JAEUIP010000180.1 GCA_016795075.1 Planctomycetaceae bacterium | reverse complement strand
AAAAACGGGCCTGGATGAAACGCAACATATCTCCCGGATACAGATCGATCCGCGAAATCCGGATATCGTGTACGTCGCCGCCCAGGGCGCCCTCTATGGCCCGAACAAGGAAAGAGGAATCTATAAATCCACCGATGGTGGCAAGACATGGCAACACAAAGGCTTGCGTGATTCCTATCACATTGGCCGAGTCGTCGTGGATCCTACCGACTCCAACACGGTCTACGTCGCGGTTGCCGGTCACTTGTATACGGAAAATGAAGAACGTGGTTTGTTTAAAACAACGGATGGCGGAGAGACCTGGAACAAGGTGCTCTTTATTGGGCCTGGCGTGGGTGTGATCGATGTGATCGTTCATCCTACAAACCCACAAGTTGTCGTGGCTGCTTCTTACGAACGATTACGCCGCGCGTGGCATTTGGATGAGTCTGGTCCGGGTTCCGCCATCCATCGCTCTGAAGATGGCGGCCAAACATGGACTCGAGTTTCGGGAGAACTTCCCACGGGTGAAATTGGACGTATTGGTCTGACCTATTTCCATGGCGACCCACAAATCATGTATGCCACGGTGGCCAACATGAACCTGCGAACACCGACCGCCGCAGAACCCGCTGGGGAGAATGGCAGTGAGAATCCTAACGAAAATCGTGATGCGAGCGCCGCAGAAGCCAACACGGGCGAGGTCGAACCAACGAGTCCAACCGAAGACACGATTGCAACTCGGTTTGGTTTCCAGCTCACTCGGCAGGATGATGGCTGGGTTGTCGGGGCAGTTCGCAATGGTTCCGTGGCCGCACAAGCTGGGATTCAAAATGGCGATCGTTTGGTCTCGGTCGGCGGCTCTGCTGGCTGGGAAGCCGAGTCGCTTCGTTCCTACTTGCAGCAAGTGCAGGCCGGTGATCGTATTCAATGGATCTTGCGACGCGGTGATCGAGAGATCACCAGTACCTTGACGGCGCCACGTTCCGCACAACCTCAAGAAATTGGCGGCGAAATTTACCGCAGCGCGGATGCTGGACTGACCTGGACCAAGACCAATCAACAGCCCGTTGGTGGAAACCCACCCTATTATTATGGGCAAATCTCTGTGGATCCTGAAAATGCGGATCGCGTCTACGTCCTCAGTGTGCCGATGTTCGTTTCCGACGATGGCGGCAAGACCTTTAATCCCAACGGCGCTCGCAGTGTTCACGTCGATCATCACGCGTTGTGGATCAATCCTCGAAATTCTCGTCATGTGCTGTTGGGTAACGATGGTGGAATCCACGTTAGTTACGACCGTTGTGAAACTTGGGATCATGTCGCCAATCTGCCACTGACGCAGTTCTACGCCATCACGGCCGATCATCAGCGACCGTATCATGTTTATGGCGGCCTGCAAGACAATGGCAGTTGGGGTGGGCCGTCGGAAGGGCAAGGCGGGGTTTCGGCTGACCAGTGGTATAGCGTAGGTGGTGGTGATGGCTTCTATGTTCAGGTTGACCCGCGAGACCACAATATCGTCTATGCGGAGTCTCAATTTGGTGCCGTATTCCGACTAAATCGTGCGACCGGACAACGCAAGTCCATTCGACCTCCGCAATCCGAACCAAGTCCTGGTCCCATCGATCGATACAATTGGAACTCGCCGATTTTGCTGTCGAAACACAATCCCAATACGATCTACTTCGGCGGCAATAAACTGTTCATGTCGTACAACCAGGGCGACGACTGGCAAGTCATCAGCCCGGATCTAACGACTGCCGATCCGGCGAAGTTGGTAGGCAATGTTCCGCATTGCACCATCACGACCATTGCCGAGTCCCCGTTGGATCGCGATTGGTTGATCGTGGGTACGGACGATGGCAAAGTGCACATCACGCGCGATCGTGGCCAGAGTTGGAGCGACATTTCGAACGGCTTCCCGTTGCAACCGACGTCTTGGTGGTGTAGCCGAGTGGAATTTTCTCACGCTGACAAAGCCACTGCCTTTGTTTCGTTTACGGGTTATCGTGAAGACGATTTCCGACCGTTCTTGTTTCAAACAACCGATGCCGGACAAACATGGACGTCGATCAGCGGAAACTTGCCAAACGAATGTATCAATGTCGTGAAACAAGATCCCCGCCGCGCCCAAACGCTGTTTGTGGGAACCGATAAGAGTTGCTTCGTCTCGACAAATAGTGGTCAGTCTTGGAACCGTCTGCCCGGGTTTGGTACCTTAGCCGTACACGATTTGTTGGTTCATCCTCGTGAACGCGATTTGATCATTGGGACACATGGCCGAGGGATTTGGATTCTGGACGACGTGACTCCGCTGCAAGAAACTTCGGAAGCCATCGACAAGCAGTCGGGGCACCTGTTTTCTGTTCGCGATTGGGAACAATACCCGTTGCCACAGGGTGGCTCGTATTCCGGCGATCGTTATCGTAACACGCCGAATTCAACGGCCGGTGCAGTGATTTGGTACCAACTGAATCCGGCGGCTCAAGGTAAGGAGATCGAACTTTTGATCGAAGACATGGCGGGCAACGAAGTTGCTAAACTGCCAGTCGCAAAAGAAGTTGGCTGGCATCGGGCAACCTTTCCGGCAAGCGGAGGGCCAGGTGGCGGTCCTGGACGCGGTCGCGGACGGCGCGGTGGTCCTAGCGGTCAGTCCGCTGGCCCTGGCTTGTACCGGGTTGTGTTGCTGATTGGCGACGATTTCTACGAACAAGTCTTTCAGATCCGTCGAGTGGAGTAACTCGCTTCGCCCCAAAGTCCAGCGAGCCTTGGGTTCTAGAACTTGGAAAGCAATTGAACCGGAGGAAACGGAGATAACAGAGAATAGCGATTGTACTGGCTTTCAAATCTCTGTTTCCTCTGTTCCGTCCTGTTCAACCTAAGCCCGAGCTCGATGGCCACGTTGATGATGTAATGACGTTAGCTGGTGGAAATTTCATATGCATCGCGTGACCCTCGGATTCTAGAAGTTGGAAAGCAATTGAACAGAAGGAAACGGAGATAACAAAGACTAGCAATGGTACTAGCTTTCAAATCTCTATTCGCTCCGCTCCCTCCTGTTCAACTTGAGCCCGGGCACGATGGCCGGTTGAACCTTCAGTTCTAAAACGTTAGAAGTGCTTGAACAGAAGGAAACGGAGATAACAGAGACTAGCAATTGTACTGGCTTTCGAATCTCTGTTCCCTCCGTTCCCTCCTGTTCACCTGCCCCCGATCTCGATGGCCGCGTTGATGATGTCATGAGTCATGATATTCGCTGGTGGAAATTCCGAATGCATAACGTGACCCTCGGATTCTAGAAGTTGGAAAGCAATTGAACAGAAGGAAACGGAGATAACAGAGACTAGCAATTGAATTAGCTTACAAATCTCTGTTTCCTCTGTTACCTCCTGTTCAACCCAAACCCGGACACGATGGCCATGTTGACGCTGTCGTGAGTCATGTTGTTCGCTCGTGAGAAATTCGAATACATCCACAGACCACGAGCTCTATGTCTTGAGCCTGGATTCCGGTGCAACGAATGGTTTAGCAGAGGGAGGGTTACTCACTAATCGCTGTGGCAAACGCGACTGCGTAAGCATGGCAGTGGGAGATGCTGATTTGAATTTCCGTAATCCCGCGTTCTGCGGCAACTTCTGCGGCCCGATTATGCAGGATGATCTTTGGCTTGCCACCATATTCGTTCAATAATTCAATATCGGTCCATTGGATTCCGCGAGCCCAACCGGTCCCCAGCGTCTTGAGGACTGCCTCTTTTGCCGCCCATCGTCCGGCGTAATGCTGCGCATGAGCTTTGCGTGGCGAACAGTACTGGATCTCGCCACCGGTGTAGACTCGCGTGAGAAACACATCGCCGTGACGCTCGATCATGCGACCGATGCGTTCCACTTCGATGATGTCGGTTCCGATCCCAATGATCTTCATAAGATCCCGCACGACTCTTGAGCTCGCTTGAGCGTTTGCCCAGCCTTGGCTCGAGCTTTCTGAGCCCCGTCACCGAGGATCTCCCGCAAGCGTTCGGGATGAGCTTCCAGATCCGCTCGCCTTTGTCTCGGTACTTCAAAAAATGCATCGGCGGCATCCGCCAACGCTTTTTTTACTTCGCCGTAACCAAAGTTGCCGCGTCGATACACCGCTTCCATATCGGCCAATTGCTGAGGAGTCGCAAACAGTTTGTACAAGTCAAACAAATGATCACCAGCCGGATCTTTGGGTTCCTCCATCGGCCGCGAATCGGTCGAGATCCGCATGACTTTCTTTCGCATGGCTTTGGCATCATCGAACAACTCGATCGTGTTTCCGTAACTCTTCGACATCTTCTCGCCATCCGTACCAGGTACTTTGGCGGTCTCTTTCAAGATTTTGGGGGCTGGCAATGTGAACACCTCACCAAACTGAGCGTTCCAACTTGCGGCAATGTCCCGACAAACTTCGATGTGTTGGACTTGGTCTTCACCGACGGGGACCGTATCCGAATCAAACGCCAAAATGTCCGCTGCTTGCAGGACCGGATAAGTGAACAGTCCGGCAGTCGCGGCCAGGCCTTTGGCTTTCTTGTCCTTGTACGCAACGCAGCGTTCGAGCAACCCGAACGGGGTTCCACTCATCAACAACCAACACAACTGCGAAAGCTCCGGTACATCCGACTGGACAAACAAGACGGCATGGTTGGGATCCAAACCCAAGGCCAACAAGTCCAAGGCGGCATCGCGCGTGTACTGTTGCAACAGTGATTTGTCGCGAATCGTCGTCAAGGCGTGCAAGTTGGCAATGAAATAAAACGCCTGCTCGGATCGTTGCAGTTGGATGTATTGCTGGATCGCGCCAAAGTAGTTGCCCCAATGAGGCCGACCGGTTGGTTGTATGCCTGACAAAACTTTCATCGTGAGTTGATCCACTTTTCTTGCAATAAGATCCTAAACCGCAAAGTCCGGTTGCCAGCGCTGGAACCATAGTTCCAAGACCAACAACGACCACAAGCGGTATGCATTGTCGAATTTGCCTGAGGTATGTTCCTGGACCAAACGCGTCACTTCGGCAGGTTCGAACAGTCCTCGCCCAATCGCTGCGGAGCCCAACAACGTTTGTTCTGTCAATTCCCGCATGGGACCCCGGAACCAGTGATCCAAAGGTACGCCAAAACCTTGCTTTTTTCTAGCCCATATCTCGGGCGGCAACAAATGCCCAAACGCTTCGTGTAAAATCCTTTTGCCACGATTCCAACGTAATTTCCAGGCGTTGGGCAATTGTGCGGCCAGTTCCACGACGTGATGGTCCAAGAAAGGTTGACGTACCTCAAGCCCATGCGCCATCGAGGCAATATCGACCTTGGTGTTCAAATCACACGGCAAGTAACTTAGAAGGTCCGTTAGGGCAAACTGAGTAACGGCATCGCGTTTGGCAAATAATTGATGGTAGCGCGTGACAAACTCCAAAGGGTCCCGTTGCGGCAATTGCTCCAGAAATCTCTCGGAATACAAAGCGGCTCGTTGGTGATCATGAAAAATCCCAATCCACTGCATGTACCGGGCGACTGGCGGCAGAGTCATCGCTTGTGAGAAACGTTTCCAGCGTCGCAGAACATTGCGTTGGCTCATGTCGCTTGGGATTCGCTGCCACATCGGCCAAGCGAGAAACGACTGCATTCCCGGGATTCGATCCAAGTTCGCCGCAAACCGAGCGGCCTGGTAGCGATCGTAACCGGAAAAAAGTTCGTCACTGCCATCACCCGACAACGCAACGGTAACTTGGCGTTTGGTCATTTGCGATAAATACCAAGTTGGAATCGCTGAGCTATCCGCAAATGGTTGGTCGTAGTGGTAGATCAAATCAGGCAACACGGCCACCGCTTCGGGTTGGACTACAAAAGCTTCGTGCTGCGTGCCCAAATGCCGAGCGACCTGCTGGGAGTATTTTGATTCATCGTATTCGGATTCACGAAAGCCAATGCTGAAAGTCTGAATTGGCTGTGAACTGTTCTTTTGCATCAACGCCGCGATGAGACTTGAATCCACTCCGCCGGAGAGAAACGTGCCCAACGGTACTTCACTTTGCATCCGCATGACGACGGCCTGTTCGAGCGTCTCCTTCAACTGAACGATGGCAACGGATTTTTCCTGGCGTTTTTCGGTCGTCGGGCAATTCCAATAGGCGCGAACGTCAAACGATTCCCCGCCGTCACGACCGGCTTGCCAGATCGCCATGTGACCAGGTGGAAGGCTGGCGATGCCGCGATAGATGGTGTCGGGGTGTGGAATGTACTGGTACAACAAATAACTGTCGATCGCCGAGAGATTGATCTGGGTGTCGATCCCCGACACCGGCAAGATCGCCTTTAGCTCGCTGCCAAAAACCAGCCGTTGCGACTGCCTCGCGTAGAACAAGGGCTTTTGCCCCAAGCGATCTCGCGCCAGGAGGAGCTTCTTCATTCGCCCATCCCAGATCGCAATAGCAAACATGCCACGGAGCAGTTTGAAGCAGTCGGGGCCTTCGTCTTCGTACAGATGGACAATCGTTTCTGCGTCGCCTTGGGTTCGGAGGGTGTGTCCGTTGCCTTCCAGTCGTTTCCGCAACTCGCGATAGTTGTAGATTTCTCCATTGAAGACAACTTGAATCGAGCCATCTTCATTGCTAATCGGTTGCATCCCCGTTGCCAGGTCAATGATCGACAGCCGACGAAATCCTAGCCCGACACCCACGTTCGCCCGATGGGCAGACCATGCCGTAGGATCCGTCAGCGGAGCGTTGGGTTCCCCGATGGGTTCGTTTCCAATTGGCTGAAAGAACACCGCCCGATCATCGGGGCCGCGATGTGTGAGGCTGTCGGTCATGCGGTCGAGAGTTGCCCGACCCACCGCTCGATCCGTCGCCGTCCAAACCGCTCCCGTTATGCCACACATATAAATTTCACTTGGAAGTTAGACAACCTACAATGTCCACAAACGGAGACTTGGGTCGGCAATGTAATACCATTGCTTGCCATCCAAATTGATCCAGTCCGTCTGGGGCAATTCGGCCGGAAGTCGGCGGCGCCACTCGTGAACGTCTCCATAATGATAGCCGACGCTTTCGATTTCCGCGCGAGTGAGACTACCCGGACAATAGGTCACGCGAAATCGGCCTTCGCTTGAACCCTGAAGTAGATGGGCCAACACCGCAGGCTCCGCGTACAAATCTGCATCTTGTTCGGCCAATTCCAACAATCGTTCGCGACTTCGGTACCCAAACCTACGAATCAAGTGATCGCGATGAGCATTTTCGCCAAATGTGTGAAGTCCGTCCCCTAAAATGACCAATTCTGCTCCCTCGGCCAAGGCAAGTCGAGTGCGCTGAATCGCCCGATTGCCACGCCACACGGTTGAGTAATTCTCCGCGGTGAGATCGACGATAACCCGCTCCCAGGGGCTCGCGACACGCGTCCGGTTTACTTGTTGACTCATGCGGCAGGCTTGCCAAAATGCGTCGTGATCGTCCCCAATCACGAGACCGCGCAAAATCCCGCCCGGAACGGATTCGTCCACGACCGTCATGATGAAGACGATCGGCAAATGCTGGAGAAAATACTCTTGGGCCTGATTGAAGACGCGGCGCAACGCCGTTTGGGGGCGACCCTGGACACAATCCGGTTCACTGAACGCTGCCAAGCGAAAGGCGGCGTCGAGACTATTTTTGCCGCCGATACCCATAAACAGAGCTTGGTTGCAGCCACTCATTCCAACCAATTCGTGCGGGCTGACTTGGCCCACAACGACGATCAAGTCGTGTTCCTCGGCCAAGATCAAGCGATTCATTTCGACCGGCCATGGCTGTTGATACCACCCACCTGTCGCCTCCGAGACAACAGAGGCTGGCAATTCACCGACCGGGATCACATCGAAATCCCCGCGATGCTCACGGAATAATTCAGGCGGGATGTCTGGATAGAGCTTCGCGATGTCGTAGTTGGTCATGGGACGATGCGTGCCCAACGCGGGCAAAACATCGGTCAAACCCCGCTGGTAGTAGCGGTATACTTCGGCCATCACCAAGCCCGCCTGACTCGAACCTCGAGTGGCGTCCGGAACCACGGCGAGAACCCGGGCCCTTTCACCCAATTGATCCAACGCCTCCTGAATCAGTTCATGCAATTGGTCCAAGCCAATTTCGTTCGCTGCAGATCCATGGGCAAGAAACGTTGTCATGATCTTTTTTAGGGGCTCGCTTCCTACGTTCAAGTATTCGGAATTTCTGGTATCGAGCGTGGAGCATCCGGAGTCGGATCATCAACATCCGTATAGGGCGGCGTTTCCCCCGCCAATTCCGCCAATGCATTGCTGGCCGCTCGTTGCTGAGCTTGCTTCTTATTGCGGCCATTGGCAGCCGCGAACGATCGCTCGCCCAATTGTACAAACATGCGAAAGAACTTCTTATGGTCCGGACCGGACTCCTCCAATAACACGTACGTTGGAGAAACTTTGAAGAACTTCTGAGCATGATGCTGAAGTTGGCTCTTGAAATTGCTTTCGTGACTTGTTTCGACCGCTTGTTCCACCTCGCGTTTGATGTGTTTGAGCACAAAATCTCGCGCTGTCTGCCAATCGCTGTCCAAGAACATTGCCGCGACAATGGCCTCGAAGACATCGCCCAATATACTGGACGGCACCGCGGCATTGGCCATCCCTTTGCCAACGATCAAGCAAGCTTCCAAACCCAGTTGCCGACTGACCTTGGCGCAGGTTTGACCACTGACAACCACGGACTTGATCTTGGTTAACTCACCTTCCATAACGCTGGGAAAACGATGAAACAGAAACTCACAAACCACAGCTCCCAACAACGAGTCCCCCAAAAACTCCAAGCGTTCGCTGGATTGGAGTTTATGGTTCGCCGACGAAGAATGGGTCAGTGCCGATAACAACAGGCTTGTGTCTTTGAACTGATAGTCGATCAACTGTTGACAACGGCTTAAGATATCGGCTTGATCCAGCGACAATTGCCCATTCGCGAGTGTATGTCCCGCTTGTTTCTTCTTTACCATCTTCGTCCTTTCGCGATCCTTTGAAATCGCTGATTCGCCACAAATCGATCACAAACAATCGGAGTAGAACTCCGATCGCGCGAAGCCACTAGATAAAATGGGCGATTTAGACAAAGACGGTAACCGGCCGCGCGAATGAGAGCCTGCCAATGCAGGAATTAACGCGGCGGGTTTCCATTTTTAGCAGACCGCCTAACTTCCCCACCCGCATTATGCCCCAAGATACTTGAATGCTCAAGGTTGATGAGCATCGAAAAACTCGCATTGCCGGATTTGCCGGTAATGTTTACAAACCGATCTGGGAAATGTTGCCGGAGCCGTTTTGGGCCAAGGCCCCATCAATTAGGGGACACTGGGCTTGAGACGCCAAAACCCGGCGAAAACCGAATGTTATGGGGGTCGGCTTTCCTGCCGTCCAACAAAAAAACTTTGGGATTGGTTCCCTCGAACCCATTGGCATACCAATTGCTTGACATCAAGCACAGGAAAAACAACGTTGGAATATTCGAGTCAACATCGCTCGTGATTCCACGTCAAAAAAGATTCACGATCAAGGAGGATCACAACGATGGTACGAGCAAGTTTAGTCACTTTGGCGTTTTTGGCAGCTTCATTAGTTTCGATACCCGGACTTCACGCACAGGGTCAAGCCAATGGACAAGCCACCGGGCAAGCTCAACCCGGAATCGTCGTTGTCTTGGATATGGTCCGCGTCTTCAAGGCTCATCCCGGACATCAAGCCGCCATGAAGAAGATCGAAGCTCGGGCAGAAGAGATGCGAAAAGATTTCCAGGCCCAACAGATCGCTTTGCAGGACAAGGCGAAACAAGCCGGGGCTGAATACCAAGGCGCTCAATTGGATGCAATTGAAATTACGCTACGACAAGAAGAAGTCGCTTTGCAGACCAAGGCTCGGCAGGCTCAAACAGAATTGATGAAGAGCGAAGCCGAAGCGTTTTACAAAACTCATTCGGAAGTCATGACCATCGTGCAGGAACTCTGCGTCCAATACAACGTGGGTTTGGTGCTGGGTTATGACAGCGAGCCGATTGACCCGAGCCGCCCGGAATCCGTGATTCGCGGAGTGCAACGCTCGGTGGTTTATCACTCCAACGACCTGACCGATCACGTCCTGCATCGCATTCCAGGAGCCATTCGGACAGCTGACGCTGGCGCTGCCGGAACCCAACCCGCCGGAACCACTCGAAACTAGCCCCCGGAAACTTGCAACTCCGACACCATCCCATTCCGTTTGGCTCGTCCTCCTGCCAAACCTAAACGCGAAAGCCACTGACCATTGGTCAGTGGCTTTTTTCGTTTCGTCGAGAAATTGCTCGGAGAACCGGCCAAACGTGGCCTCGAAGCATCGCGAGCCAGCGTCCCAAGGTTTTCCAATTGCCCGTTCGCGGCATGTGTGACGGAGACGGGCCGCAGAAAAGACGAGGAGTGGCGATTGATTTTGGACTCGGAACGCGATCAACTCGGAAGTAAGGAAATTGCGGTCGGACAAGGGCAGGCGTTCACGGACCGGCTGGTCAAGATCGTGTTCGCCGACGGTTCATCCGCAGATTGGCGTTGTTATCCCAGGGAATGACCACGCAAGGTCTCGGAACGAGATGAGCGCGCGTCTCATGGTCTGCCACTTTCCTGTTCGCGGCCTTTCTGAAGGAGATGGGCCGCGGAAGAGATGGAGAGTTAAGTTTGGTTTTGGATCATGCATCTAGGCAGCGCGAGTTTGGTCGGAAGCCCGACCAAACAAACGGCGATCGGATTAACGGGATGACCGTTCCATTTCTTAAATTGCAACGCAGAGCAATGCTGGGCGGGTACCCACTTTGCGCAATTTTTGATGAATATCCCCCAGCATTGCGTCGTCGTGCGATTTGGCAGCGAAATAAGTCCGTCTTTGGACTGTCTTGCGGCGGTTAGCCGGCTACAGAATTAGCTCTTCGCGTCGGCTGGCTTGAGCATTCGCTTTTGGATGTCGGTTTCTAATTCGCCAAAGACTTGTTCGTGGCGGCTAACAGCCATGTGCATCGCGTGTAGGAGGCGTTTCGCCGTGAAGAAATTCAATACCACTCGTTGGGTGATCTCGACGTTCTGAGCATCCCCGCTCATCGGCTGGGAATTGAGACCAAAGTCGACAATCAACTCTTCTGGGGAGCCGGTGACACGGCAGAAGTTGGAATAGCTGCACGTGACTTTGGAATCATTGATCATAGGTCCAGCAATTCGTCGGGCTTCTTGTTGTTCAGACATGGAGCAAACTCCTAGGAGAGGTTAAATTGAAACAGCGAGACCGCCGGCCATTGTCGTGGTTCGCTCCGCGAACCAAAGTAGGACTGTCGTGGTTCGCTCCGCGAACCAAAGATGGATCGCAGAGCGATCGACTACAATTCCGGCAGCCTCAAAATGTCTAACAAATTGGACGTGAACCAACAAGTCGAAAACGTGGAACGATGAAACCTAAGCTACTACTTTTGCATGTAGGCGGAACGATTGGCATGGCTGCTAGCAGTCGTGGGTTCT
>JAEUIP010000017.1 GCA_016795075.1 Planctomycetaceae bacterium | reverse complement strand
AAGTTTCCGCGCCGCCGACCGGCATGCTGGTGATGACAAAGCCAATGTTCAGCGCTTGTTGCCCGATCATCGGAGTCGCAGTTTGCAAAACGGCATTCATAGAATTGGCTCTTATCTTCCGGAAATGATCGGTGTGTCGGGAAATGTTGTCCGGGTCTGTTCGTCAAAGACTGGGACGGGAAGCACGTGCGGTCTGTCTTCAACAGGTTCTAGTGCATGGGCACCAATGGGTTGTGGACGTGATTCTAGAGTGACGAGGGGCTCGCTGGTCGGCCGGGCGGTTGAAATGGCTTGTCTCCCATCCGTAGAAGGGGGCGTCAACCACTGCTTGTCCGGTCGGCGACTGGTCCAGCGTGGGTCCAAGGTTGTCCAGTTTTTAATTCGCGCGAGGCTAGGGTCGCCGTGAACTCGTTGAATGAAAAACGGGTCACCGCCGATCGTGTTGTAACCACCGTAGGCTGCCGCAACGGTTTTGTAGCCGGCTCGTCGCGCCATTTGGACCGCGGCGGTCGTGATGTTGCTCGTTTGGCCATAGGGGAACGCGAAGTGCTCGATCGGGACTTCCAGCAAATTCATCAGTTCTCGCCGACAGACCACCAATTCGTCGTGAAGTTTTTCCGCGTCGGTGATCTGTGCGACGTCTGGATGAGTCCGCGTATGAGCGCCGATGTCCAGACCCCACGCCAGTATTTGTTTCAGGTCATTAACCGAGTTCGGGTGCAGTTGCAAACGGAGCTTTTCATCGTGTGGAAAAAACGTTTGATTCAAAATAAACGAGGTGGAGACATAATACATGCACGGGATTTGACGCTCGGCCAGCAGGGGCAGGGCGTAGTCCATGTTCTCGGCGTAACCGTCATCGAACGTGATGGCGATTGCCGGCCGGTCATTGAAGCCACTCTGCAGTCGTTGGTGCACTTGCTCCATCGACAATAATTCAAAGTTTTCCTGGAACCAATCCATCTGAGCGGCAAAGCGGGACCTTGAAATCGTCCAATCGGTTGGATGTACATCGGCGACCCGGTGATAAAACAACACGACAATCGGAACGGTTCCAGCGCGCTCCTGTTGCCAACGTCGGAACCAACGCCATGGCTCGGAGGCAAGGCGGTAGGCTTCTGTGAGTATCTCGGATTTGGATGTCATGGCAAACGGAATTTCTGGAACGAGTCAATGTAACGGAAAAGGTGCGAGGGGCATGCAGAGTTTGACTTTGGTGATCAGCCTTCACGATTCGGAGAATCGCGCGGCACAGTGTGCGATGGCTCCTGAACTCTAGATTGGAGGAACGGAACTGCCAAAGAACTCTGAGTTGATGTCGACGTCCGTACGAAGTTTGGGCGGAAGAACCGGTAAAATCCGTACGTGCGGTCGTCGTGTTGGGGGGCGTTGTCTTTGCAGACGCCTCCCGGTCGATGCTTCTGCAAGCTTTGACCTACATGCTGCGTGTATCGGCTTACGTGATGTGGGGTGCGTGCCGCCCGTCGCATGACCGTCTCGTTGGAATTGAGAATTCCTTTGCGTGACTCACCGACTCATGCTTCAAAGCTCTGCGACTTGCGATTTGCCCCAGACTCCCGTTTCCTGAACGGTTCGTTCCGCGAAGCGTTCAAGCGCTGGGCCAGTGCCTGAACCCCTCCAACAACCAGACCACAAGAAGTACACCATGTTGAGTTTGATTCAAACACCGCCAAGCAGCTTGAACCGTCCGAGCGAGACTTCTGCGGCCAAGGCCCACGAGCGCACGCGATTGTTTGGAATCGAAATTGATCCGTTGACGATGTCGCAAGCCGTTTCGCGAGTTCTCGATTGGGTGAAGGAGGCACCGACCAAGTGTCAAATCGTTGTTACACCGAACGTCGATCATATTGTGCAATTGCAAACCAATTCAGGCCTGCAGCAGGCGTATCGCCAAGCAGGTTTGGTGTTGGCCGATGGCTGGCCCGTGGTGACGGCGGCTGGTTGGCTAGGGAAGCCACTGCCGGAACGCGTCCCGGGTTCGGACTTGGTACCGGCGATTTTTCAGGCGGCTCCAACTCGCGGCACGGGAACCGGAGAAGCTTCGAAGCTACGCGTGTTTCTGTTGGGCGCTGCCCCCGGCGTTGCGGACCGAGCCGCCAGTAAAATCCATGCTCAGTGGCCCGGCGTTGAGGTCGTAGGCACCTATAGTCCCCCGCTTGGTTTCGAGAAATCCGCAGCCGAATGTGACGAGATATTGGCGAGAATCGACGCCGTTCAGCCGGAAGTCTTGGTCCTGGGCTTAGGAGCACCCAAACAAGAGTTATGGGCCGCAAAGTTTCAAGATCGGCTTACCGCTCGAGTTGCTTTGTGTGTTGGCGCTACGATTGATTTTCTTGCGGGAGAGAAGAAGCGAGCTCCTCGCTGGATGCAGTCTTTGAAGCTGGAGTGGTTGCATCGAATGTTGAGTGAACCCAAGCGACTAGCCAAACGCTACTGGCACGACGCGTGTGTATTCCCCAAGGTCGTTTGGACCGAGTTTTGCCAGCGTTCGGCGCGCTAACGACCGGTTTCCGACCAAGTTGGTATCCTTGCTCTCGGAGTCGCAAAGTGGCGTTGCGGCTACCAACCCGATGTTGGGCGCTGCGGAGTTTGGCTCGTGGTCGAGGTCGGCGTGGGGACAGGGGGCCCGCCGCGCTGCAAGTAAAGCAAGTAGAGTTGATGCTCCAGGTGTGTTTGAGCCATCATCGATATGGCCATTGTAAAGTAGATCCCAACGCAAAGTATCAACATGCCGACCAAACTCAAGGCAAGGTTGACCACGTAGAGGAATAGAAATCCGATTAGGATCTCCTTCCAGGTCAAACCGATGAACTTGGAGATAAACTTGATGTCAAACCCCGCTGCGAAATCTCGCTGCATACCCGCCTTGAGTTCCAGAGGCACCAGAACCAAACCCGAGACCGCTGCGGAGAGTATGATTCCACCGAACAGCACACTAAAACTGACGATGACTCCCACGATGGCAAATTCCGGTCCCAGCGAAGCCGCCAGCATGAAAACCAAGCAACTAGCGAAGTAACACAAGAGAATCAAAGGGACGATCATCAAACCGCCCACTAGCAAAACCAAGAATGGCCAGATCCCTCGACTCAAATATTCACCAAACTTATTAAAGTCAAAATTCGGATACGTCGCTTGAGAGTGCGTGTTCCAATGATCGATAACTTCGTAGCGATAACCCAGAAGAACGATGGGGCCTACGACCGGGATCAGAAAACAAACGCCTCCCAAGAGCACGTTGGTAAACCAGTCTGGATTCTCGAAAACATACGAGACCATTTCGCCATATCGCAGGCCATTCGACGGCGTTTGCTGTTGGCTCACGAACGTAGGGGGCGCGTAATCATTGGACGACTTGGGTTTGGACATGCTAACGCTACTTCGGTTGTTGGTTTCAAATTCCGACAAGGTGTTGCAACGGCAAACATCGTCAAACAGCACTCGAAACTACGATTCTCGTTCCAAGAACTTCACTTGGCTGGACGTGTAGCCGGCCAATTGCTGGGCTTCCGACGACGTTCGGACGAAATAAAACATCGCGTCTCGGGGAACGGTTCGCAAGTCCAGATCACCCGGGAAGCGATATTCTTGCTCCAAAGACCAATCCACGCGAGATGTGGTGGAACCTTTCGAATAGCGAATTTGTTGGAAAGGATGCACGGGCGAACCTTGTTCGACATACTCGACTCGCCGGGCTCCCTGTTGTTCTAGCCACGATTTTTGGATCGCAATCCCGTAGGGTTCGTAATCCCAGCGACGCAGATGGGGGCGAAAGGTCCTCAATGCCGCTGTTTCGACGGGGCAACGCCCACTGAAGCAAACAACCGGCAACTGCCCCGGGATTAAGCGATGCCCGGCACGCAGTTTTTGCTGACACGCAATTCTCAAGAGTGTCTCCCACGGCCAACAACCATGGGCCCCGTCCGATAGCCAACGCCACCAAAAATCTCCCTCGACTTCTTCGGGCCATTGTTGGGGATTGGCTCGAGTGTGATGCGAGAGGAACAGAGTTGACGATCCTGGCTCGAGCCATTGAACTTGCGGGGAGCGAGTCTCCTGGAAGCCTTTAGCCGACCGTGGCAATGCGTGTTGGTCGAGCGTTTCCTGTTCGGTATCGATCGTTGGAGTTGCCAGATGCCAGCCAATCGCACCGGACTCCATCAATTGATGAGCGGCCTGCCGATGCTGCGCCCATGAATTTGTTTCACCATCGCGCCATGGTGGCAAGAAGATTCGCACCCTGCCGGTTGCCGGACGTTTCTTCATCATGTCCTGCGCGAGTTGCCAAGTGTGGCCGCCGCTGCGGACAGAGAGAAGGAAGATCTGTTCAGCGGACGCAAACGCCAAATGATCCGCCGCGGGAATTGGCTGCGAATCCTGCTCGAACGAAGGTGTGACAAACAAGCGAGCGTGTCGCGTGCCAAGTGAATGGTCTTGGCACGCGTGCGCGACCTGATCGATCCAGCTTCGCCAACTTTTTTGCTCACCAGGTAGCCACTCCCAACAGGGAAGACCAAAGTAGTGGCTGGCATGTATCGACAGCGAGCGACAGGTCATGCCGTCCCCAGTGACCAAGCATCCAACCGTTGTTGGAGACGGTGTCAGCAGTTGCCGGACTACTGGGGCCAGGTCGGTTTGGTCGGACCAGTTGCCGATGCGGCTACTGGCCAAAAGCAGCGGGTTCGTCGTGGATTCGGCCAATCCCTGAGCCCACATCGGTTCCGGCAGGACGGCGACCACCCAGCGGGTTGTGCTTGCGACTTCCGGTCCCAAGGGTTCCAGGCCGGACAAAGGGCGGCAGAATTGGTCCAGGGAACCCTGGTGCCAAGACTGAAGCCAATCTTCCAACGGAGCGTGCCAAGTTCGCGCGAGGAGTCGTTCAGGTAGCCTGGCCTGAAGCTGCCTCAGCCAATCGCCGCTAGAAATGGATGCGCCCATAACTCTGCCTCCATTCGTAGACGTCCACGTTTTGGCGAACGTGACTACGATGGCCACGCCATGGTTGGATCCTGGTACTGGTGCTACCGTCGCGACACTTGGGTGTGCTTCTGGTGCCCAGCCAAAATTCTTGGTCTTACGCCATTGGATGGTGCCAAAATGTCATCGACCACGAAACCACCTACGCCTACCAAGCGGCAACTAGATGGCGATCCAACCGGTATTCTCGGACAATATCCTCTAGAACCGCGTGAAAAGCAAGCTTTTGCTAGTTTGGCACTGGTTTTGCTATTCGAAGAGAGGCCGCCAACATCAAGCGGTAAAAGGATTGCGGCGATGGTCGTCCCAGGGGTGACCAGCCCACAATCTCAAACCCACAAAGACCAGAGTGTGCTCCTGTCCGAGCGCACGGACATCCATAACCAAAGTTTCAAGGAGCAGAAAATGGCTCAAGGCGAAAAAATCATCGGCATCGACCTGGGGACGACCAATTCGGTGGTCGCCATTATGGAAGGTTCCGAAGTCACCGTGATTCCCAACCCCGAAGGCAGTCGTTTGACGCCGAGTGTGGTCGCATTCACGGAAAAAGGAGAAATCTTGGTCGGTGACCCGGCCCGACGTCAGGCCGTGACCAACCCAACTCGGACGATTTATTCGGTCAAGCGGTTCATGGGCCGTCGTCATACCGAAGTTGAATCCGAAGAGAAGATGGTGCCCTACAAGGTTGTCGGCAAATCCGACAATTACGTCAAGATCCAAATCGGTGACAAGGAATACACTCCGCAAGAAGTCAGCGCCAAGGTCTTGATCAAGTTGAAGGAAGCGGCCGAGAGTTACTTGGGACACAAAGTCAATAAAGCCGTGATCACGGTTCCGGCATACTTCAACGATGCGCAGCGCCAAGCGACCAAAGATGCTGGCCAAATCGCTGGTTTGGAAGTCGCTCGGATTATCAACGAACCAACGGCAGCCGCGATGGCTTACGGTATCGACAAGAAAAAGAGCGAGCAAAAAATCGTCGTCTTTGACTTGGGTGGTGGTACCTTCGACGTTTCGATTCTCGAACTCAACAACGAAGATGGCAAACAAGTCTTCGAAGTGATCGCGACCAGTGGCGATACGCACTTGGGTGGTGATGACTTCGACAATGTCTTGATCAACTACGTTGCCGGCGAATTCCAACGCGACAATAAGATCGACCTCCGCAAAGAGACCATGGCTTTGCAACGACTTCAAGAAGCTTGCGAAAAGGCCAAAAAGGAACTTTCGTCGGTGCCACAAACGGATATCAATCTACCGTTTATCGCGCAGGATAATTCGGGTCCCAAGCACTTGCAGGTGACGATTACTCGAGCCAAGTTTGAAGAACTAACCGACGACTTGGTACGCCGCTGCCGTGGTCCGGTCGAGCAAGCGATGAAAGACGCGGGCATGAAGCCGGGCGACATTGATGATGTTGTTTTGGTTGGTGGTTCGACGCGAATCCCCAAAGTCCAAAAGATGGTCAAGGACATCTTTGGGCGCGATCCTCACAAGGGTGTGAACCCGGACGAGGTCGTGGCGATCGGTGCTGCGATCCAAGGTAGCGTGTTGGCCGGTGATCGTACTGACGTGTTGCTGTTGGACGTCACGCCATTGACATTGGGCATCGAAACGGAAGGTGGCGTGATGACTCCGTTGGTCGAACGCAACACAACCGTTCCCACCAAGAAGACGCAAACCTTCAGTACGGCCTCGGACAACCAAACGGCTGTGACGATTCAGGTCTTCCAGGGCGAACGGCGGATGGCTTCCGACAACCGCCTGTTGGATCGCTTCAATTTGGAAGGGATCGCTCCGGCTCCCCGTGGTGTTCCGCAGATCGAGGTCGCTTTTGATATCGACCAGAACGGTATTTTGAACGTTTCGGCCAAGGATCTTGGTACCGGTAAGGAAGCCAACGTCAAGATTCAACAGTCGAGCGGTTTGTCGCCCGACGAGATCAAGCGGATGCAGACGGATGCGGAAGCGCACGCCGAGGAAGATCGACGCAAGTTCGAATTGGCGACCGCGAGGAACGAAGCCGATCAGCTTTGTTACCAAGTCGAGAAGCTGATGAAGGACCATGCCGACAAGCTGAAAGAATCCGACAAGGATCCGCTGGAAAAGGCGATTCAAAAGGTTCGCTCGGCTGCGAAAGGTGACCAAGTGGATGCCATCAAGTCGGCCGTTTCGGAACTGGAGCAAGCCCAGCAAGCGCTGAGCAAGATGATGTACGAAGCGGAAAAGAATAAGCCAGCCGACGCGCCTGCCGGTGCGAAAGCGAGCGGCCCCGCCGACGACGAAGCGATCGACGCCGAATTCGAAGTCAAAAAAGACTAAGCGGCTGACGGCTTCAACCGTAAGTTGATTTTAAACGCCGCCCGGTACTATGCCGGGCGGCGTTTTTCTTTTGACAATGAACCGGCAAGGCAGCGGAAGAAAATGAAATGCCGCCGCAGCAGCCTTCCCGCGGCGCCGGACAATGAAGTGTCATCACACTCAAACAAAATGATGCAACGTGATTGCGGCAGTTACCGCGACGTTTAGCGAATCGACGGCGTTGTGCATGGCAATCCCGACAATATCGTCCATCAAGTCCAATGTCGCGTCATCCAACCCGGCAAACTCGTTACCAAAGATCAGTGCTTGTCGATCATAGCGCTGGGCCGACGCTAAAGGCTTCATCCGAGCATGATGCTCGATCCCAATCAAGCGAAAACCGGCCAAGCGTAGTCGCTGCAAATCACCAATCCAATCGTCGGTCCGCCAACACGGAAACGCTAATGCGTGTCCCATCGACACTCGGATGACGCGCCGCGACAAATGGTCGGCGGACAGAGCTGATAAGATCAAGCCACCTCCACCGAGTCCGTGTGCGGAGCGAATAATCGAACCAAGATTCTCAGCGGAGTTCATCGCAGGTAAGACGATGATGGTTTCTCGCTTGCTTGGTGCTTGGGATCTTGGGGTAAACCAAGCGGTCATCTGCTGTTGTAGATTTTCCGGCACGGACCGCTCGCCGCTGCCCATGATCCCCGAGTGGAATTCAAAACCGACCACCCGATTCAACGCGTCATCTGGCAACACATAAATTGGCAGAGCGAGCAATTCACTTCGCTCGGTGGCTATGGCACGGATCGTGGCCTCGGCCCATCCAACTTTACTTTCCGCCACCAAAAGTCCGCTTGGCCGATATGGGCAGCGCAGCAATCGCTCAACAACCAAACGTCCTTCCCCGACAAATGGTCCACTCGCAAAACTTCCCGTTGCTTTTCGCAGAGGCAAATGCAAAAACGGACCCAAGCGAGCGTCGCTAGGGTCCGTGATTGGAATCCAATTCAAGTCCAACGTCACGTGATTACTTGACCTTGTCTTTCTCCTTGTCGATCACATCTTTGAACGCCTTGCGAAAGTTCTGAAGCTTGTAGGTGATCATTTGGCAGTAGGGGTTCTTTCTCTTGTTGCGATTGTAGTAGTCTTGGTGGTATTCGGGAGCTGCATAAAACTCGCTGGACTCGGTAATTTCCGTGACGATTGGTGCACCAAATGCTTTCGCTTCGGTCAATTTGTCTTTGTACTTGACGGCCAATAACTTCTGTTCTTCGCTATGATAAAAAATGGCGCTGCGGTACATGGGACCAACATCGTTGCCTTGCCGATTCAGTGTGGTGGGATCGTGGGAACTCCAAAAGATCTCCAAGAGTTTCTCGTAGGATACAACGGCCGGGTCAAACTTGACTTGGAGCACTTCGGCGTGACCGGTCAGCCCTGTGCAAACCTGTTCGTAGGTCGGGTTCGCGACCTCTCCTCCCATGAAGCCGCTCGTCACGGACTCGATCCCTTTGACGCGTTGAAATACTGCTTCGGTGCACCAATAACAACCACTACCAAATGTTGCGGTTTCTAAAACTTTTTCCACGGCTTTTTCCGCTTCCTGTTCTTTTCCCGATTGGGTGGTTTCTTGTGCTTTGTTGGTTTCGTCTTGTGTTTCTTGACGCGTTCCTGCTTCAAGAATCGGGCTTGGTGGGAACGCCCATCCGGCAGCTACTAGCCCGCCGCAGGCCAACAACGCCAGCAATCCGAACGGGATTCCAAGTCCAGGACAACAGCGACACATGATTGATTCTCCTGATTTGAAGTTGGCCGAGTGCCAGCACCCCCAAAAAAACGGTGCCCTCTATTATTCAACTGGGACCTGTTCCAGTCGAGAGCGATTCGGTCCTTTTTACCCCGAGCTGGACGAAGGTTCCGGAATTGGACTCCCGAACCCACCCGACGTCGATCGGAAAAATCCTTGCGTACTGAACACCGGTGCCGGCAAGTCTCCAGCCGGAATCGGTCCAACATCCCAGACTTCCCGCGACGCAAGACCAATCCTTAACACGGGCAATCCCTGCTTTTGCAACGAGTGCAAATAGCCCGCGATGTCGGGGATCAGCGGGTCGGCCACGTTGACGCTCGCGTAGACAACCCGTTGTAGTTGATGTTGCCGCAGAAGCTCGATGCCTGGCAGAATTGAATCATCCAAATAATACCGATTGTCGAAATCGCGAGGTCTTCCCGGTCGAGTACCCAATCGTCCGTTATCACAAATCCATACGGGTGGAAGGCCTTTGTGCCAGTACGGCTTGGCTTGGGCCATTAACGGGGCATAGCGAATCAACCCGGCCAATGCCACTTCCGACTTTAGCAAGCCAGCAGGATGCGGCCAATTGTCGAAGGTGCAGACGGGCTGGCAAACTTGTTGGCAACATAAATGAGAGGCCATGGCAATGCTGGTCAACGGCGGACCGTCCAAGATCAGCCAAGTCTGAGCATCCAGCCAGTTGGGAGCAGGGACCTCGGTCCGCAACCACTCGGGAATCCAAGGGTCAGGTGCCACGCCAATCTTTGCCGTTGGTATTTGATCCAAGGCCGCAAACAATGTTGGGCAATGATACGCTTCCCAAAGGCTGTCCGCGACCGGCGACCAGGCTTCGAACAAACGTTCCACCGTGGTGTACTCACGCCACGTCAGGCCACCGGCCGCATCCAATGCTGCTTGCTCGCCAACGGTTAAATCAACTCGCCAACCAAACCACAATGGGAGGCGGAACCGAGCGAGTAGTTTGAGAAGGCTATCGATCATCGATCACCGTGGGGACGTAATTCGCTTGAAGGGTGAGGAAGGGCGCCGATGCCACTCGATTATAATACCCGACAAACCGCCCATTGATCAGATAGGCACCCGCCGCCGGATACGACGACCCCCTATTTTCAACTAGAGGTTTGCAACCCACTCGGCTCGCTGTTCGGACGTCATCTTTTCGAGCCCGGCTAGGTCTCGCAATTCGCCGAGTTTGTCCGCGGGAGGTGTCGAATACACCGGCTCGAGGATGTACCGATTCTGCCGGAGGCTTTCGCCGGAGTCCAGTCGTGAAATCGCCGAGACGCGCCGGCGGCCTTCCACGCGATCGATCTGAACAACCACATCAATGGCAGAGGCCACCTGCATCCGAGCAACCGCTTGCGGCAATTCTACGTCGCTCATCAAGCACAGCGTTTCAAGTCGAATGGCGGCGTCATAGGGCGTGTTGGCGTGAACGGTCGTCAGCGCCCCCGCATGCCCAGAAATCATCGACTGGATCAAGTCTAAAGCTTCTCCTCTTCGAACCTCGCCGACAATGATTCGATCCGGTCGCATTCGTAGCGAATCGACGAAGAGGTCGCGAATCGAGATGCCACGGTTCCCGTCTGGACTTGGCGGTTGAGCTTCCAAGTAGACCGTATGCGGCTGGCTGAGCTTTAGCTCGGCAGTATCTTCAATCACGATGATTCGTTCCGTTTCGGCAATGCAGGCGGACAACGCATTTAGCAAAGACGTCTTGCCAGTTCCCGTGCCACCTGAAATCACCAAGTTTTTGTGAGCCCGAACACACGACGCCAGAAACTCGGCGGCGGGTGGCGAAAGACTGCCGAATCCCACCAAGTCTGTTAAGGTCAAGCGGGACTCTTTGAACTTTCGAATGGTCACGGTCACACCATTCTTGGCCGCCGGAGGCATGATGATATGAACACGATGTCCCTCGGGCAATCGACCGTCCATGCTATGCGTCGTCCGATCAAGTCGTCGCCCAACGTACTCGGCAATATTTTGGGCGGCGGCCAGCAACGATTCGACGTCGGTAAAACAACATTCGTTCCCAGCCGGAAAAATCAGGCCTTTCTTTTCATAGAAGACAGAACCGGGCCCGACCCCATTGATCATGACTTCACTTATCTCCGCGTCATCCAAAAGTGGCAAAATCGGATGGAGAAAGTATCGAGTTGTTTGCTGGTAAATCTCGCGAGTTTCCATCAATCGGCAGTCCTCAATTCAACGGGCGCTTCGAGTTCGTAGAGCAATAAGAAGTTGCGAGCCAATCCTAAACGTGTTGCCCACCCCCCGAAGCGTTGTCCCGTCGCGGGGCAGGTCAAGACAACCTGTTGCGATGTATCCACCGACGAAGGCTGGCCTTCGCAAACGAGGTTATTCGCCGCCTGAATCTCTGCCCACGCTGTAGTTAATGGTCTATCAAACGTCACGACAGAAGCCATTACTTGTCCAGCCTTCGTCAGTCGGTTAGCTACCAGTTGGTGGCCGAAAGGAATACGCAAGACAGGCGTTAAGGAGATTGCTTTGTCTTGGGAAGACATTTCGTTCACTCCTAACAACTCGTACACCATCATTTGCTGCGGTGAAACGGGAACCGCTACCCCACCTCCACACCAAAGCCAGCGATGATCCGCGTACCGTACGACAAACGAAATCTGTAATTCGCCAAACTCCCACATGTAGTGGCGAGCTTGCTCGCTTTCGTCGCCAATCGATTGGAATGACCAGTCGCCCATGTCGGCGACAATGGGGGAAAAATCGATATCAGGATTTGGCGGTAATGCCGCGTAATGTTGAGCGTGTTGCATCCAACGGGACCGTTCGACCGTCTGGCTTCCTAGTCGAACCGTGGCCTGTTGAAACTGCCAATAGCCCGAGGTCGCATGGTCGAGAAATGACGGTCCGGTTTGGGTTCGGTCGGACGACAACGATTCGGTCTCTGGATTCCCCACTCGATCACCCATCGCCGCGCGTGAGCTGTCGGAAAGGAAGGGCTCGTTTCGCGCCAATCGCAGCAACGTATCCGCCACCATCCAAACGGCGAATGCAACACAGATGACACAGAACATCCGAGACAAGCGAGTCCAGAATGTGAGT
Organism: Planctomycetaceae bacterium; assembly: GCA_016795075.1. GTDB lineage: Bacteria > Planctomycetota > Planctomycetia > Pirellulales > Pirellulaceae > M30B19. The sequence continues at coordinate 20,355 of JAEUIP010000017.1, read as the reverse complement.
TGGGACGGCTGCTCCATCGTTTAATCCCACCCCTCTGGCGGCGGATTGTCCTGCAGATCGCGCAGGGCTTTTTGGCGCTGTCGAAGTTCCACCTCCGCTTGCGACTCGTCGGCCTTTAGACGTGGAATTCGTTTTTCCAGATCCTCGATCTTGGCGTCTAGTTCCGCAATTTCTTCTTCGTCAGTTGCTTCGTCACGCTTGTCTCGCAATTCCCGAAGTTCGGTCTCGGCGTCCTCGCGCTCCTTCGTGGCCCGCGCTAAATTTTCTTCTGCTTCCGTTACCTTGGATTCGGACTCTTTCTCGGCCTGTTTGTGTTCCGCTTGCAGTTGCGCGAGTTGTCGTCCGGCGTCGGCTTTGGCGTTATCAATAATCTGGGAGCTTGAACCGGTCTGCCAATTCATTAGTTGGCCCACTAGGTCGGCGATGCTACCCAGTTCACTCCCTTGTTGTTGTCCCACGTTGGCCAACTGCTGATTGGTTCGACCCATCTTGGGCGGAAGCTGCAAACCACGCAGTTTTTCCGGCTGGGATTTTCCAGCCAATCGCAGTGCCAATTCCCACTGAGGGGCTCGATCAAACGGATTCTGGTGATGGTCCCACGAACCCGTCGTAATCGAGCTACGTGACGTAGGAACAGGAAACGCGGCAAAGGCAACTCCGAATCCGGGGACTCGCTGGCTGTCTTGCTGTACCAGCGGTTTGTCCTCGGTAAATTCAAATGGCTTCGTCGTGCTCTGGTGAAATTCCGGTTGATAGCGGCGACTCCAATTATCATGCCGCGTTTCACAAGCCAATTCCTGCCAACTGACTGCGAAAACGCCCATCCATAATAACAGTCCAAACATGCCGGTTAGCGGAACAAACCCCATCACCAATTCGACCATGGCATTACCACGGCGAAGGAGAGCCACTCGTAGATTCGTTGTTGCCGATCCATTGACCGTTTGAAGATTGATCGTCACTACTTAAAGTCCTCAGTGATTATGAGCTTAGCACCCACGATCATACGGCCATCGTCAAGCGTTCCTTGCCACGCCGGATTGCTAAAATGAGACCGAAGTTTCTTAAACAAATCCTCTGACGGCCCGACAAAATTGCGGGAATAAGTTTCACCCGGCAAGAGGCACCCTTCAGTATCCACAGGGTAGTTCCCGATGTGAATTAGAATTCGTCGGGATTTCGCGACGACCTCGTTTGAGACGCCAATTGCGATGTAATTGCGTTTATGGTAACGCGTGATTCTGAGATCATAGATGCCGGGCGGGATGCGACGGTTTTTTCCTGATTGCGCTGTGCTGGGACCCGGAGGTTCGAGGAAATACCCAGAAATATTGGTTCCTTCGATCTCAAATCGACTAATTGTCGACAAGGAAGTTTCTTTGAATCGCACCATTTGTATCGTTCGGAGCCTATAAAGTTCACGTCGGTAAACAATCACTTCGGCTGGTGGATGTCGCGCAATGAGGCGGCCGTTGATGCCTGGGTTTTTGAGAAACTTGACAGTATGGCGATCGATTTTTGCGCTGACAAACTTGGCAACTTCATGCGACGATCCCGATGAATACATCTGCTGCTTGCCATTTTTGCTCGGAGTAAGCAGCTTGTGCGACGTCATCCAATGGTGTTCGTAGCGCATCGGATAGGTGTTTAGTTGCATCCCCGACTTTTGCCGAAACGGATAGTAGAAAAAGGAATAGTTTTTTTTGCTGACCGAGTCTGGGAAGCGAAACTCTCCCGCATACACCAACACATCTCGCTTGTTTCCACGACGCAACACAAAAACATCGCCAGGCAAGGCTCCGTTCGCCGAAATAGGTCCTTGGGAGTATTGGAATCGACGGACTTCGCGAAATTCGCCAGGAACTACCCCCTTCGCCAGTTCCAACGCGCCTGGGAAAAATGCATCGTTTTGATTTCCGATGTAGTACTTCTTGCGATTTCGGAAGCTCTGACGAGCAGCTTCCAGAACATGATTGGCCGTTGTGCCGGAAACAGGTACGTTGCCCGCTCCCGAGTTGGTAGCCTGCTTCTGCATGACCTTGGCGAAGGAGCGTTTTTTGTCGGCCAAAATCTTGACTGAAAAAGTCAAGTCTTGATAACCGTTTTTGGACAGACGCACCTGATAGGTGCCCGGCTGCAATACCCATTCGGCGGGGGTCTTTTTGGAAGTCACCTGGCGTGGTCCCTGTGTGATGGAAACCGTGGCCCCATTGGGCTGTGACCGAATCTGCAAGCGGCCGAACGTTTGCCCCCATGCCGAGTCGCTCGTCAGTAGCCAAATGACCATGCACCAGACCAAGCGGATACTTGATAGATTTCTGCCTTGGGTCATCAACATCAACGGATTCCTCAATGGCTAAGCAAACTATCGGGTTGTTTGGACAGAAATTCCGCGGCGCTCTTCAAGATCGCATCAGAAAACTGCTGTTCTGCGTCGCGCAATCGTGAGGTTGTCAGTGGAACCAATTTGCTTTGCCAATTCAATTGCACCTTGGCAATGGGCTCGACCGGTCGCCCCGTAAACACATCCAGTGGCGGTTTCCATTGCCACGGAAAAGGTCCTCCGGAACCACCCGAGTTCGACTCGGCGGGCTGCCCGCGCCGCCACTCGGGAGCTTGAACCGGAGGTTGCCAATTCAGCGTGTCCCAGCCTGTATTGACTTGTCGCGTGATATCGTCCGCGGCCAAGACCTCCCGACCATTGGCGTTATAAAACATCGCCTGTGCAAAGGCGATGGTTCCATCCGCATTGGGATTGCGGAAAAGTCCGAGGCCAAATCCTGTCACTTGCGGTTGGCGCCGAGCTGCAACAAGAATCGTAAACATCTGTTCCGCCGCTCGTGGGTCTTGAGTCCAAGCTTCGTTTCCCTTCCACTCGGGTTCCATCTCCCGTAGTACATACATTTTTGGCGGAGCCGTTGGATCCAGAAAATCGACCAACGCGTCAAGCTCGGATAGCCCTTCGAGTAATTCTGTTAGCGAGTGATAGATGGCCAACGTTTCCACGGACTGGCGAAACTCCTCTTCTGTAAGTTCGGATTCGGGATCGTAGGGAGCACGTCGCGCCGTGTCGGCGGCATTGCGACTGGTCTTCTCAACGGCCTCCAGCCACGCGCGAGGCTTTAGTCCGGCGGACTCCAAGGCGGCCAGGGCTCCGCTGGTTCGCATCCACCTTGCGGCCTCATTAAATTGTTGTAGTAAGTCGACGATATCGGTTCGCGACGCTGCGTCGTCCTCAACTTCGGAAACGGTGGCCAACGCCTCCAACTTCAGTCGCAACTCGTCCAGTTTCTCCCGCCACTGTTTCACCAAATTCTGGTCGGTTGACTCTTCGGATTCAGAGTCGTCCTCCACATAATTTCCGAACACATCAACACGTCGGCGAAAATGCGTTTCGATCAATGTGAACCGATTGGTCCAGTGTGTGAAATAAGTTCGGAGACACGAATTGGGCAAACTTCGGTCGAAGAAATGCCGGAATGGCGCACGGTACGAATCGACATAGGGATACGTTGCTCGCGTCCACTGACTGAGCGATTCTTGCTCCACATCGATCTCGAATTTTTCGAACGACGCGTGGGTCGGGTTGTGGTCGTAAGGCTGCAAATCGGCAGCCCGCGTCCCAGGAGGATCCGTCATTGCCAATTCGATAAGACGATCAGCGGCTTGGAAAAAATCAAACAAGCCTTTCGAATCTCCGCCATTGCCGTTCAAATACTCCATCGCTTTATCCATGAGAAATGACGCAGGCGGGAATATCGCATCACTCATTTCTCGAATTCGCTTGGCCCACGCAAATAAGGGACGCAACGGACGAATTGCATCAAAAATTGAGTCAATCGCGCGGAGGAAGTCTTTCATCGACGCTCGATTCGACATTCCTTCACCATCCCAAATGGTTGGCGGGATCACGGCGGCGTCAACCACTGGCTTTACAGGTTCTGGCACGAGCGGCAAGCGGAAACTTTTGGGAGCCGGATGTTGGCCAAACCGATCGATACGATAGAACTCCAAATACTCCGACAGCGCCGCTTCTTGAGCTCGCTGAACAGGAGATAAGTAGAGACCAGAAGCTTGCGCATCGGAGCCGGCCACCCCGACGACGCTATCCGCGTACTGACTAAGCGCAGGAATCAAAACCGAACGAACCGGTTGTTTGAAACTACCCAGCGCTGGCCAAATGGCATCCATGCCACGGAGAAAAATCTTTTCCTTGGCCAAATCCAGCAGCAAGACATCGCCGTACGCGTGCGCCACCGCGACGACCGTGTCGATGACAATCATGAACGGACGTAATTTTGGGACCTTCGCCACCAGATTGGCGATCACATTGACGTCTTTCAGAACCTGCTTCAAAGTGAGCGTATATCCGGCCTGCTCTTTAATTCGAATCATCGCGTCGTACAACGCAGCGCCCGTCTGGTGATGCCCCATGCGCCCGTCGGAGTCCAAGCGGATAATCTCGACGCAGTTCTCGACAATTTTTTTATCCCAGTTGTAGATGTAAGCAGCCGGGAGAGTCTCTCCTCCGCGTTCGGTCAACGACGGATAATGGGCGGATTTTTTGTCCTGAATTTCCCGACTCAATTCCTCACTCTCGGGAAAGCTCGTTGGTGGCGAAGCATCGTCCTGCTCCACTTGCAGTGCTCCCAATCCTTCATGCAAGATACAGAGCGCTGTTAGCTCACCCATCAAGTGATTGGTGGCGGTTACGGCATTCATGCCACGTGCGGACACCAAGGCATTGGAGTAGGCTGCGGCGTCCGCTGCCTGTTGTACTTCAAGTTTGCTCGCAACCCGTTCCGCGATCCCGCCGACAAAACAGCAGGCAATACCAAGTCCCAAGGCAATAACTGCAACCACCAAGCTGATCTGGCCTCGTTGGTTGCGATGCAATTGAACGCTGTCGAGCAGCAATTTGTGGAAAACCCTTCGGGCGCATTCAATATCCGGCATAATCGATGCCCAATCGCTGCTCGGTGTTTCTGGGGGCTTCATCCGGCAAGTGGATCACCGCCTCCAATTCACGCTGATACTCTGAATCTTCAATGGTCCCCAAAACAACTCCCAAGAACGGAAACATCAAAGGGTAGTCGTAGCGAAGTCGGACGCTGACCATGGTGGTGTCATCATCCGAAGTCACTTGCAGTTCCACTCGAATCCTCTCGACCGATGAATTCTCCTTGCGCGCAAAGTAGGTTGCCTGGATAGGTTGCTTTGCCACAGACTCGTAGGCGCGCCACAAAGGAGTCGAAGTGTCTTCTTCGGTCAATGGATTCGAATCATCCTGCGAGGCCAACCCGCGCGCAAACGGCAAGAAGGCTCGCTGGGCGGCTTTCTCGGCCAAGTCCTCCCGTTCCGCGCCGGAGGGATGAACGATCGCGGTTCGGACGGCTGCAAATCCCGCATACACCGTTCCCAGTCTCGCGAGAAATATCTGAGTGCACTCGATGACAACGCAGGTAAACAAAAACAAACTGAAGATCGCAAGCAAATAGTTCAGTGTGTAAGCCCCGCCACGTTGATCCCGATGCAATTCGGATATCCGATTCCTCTGGGAGTGGCGAACCAATACTCTGAAGAAGCAAAAGCCTGCGAATAGACTCGCGACCACCAACATCCAAACCAAGTCGTCGATGGCTGAGGCTTGCCATTCCCAGTCCTCGCCCTGAAATTTCATAACAAGGGCCAATCAATCAGAAAGCAAAACAGATGATACAAACCTTTCAAGAGGTAGTTCATCAGGAATAACATACCAAATGCAGCCGGAACCGCGATCGCGAAATTCATGACCGCCTCGACACTCGCGCTACCCTGCCGAATCGACCGACTCATTGATGCAGGCTCCATTTCAAAGTTGCACCCACCTCTCCGCAGGATAACACAGATAGAGGCCAAATGCCACCGCACAAAACACTCCAAGGGGTAAGGTCTCGGCGGGCGTGTCTGGCGACCGCCAACCCAGCCACCCGCGCCAGCCTGACCGATAGATCGAGGCACAAAGGACCCACCCCGCCGCCACGACGAACGCCAACATCAGCACAATCAGCCCGGCCGGAATTCCCAGGTACACGCCAATAACCGTAGCCAATTTTACATCACCTCCACCAGCCCCGCCCGTCATATAGACGCTTAACATGAGCACAAAACAAATCGTCCCCCCGAGAATCGAGGCGGGCAAACCTATACAACCCAACAGTTGTGGAGTGGCCCATGCGGCTCCCTGAACCGATGGTAAGTACTCCATCCCGTACGATCCCAAACCGTTCCAAGCGAGTCCGCATAAAATGGCCGGATACGTAAGGGAGTTGTGAATCAAACGCCAGCGCCAATCCGTCCAGGCCGCGATGATCAACACCAAGCTCAAAATCACTCCGCTTATCATTCGCTTCGCTCGCGAGGGCCAGCCGGCAGGACGGTGCGCGCAAAATTTCGTTTCATCAATTGGCCAATTCAACGGCGACATCGACCACAACCCGAAATCCTGTTACACCGACACCGTAGCGTACCTCGCCTGACCCTGCTTCGATTTCCGGTGTGAATCGATGGGTGATGCGAAATCCATTGGCATTTTGATACGAGCTAAAATTGCCACCACGGACAATGGGTTTCCCCTCCTCCGTCAAGCACCATTCAGAAACGTTGCCGCCCATATCGCAAATGCCGTAATGCGGTGAGAAGTCGCGACCTTGCAGAGCATCCATAGTTTCGTCAGTTGCGTTGCCTCGCTGGCTGAATGGAGTATAGACCAAGTTGTCTCGGTAGTGATCGATTCGGAGATAAGCATTCAAAGCGTCAATGTCTGTGGGTTGTTCCATTTTCAACTTGGCAAACTGGAGAGCTGGTAGTCCGATCCGACCCTCGTCGCCTGGACCCGCAGGACCACATGCCGCTAATTCCCACTCCAGCTCCGTTGGCAGACGCCCTTGGAAATATCGGGAGCAGACATCCTGAATTACCGAAAACAACGCGAACCGACTTGGCCCCCAGTCCCGATCTTCTTCCGATTTTGGCACCGGACGTTGAGGACCTATTTGGTCGATTTCGTATTTCATAAAGTCCATTTGGAAATTCGTGATCTCCGTGACCGAGAGATAGAATGGGCGCTCCAGCGGCACCTGTCGCGCCGGAAGTTCTTGCGGCATCACTCCGCCCGTTCGTCCAACCGAAAACGAGCCGGTTACATCCGAACCAACCAGTCTTAGAACCAACGGCATACCGCTGTCTGCCAAGGCGATCAATTCAATTTCACACGGCAAACCGGTATAGGGGTCCGTGCTTGTTCCTCGACGAGCTTGATAGCCCTCCGGCAAGATCGGCGTTAATTGGTAACTGGCGAGTTCGGACACTTTCAATTCGAACTCGCTAGGCACATATCCCGCACCCGTGACTTTAATCGGAACTTGCGGTTTTACCATCCACGTGCGATTCTTTACGGGCACGATCTGATCACCTTGCATCACTTGAATCCGACCATTAAATCGTTCACCAAACGAGAGGGTGATGTCTTCGGATGCCATCTTTGAGCCCGAAGAGATCGGATCAAGTGTCTTGGCTGACGAGTCAACGGGAGGCGTTTCCTTTTCTGCTCCAGCGACAGAGTCGTTCGTTGCGTTTGCGTCGCTGGTTTGTTCTTCCGTCGTGTCAGCCGTGCCGGGCACATCGGACGTTCGTCCGAATTGCCAAAAAACGATGCCCAGGATCACGATCGATAACAACACGATGAGACTCCCTGGAACGACCAATCGTCGCCACGATGATGCGGGTTCTCCTCCGCTCGTTGGCCCGGGCAAGCCAGTAGATCCCGCGACTTGGCGATTGGAGCGAGGCTCAGCCGATCCGGAATGGGGCTGGTGGTACGGCTGCCTAATCTCCTCACGCTCCACCATAACTGCGGCACCGACTTCGGCTGCGGGGGACGGCGAAGGAACCGCGATCTTGACGTCTTGGTGTTTCGCCAGCGACTCTAATATCTGCCGCGCGGATTGCGGACGCTCGCTAACCAATTTGGCGGTCATTCGTGCAACCAAGTCACGAAGTTCTTTAGGCAAACGTTCCAATACTCCCACACTGGCCAAGGAGTCCTGTTTTCTCGCGTGCCAGCTCAACCAGCTCGATTGAAGTGTCTCGGGGGTTTGATCATCAACCGGAAATTGGCTGGAGAACTTCGGACCACACGCCAATGCCGCCAGACTCATTCCCAACGAATAAAAGTCGGCCGCGACGCCGATGGGGCCCAGTTCGGGATTGATCGTTTCCGGCGGAGTAAATTCATGGTGGGCAATCCGCGCCGTCACTTCTCCGTCGATCAGCAACCCCGGAGAGTAATCCAATTTTGCAAAACCTTTCTGTGTAACGAGAAAGCTGGCCGGGCAAACACCGCCGTGAACTAGGTTCAAGGCGTGATACTGCTCCAAAGCCTCCAACATCTGACGCAACAGCGTGAGTAATTGCTCGGCGCTCAACGGTTGGGCCGCTTGATAGTTCCCCAGGTGACCATCGGCGGTCTCGGTCACGATCCATCCGAATTCTCGGACCGGCGGCAAGCTACTAACCACATGTCGATGGGATATGCGTAACGGAACCAGGATCGAGGACCAAACGCTGTCCAAACGCGGCCCCAACAACGATTCTGCTAACGCAATGATTCGGACCGGGCGATCGCCACTCGCACGGTCGTTACCGGAGTAGACCGGTGCGAAACAACCGGGTGGCAGTGGGTCAAAAATATCATAAAGCGAGTTCATGGCCATAAGTTTTCCTAATTCCTACAAGCGACTTCATTCTAGAAGTTCACTCAGCCTAGTGTAGAGTTGTAGCTCGAACATCTCGTCGACACTTTCTCGTGGTTCCCAATCCACGTCCGTCGTCCACACTTTTTCGGCTAATCGCCGTCGCAGTATTTCTCGAGCCGCCTGGATATGCCGGCTAAAGGTCGCGACGTCTTGTGGGTTGCGCCAGGCCAATTGAATTTGTTCGCGCACGATCGCTAATTCTCGATCGTCGTTTTCGCGGAGTTGTTCCAGCAAGTACTTCAGGGTCACCTTTGGATCTTGCGAACGAGCGATGCGGTTTCCCCACAGCGCCAATCCCATGAGAAGCAGCAAGACAACGAACAACCCGAGCACCATCAACGGACCAACTCGCGATGCACGCGACTTGGAAGTCACCAAAGGCTCCCCATCGTTTGTGGGGCGAGGTGTCTTAGACGCGACCGTCGAGGCGGCAGGCGTTTTTGAAGGTTGGGGTGACGTTACCTCGAGCTTCTGACCCTGCCGCAGTTCTAACCAATAGCCATTGAGCAGCTCCACTCGCTCCCCTCGCGACCACGGCATTCCCTTGTTCAATTCGGCAACCACCCCGCCAATCCGTTGAACTTGATCCGAGCGAGGATAAACCATCGCTCGTCCGGTTTCTCCGTCCGTAAAATTCAATGTCAAGCAAATAGGCGCCAACTCGTCAGCGCTGATCTGCAAATCCGCATCGGCGGAACTTCCCACACGGAGCACGCGTCGGTCAACGATGCATTGTCCCCGACTTTCATCGCCGACTCCCCAGACTACAACCTGCGTTACTTTGGACATTGCCGCACTCGAAATTCCTCGTCTAGTTAAGTCCGCCTACAACCTGCATTATAAACGGGGCCAGCATAATCAACATGCATGCCAGCGCAATGATAAAGCCAGGCCCAGAAATCTTTACCTTGGCCTCCGCCGAAGCCTTTTCGATCCATTGACTTCGCCGTCGCAACATTTCATCCGATTGATTTCGCAGAATGCTCACTAAGGGGACGCCCAAGTCCAAACCCTGATTGAGCGACGAGACAAAATATCGAACGTGATCATCCGGGTATCGATCCGCAAATTGCCGCAACGCTTCTGATTGGGGAACGCCACGTTCAATCTTTCGGGCGACTTCGCCCAATTCTTCGCCAATGGGGTGATCCGCATTTTCTCGAGCCGCGGCCCGCAGTGCGTCTTGAAATGAACCGCCGGCCTCCATTACCAAGGCCATCAAGTCGACCAAATACGGCAGACGACGGACCAGGTTCTTGCGCCGCGTTTGCCCGGCACCTTTGACCTGCGACACGAACATCAGGCCCCCAAAAAAAGCCGCGCCCGCAAACGCAAGAAATGCCACTACCGGGGGAAAAATCAACAGGCTAATCGTCCCCAAGATGGATCCGCATCCTAGGCCAATCAAAACACCCGCCGCGGAAACTTCGGCCGACTTCCAAGGTCGCTGTCCGTCGTTAATCTCTTCTGTCGTGAGATCACCAAACCAGACAGCTAGATCACAAATTCCAACTTCGAACCATCGATACACTTGGCTGTTCGCCCGCAAACGCTCCCGCCGAGCCAGTTCTACCGTCGTGAGTCCCTCGAGCTGCCTGGGTGAAAGTAACAAATGGGCAAAGAACATGCCCAATGAAGCAAAAGCGACGAAGACCACGGTGGACGAGGTCAATTCCAACCAATCCAGCGATGTGGCCAATAGAATCATTTTTTGCTTTCCTGGTGACGCGCCGACAACTTCCGCGAAAAACTATTGATCATCGGTCTTCCTAATCGAACGATGTGACAAACCATGTTACGCATCGATGGCTACGATCTTGTCGGACCACACGATTGCCCCAAAAATCACCGCGGCAATCAGGATCAGCATGATCTGTCCCCCGATGCTGGTGAAGTACAGTAACGTACCGGACGGATATAGGAAAACGAAACCCAGCAAAAAAATCACAGGAAAAATGGCCAGAACTTTGACTACCCGTTTGCCCTCGGCGGTGTCTGACTCGATCTTTTTTTCTAAACGATGGTGCTCTTGCAGGCTCAACGCAATCCGTTCCAGCGTTTTGGATAGATTGCCACCTCGGTCCCAACAGGTCAACACTGCCGACGCGAATAGATTGAATTCATCCAATCGCAAACGATTGCGAACATCCAGAATTACTTCTTCCATATTTCGGCCATGCGTGTATTCCGTGTGCACCCTCTGCAACGAAAGTCGGAATGGCTCGGCCACTTCTCCGCTGGCCACTTGAAACGCGTCGGGCAACGACAAGCCTGCTCGGCAGGAATTGGCGATGGCGACGCACGCTTCCACCAACTGTCCGCGAATTTTTGCTTGCTGCCTTAGCAAATACGCGTGTAAGGTTACTGGCAGGACCAGCAGTACGATGACACAGAACGCGATGGCCAGTATCAATGTCTGTGTCAGCCATCCGACAACTAGCGCAAACACTAGCAAGAATCCTGTCAAACGAATGACCTGTGCCCACGAGTGGTGAGTGATATCTAAATCCACCAATCGTTTCAGATCCGCTTGCAAAAGACGCTGTGCCAACCACTCCCATATCGGCAAAATCAATAGTAGCCCCGTTCCCGCCGCAATTCCCACAAAGACCGAAGTCAGCATCGCTCATCCCTTTGCATCTCAAGACAAAAAAGCCGACATGTCAATTAGACGTTTTTCCATCAAGTGCCCGATGAACGTGGGCAAACGCCCTGTGGGACGCAAACGAGGTGGATCAGTCGAGCTTAAAGCAAATAATTGCCGAACACGAATGCGGCCTGTTTGGTCATCAATCTCCAGAACTTCGGAAATCTCCGTAACTAACCTGCGTGCTCCGACCCGATTCAATTGTACGATCAAATGAATCGCCGAGACGATTTGTTGACGAATGGAGACCACCGGCAAATCCGAGTCCGAGGCAACCAGCACTTCTAGACGCCCCAACGCATCTTCCGGTGAGTTGCTATGTACGGTGGCCAAGCACCCGGAGTGGCCGGTGTTCATCGCCTGCAACATGTCGATGGCCTCACCGCCGCGAACCTCACCCACAATGATCCGCGTGGGACGCATCCGCAAGGCATTCTTGACCAAATCACGAATCGTTAAAGCACCGGTGCCTTCGATGTTCTCCTGCTTCGTTTCCAAGCCAACCACGTGTTCTTGCATAACCTGTAATTCTGCAGTGTCTTCAATCGTGATGACGCGATCTTTGGGATCAAAAAATTCGGTCAAACAGTTTAGAAGTGTCGTCTTACCGCTTCCCGTGCCACCCGAAATCAACATGTTGCACTTGTAGCGTACGCACGCATGCAGAAAGCTGCGGGCGGCTTCCGTTAGCGACTGATAGCGAACCAAATCATCCATCCGCAATGATTGCAACGGAAATTTGCGAATGGTCAGACACGGCCCTTTGATCGCCACCGGTGGAATCACGGCATTAACCCGACTTCCATCCGGCAATCGCGCATCCACGACAGGCTTCGACTTGTCGATTCGACGTCCAACTTTGGACACGATTCTTTGAATGACTGCTTCGGTTACTCGGTCCGATAAAAAGCGACGTCCGGAGTTCAATAATTGCCCTTCTCGCTCAACATAAATGTGGTCGCTGTCAACAACCATTATCTCGGACACCGAACTGGAACGAAGCAGGTCCTCCAATGGGCCGAATCCAAACAGCGTGTCTTTGATTTGCTTCTTGCAAAATCGAGCAGCCAAATACAACAACGGTTCAGGAAAGCTCTTTGCGGCAAGATTATCCCAGGCGTCCCAATAGTGCTCCGTGATGACTCGCAATCGATTTTCATTGGTGGCTTCACTGATTCGCGGACGCAACTGCGCAAGGATAGCGGTTGTCTTTTGCAGAGCGTCTCGTTCATGTTCCGGCACCATGGTCTGCGAGTCGACCCAGGTATCCGTCGAAGTCCAAATCGAAGGCCGTTGTTGATCGGATCCTTCCATACTATCCAAGAATTGCTGCAGGATGGATCGACCCGCCGCATGCAACATCAGTGGCCGCTGCTCCGGGGTGAATAGCCCTCGGTCCACCGCCACGCTTTCAATTTTTCGTTCGACGAGCTCGATGTACTTGCTAGAATTTTGGCGCGAATCATCGGTCTTGCTCAAATCCAATATCTTGAACAAGTCGGCATGAATCTGACCTAAGAAATTGGTCAGCTCAAATTCTAGTCGGACTCGCGGGCTTTCCGCTTCGGCCACCTCTTGAGCTTGAGTCACGGTCAACAAGTAGGGGCCAATCTCGATGAGCCCATTGGTCACGAGCGCAATCGACTCGTTTGGCTTGATGATGCGGTCCTGAAACTTTGCCTGTCCAGCAAGTAGCAAGAAATGCCAGACTCCCTGTCGATACTCGAAGCAGGCAGCCTGCGCGGGGATAAGTGGCGAGGCCAAACAAATCTCGCTATCTGGCGACCTGCCGACCCGCAGTGGACTCCGAGTCGCTTCCAACCGAGTTTGTGAATTGGGATCCCAAATACTACTGTAGGTAATTTTCATTGGGGCATTTCAATTCAGCCGGCCAGTCATGCGTTGCAGTGGAATGCTCCGGGACAACAAGTACAGCAATCCCACCATTTAGCCCGGTGAGCGAGCTCCAAACGCGATGGCAACAATTCGATTCTGCGCGATCAACTCCAGCAGCAACTGGGCGTTGACGTCCGTGTCCAATTCCTCATCGACTTCGATACAGATTGTCGTTGGACGTCCGTCCGTCGCCCGTGCTGCTAAGGTCGTTCCGTCGCCAATGGCCACCACACGAAAAGGTGCAGTCAGGCGAAAAACAGGCTCCTCGAACTCAAAGTCTTCGTAGACAAATCGCACGGGCTCGCCGACAGCCAGAAAACGGGGTTCGTACTTGACCCCTTCCAAAGAAACATTGACCGCTACTTTTCCCGCCGTAAGCCGAAACACTTCCGGCGTTGCCAAGTCACTCCGAAGAATAGGCGTGCCCGGTTCGAGTTGCCGAGTCAAGGCCAGCCCATCATACAATACTGCTTGGTCCGTCGAGATGAACTGTTGATCCAACTTCAATGTCGATGGCAATTTGATGTTGGCCACGTTGATGCCATCCCCAACCGTCCGCAGTTTCCCTCCCAACGCTAGTCGCTCGGCCGCCACCAGATAAGAGTGCATTTCGCCCTTTTGACCTTGCAAGGTGCGATAATGCATGACAGCCGCTAACAGCCCAAAGACGATTGGCAAAAGGATCGCCAGTATCGTTCGACTCAACATGATGTGGTACTCGGCAATCAATCAAGTTAGAGGGAGATTGGGCAGATAACGGTTGCCTCATCCATGAGTCTTCCAGGCCCCACCAACGTTGTCGCTAGTTCCGGGCTTTCAAGCCTACTGAGCTGCCGAAGGCTTCGCCGTTGCAAACTATCCAAAATCCTTGATTTGTTTGCCGCCTTTATCGCCTCCGCCCGGACCTAAAATCGAGTCGACGGCATTTTTGATCGACTCCCAAAATACAGCCACCAAACTGACAACAACCACCAAAATCAGGGCGCCGACGGCAATCCACATTACATTATCCACCGAACCGGCACCGGACCGGTCTTTATGGAAGTCGCGCAACCACTTCGTCACCTTCAGCCGACCGGTCGTCATGATCCACAACATCTGTTTTCTCCCAATCCCGCTCGTATCAATGTTTATTGAAGGTTAACAAACTGACCTTGAAAAATCACACTGCCAGAACGATGAGCCAGTTCGAATACAAACGGGCGATCGATCTTCAATTGGCGATAGTCGCTTCGATCCACACTCCGCGGTACCCCCGTCGCAGTGGTCACAGATTCGGCCAACACTCCTTGTAGGTCCAACCGAACTCGAGTCGATTGTACCATCGAGCCTATAGCAGATCTACCGTCGATCTCCGAAAAATTGGCATCTGGCGAAAGCGAAATCTCCAAGCCCAATAAAGCCGCAATCTCAGGTCGTTCGATGATATTGGCAACTTCCAAGATGGGCAGGCGTAGCTCTGTTTTGACCGATTCTTGTGGCTCTAAAGTCACGGGGAAATTGGCCATGTCCGAAAGTAGCTGCTGCAATCCATCCGGCCCTTCGTTTGCCGGTAAGAAAATCCGGAGTACAAAATTGGAATCGCGCAGCGGCACGACGACGACTTGATGGCCATCCCACGCAAAGCTCTCGACGTTTCCTTTCACGGAAACTCCTGGAACCCGCTGCAAACTGTCAAAGCCGCGAAACTCAAAATCATCGATCAGGTTCGCCGTCCCATCCCATGCTGACCGAAACTTGCAGAGATTCACCAACAGGAATTGGGCCTCGCTTAGCTCCAAACCTTCCAGCGCCGATGGGCCGAATTGCTGGTTCGTCACTTGTTGCAGCCAATCCGCCACTTCCGGCGATGCCAGGGCGGTCGCATCCAGACTCGGAACCGTTGCCACAGAACACCTGAAAACCTCGCGGATCCACGCCGTGAAGGCATCGCTGGGCATCAACGAAGCATTGTAGAGGAACAAGTTGTAGTTTTTGAGATTTCCAGTCTCCGAATGAAGTGCCGGAGTTCGTGACACCTTGACGCGGCGATCGCGAAAGACGGTTCCACCTTTCGAGTCGAAGCCGTCTAGCACTAATTCTGCTTCGCTTGTGCGAACGATCGTTTCCCAATCTTGTACGGAACGAACCGGCCTACCGTTGGCAACCAAGATCAAGTCCCCCACAACGAGGGCTTCGGCGGATTCGTCCGCATTCAACTCCGTGACAACAACCCCATAGCGCCCGTTCTCTGCGACTTGTCCCGGGAATTGATTTTCCACAGGAGCGGACGCGAGATACCAATGCCTCCAGGCGTCCGTTAGGGACTCCTTTGTCATGTCGGGGCCGACGCGATTTCCTCCTAGCACCGCGTTGCGCAGTTCGCTACGACTTTTCCCTCTCGCTCCCTCCGACAATTGGCCGACGACTTGCGTCAGTCCATACGGACATAAAACCCAATTTCGATTGGGAGCCTCACGCGACATCACTTGGTAGACTCGCCGAGCAATACCATTGGGCTCGACATGAATTGAAACTGTCGCGGGAGACTGAGGCGCCGCCAACGTCGCCTCACGTCCCCAGCAACAACCGACCAAGAGCAACATCAAAAAACGAAGCCAAGCCATGATTAGAATTCTTTCACTCGTTGGCCGTTCGGTCGTAGCGAACCGAAACACCGGCTCGCAAGGCACCCGGGATCTTTTGCACCGTCACAACCTTGGCCTGATGTTCAGGACCAACCCCAGTCCCCACCCCATCCCCCCGGGTGTTCGCTAATTTCGCTTCTTCAGGGTCCTTCAGGAGTTCCTCTCGGTTGTTAAACGCACGAAAAAAATTTGCGTGAACCGTGCCAACGTTCATGGAAAATCCCTGCTGGTAGGCCAAAGAATCTTCTTTGGCTACGATTGAAAACTTATTGGCCGTTTCGCTGTCCTTCTGCCAACCACGGATCACTGTCGACTTTCCAGCCGGAATGTACCATAACAAACGTTTGGTCTTGGAAAAGAATCCACTGTCCACGCCGTCAATTTGTAGGTTGACCAAGACATCAAACGGGGCGTGGTTGTACAAGGCAACTTCGTAGTACTCTTCGGACTTGAACTCCACCATTGCCAGTCCATCGCGATAAATGCTGTGCGTAAGCGGTTTGTCATTGCTGCGAATTTGTATCCCGAACATGCCATCTTTTTTTGCGTACACCACGCCATCTTGAATGTGCTGTTGCGGGAGTTGTCCCAGGTTGGGACGTAATGCCGTTTGCGGCGCTTGATTGTTTGGTTTGGCAGAGCCAGGCACCAGTGGCACCTTGGAAGTGTCCGGATCCAAGTAGCCAACGACCGCCGCATCTACAACCGAGGCCGGCAAAGGAGATGTCGCTCCGGTCCGACGATCACTCTGATCCATGGGAACCGCCAATTCGCGGGCAAGCTCTTCGGAGTTTTTCTGCTCCAGCGTAAACTTTAGTGGTGGCCCCTGGGGTTGTTGGTTGCTGTCGTGCACCGCAAATCCCAAAGTGTAGTACGGTGGTTTATCTTGGTCGGTTTTGGGTGGTACCATCTTGACGGTAACCACCAGGAAATTCTTGGCCCGACCCGTTTTCGCGACTTGCAAGCCCTGGTCCATCAAGGCGCTTCGCAAGGCGTTCATGATCTTGTTTCGCAGTGCGTCCTCAAATGTTCCTTCGACGCGGATGACTAATTCCCGAATCCCGCCCATGCGTAACTCGCCACCTAATTCGGCAGCTTTGCTGTCAATCAATGATTCGATACTGGCCGAGGTCGTTAAGGACCGTTCGGTCGGCGTCTCTCGCACATCGACCTCGCTATTGGCAAAACAAAGTCCTGCCATCGAGACCAATCCAATCATTAGCCAAAGGCTGTGTTGTTTCTTCATGACCATGCTTTCCCTCTAACGATTTCTCAACTCGGTTTGCAATTGATACGCTTGACCGGACTTGTGATCCTCAACCAGCAGCTCCAAGGATCCGTTGGTTTGATTGATCAACTGCACGGCAGTTTGCTGATCACTGACGCTCGTTCCATTGACCGCTAAGATAAAGTCACCCGCTTCCAGTTGGATCCCCGTCTGACCAGTCGAGAGTTCGACGCAACGGGTTGCAGGGGACCCCGGAGTGACGCTTTGAATCATGACCCCTTGGTTTGTGGTAATCAACGTAACGCCTAAAGGAACTCGCCCGCCGCCGGGATTGCCTCCACCGGGGTTTCCCCCACCGGGGTTTCCACCACCGGGCAGATTCGCCGTGAGCGTCAGTATATTACCCGTGTTGATGTCTCGCACTTGCAGGGCTGTCCGTCCGCGAGCCGATTGGATCAGTTGGCTTGCGTGTTCAGCGCTACTCACCCGTTGCCCGTTGATCGAATAGATTTCGTCGCCAACCTCCAGCCGAATCACATCCCCGGCATTATTCATTAGGTTTTCAGCCGCGCTGTCGCTCGACACGGCGACGACGATCGCAGAACCGTCCAGGGAATCGCTTAATTCAATGCCAAGCTTAGTCATTCCACCCAAGCTACCATCGGCCCCACCATCCATGTTGTCGACGTCCGCTCCGCCGGATTCGAAGTTCCCGCTCAGTTGATTCGCGACATCACCGTCCCAAACAACCAGTGAAAACTGATTCCCCGCACCATTTATCTGGTTCTGCAATTCGCTGAGCGAGCGTATTTGACGACCGTTGAACTCGCGAATCGACTCGCCGTATTCCAACAACCAACGGCGACCATCGGACGTCCGCAGGTTGTTGCCGGGGGTTCCCTCGAGCGAGTTGACTGCAAAAACAAATCCATCCCAAGGGGCAAAGAAGCCGGTACCGAGGCGTTCCGAGAACCAGTAGTTTGCCGGCGCCGATTGGTCGGTCGCAACGACGGTCAACCCGTCATGCCGCCACAGCCAAGTTCCATCGGATCCAGGGAACTTATCGGCGGTCGTGTTTTGATCGACTCGCACGGTGTCCAAAACGACACCACTTTGTAGCGTTTGCCGTTCGTGATACAGGGCACCCGTATCCGGATCGATTTTTGTTGGGCCGTTCACCACGACAACCTCTGGTTCCGGCTTGCGGTACTGCACCGCCAGTCGTAGCGAGCGAGGCGATTGCGTGTATTGAATTTGCGAATCGGATGGCCGCCGCAGGCCCTCGCTATGGTTCTTCGCAAATTCTTCGCTCGTCGATTTCGCCGCCGTTTCGATGACTTGTTCCCAGGTTAGTTGGTCGTTCGACTCATTGGTTGCCAACGTCTCGAGCAATTGCCATGTGAAAACCCCACCTTTTTCCTGGTTGCCATAGCTATCTGCCAATTCCCCCTCACTGGCCGAGACAATATCGACGACGCCCGAGCATTCCACAAACAATCGACGATACAACGGTGAAACAGTTGCGTTTTGCGTGTAGTCCTCGCCACGATCTTTACGAACACTTTTGTCGTAGTCGGAATCGCGGACCACAGCACACGCATCGGAGACGATCAGCTTCAAGCGGGCATTCGAGTTCTGAACGGCTGTCGCAACCTCGCTGCGTGGTACCGTTCCATCTTTGAGTTCGAGTAGGTAATCTCCATTGGCGAACGAGCCATGCCCGCTGTAGTGGAAATAGATCGCATCTTGGCTACCCGCTTTCCGGGCGAGGTCTGCTGCAGCACGGCGTAAGTTTTCTGGCGTAAACTTATCGCCAACGACCGTTTGAATCTCGTAGGGTTGCGGTTGGATTCCTGCCAATTTTCGTAAGGTGCTTTGAATCGAACTTACGTCAGCCCGGCAGCTACTGCCGATGGTGCTCTCCGGGGCCGCTACATTTTCTGTGTCCGCAACCACCAATACGTAAAGTTTTCCCTGGCCCCAAACGCAATCGACCATCAGCGTTGCGGCGACCAGAACGGCCAAGAGAAGCCTACCGATCATCATTTGGTTTCGCACGAAAACCTCCCATGTAAAGCGATTATCTAAGAGAGCGAACATCGAACGGACATTGTGTCTTCGATACTGTGTCTTCGATACATTGCATAGCATCTTCTGGAGCAGGATAACGCATCCATTCTCGACTGTCAAACAATGTAGAGTTAAAGTTGATTAGCCCGACTTGCCATACGACGACTGGGCCGTCGTTAATGTAGCGAGCGGACAATTCTCCGAAGATTCACGGTTGCTCCGCTGGACCGAACGCCATCGTTCCATGAGACTTAATCGGGCGTCTGCCGATGTCCGCCGCCAGACGTTCCGGCCTTCGTCAAACGACGGATGATAAACATCTCAAGCCTTTTGTTTACTGCTCCAACAAAAACGAGTTGCCGATGAACCAGGCTGGTCAGCCGCCAAATTTCGAAGAAACCAACCAGGGGGAGCTGCTGCACGAGTTTCGACCAGGAAGGATTGTGACCTACATGGCCCTCGGTCCTGCTGTCCTTCTGCTGATCATTTGGTTGGCCGTCAGCGTGATGTGGGTAACGCTCGTCGCACAAGGGGAAATCGATTTGTTCTTCCTGATTACCATGTTGCCTTTGACTGCGTTGACTGCAGGATTTGTTTACTTCGCCAGTTACTTATGGTTCTATCGGTTGGTGGTTTATCGTGACGGGTTGGTGTTTCGCACCGTTCATCGGTTGGAATCTTGGAAGTTCAATAATCTACTGGACGTCCGCGTGGAAACGGAACGCACGACGAGCAAATCAGGCCCTCGCGAGAAGACTTTTTTATACTTGATGCCCAAGGACACGCGGCTGCCTAGCACGCGAATTCCTCAGTTCCTCAACAACCGCTCTATCTTTGGTCAAGCCGTTCGCACGTGGCGGGCGGCCATCAATCAGATGGAAAACCAGTGAAACGTTGGCCGCGACCGTTGGCCGCTCCACTCAACCAAATATCTCGGAAAGCTAGCGCATGAAGCATCGGGTCCAAGTCCAATACACTGCTTCGACGGAAATCCCACAGCCGGATTTGTTGGTGAAGTACGTCGAAGACCAACTGAGGAAACATTTGGAGTCGGACGAAGCGTACCAAGCAATGGAGTGTGACATCAACGCC
>JAEUIP010000179.1 GCA_016795075.1 Planctomycetaceae bacterium | reverse complement strand
AATCATCTATCAAGTCGTTGATTCAACCCTTTTCGTGCTGGCCGTAATTCATGGAGCTCGATTATTAACAACCGAATTCCTAAAGGAAACCGAGTAGCAGGCGTTTGCCAAACATTCTTGTGCCCATCACCAAGCACTCGCTTGGTGACAACCACAATAACTGCACCCCCTACCACGACGACTCCGCACGCTGCATCAACCTTGGACGTAAGTTCGCGAAACGCCTAAACAAACTGGCTTGTGAAGCTCTCAGATCAACAAGTCTTCTTAGAGTTGGTCGATCCCGTCAGGAACAACTCAGACACGAACGCGGCACAGTTTGTGAAGATCCGAATGCGTCGTTCGGTTAACTTTATCAATCGACACGAATGATGTCAGGTTTCAGATAATTTATCTGACGATGATATGGCTACGTTCTCTAAGTATCGGAGCGCCATGTAGGCGATGGCCACGAACAACGACCCGACGATTAGCACCACGAGTCCTAAAATCGCTCGCCTCCAACTTTCTCGGTTTGCATACCAACTTCCGGGCCTCTCTTGCCAACCGCGGATGTCGTCGGCGTCCATCCCGTTGGTGCTTGTCATTCCGTCTTCACCCAGTGAATAGACCAATGGCGGATCGCGAGGAGTCGTGCGGCGACGTATCTGATGGGGATTCTTCCAGATGTCGAATGGCGGCGGATCGAACAGTGCCAAACTATCTCCCTGCTCGGTGGGCAAACGATGTGCTAGCCAAAGGTTGAATTCTTCATCTGTAACATCAACACCGAAATATTGACACATCTTCCACCGGAAAGTCACCCGGTCCTGGGCACTTCGAGCGTCGTGGACAGCACTTGTGTAGGCAGGATGGCCTCTCTCGGGAGTTAGCAGCCAAATGGTTGCTGCCCCGACGCAGAACAGAAGGAAAAAGTCCTTCAAGCGAAAAATCACTCTATCGTTCGCCATTTCTTCAACGCCTAAACGCTGGTCGTATCTTTTATTCCCGTTTTCTTCATGCTCACCGAACGGTCAGCCCCCTTTATTCCAGAGCCTTTTCCGCATGCCTAGCTACAAACGAGTAACTCGGTAATCTCGCCTCGCTTCGGACGGCAACCACTCGCCCACCCTCTAATCCGCCCACGAGAGCATTGCGTTTTGTTGTCAAACCTGTTCACGAGTTCCCAGATCGAGAACTTCATCGTTTCGCAATCTGCTGAAATCTGGCCATACGCCGTTACTCTCGAAAATAGGGCAAGAGCCACGAAGTAAAGAAATGCCCAATGCCGATTTGCCATGAATCTAACTTCCCCATTATGGACAACTCGAGAGCGCGAACTCGGTCCCCAAAAAACATCCGGCCCCGTCACCATCAGCGACCCCCGTCGAAATTGTATCACTCCGACGCCGAAAACACTTGATCTATTTCGCACTCGACATCGGCAAGAACCCATCGTTTTCGGCAACCCTTCGCTTGGCGGTGGTGATGCCCAAAGTGGGACGGGGTGGTTATAATCGGCGGAGTGGCCGCCTTGGGCTACCCCCGAGTGCGGGAAATGTGTCGGATTGAGAACTGCGGAAGCTTTGTGAGCAATACAACGAATTGGGCCAGCCCCGACCTGCAAAGTTTGGTCGACTTGTTTTTCCCCGATCCCGCAGCCTTGGGTTCCTTCCAAGAAGTGCCCTCCTCTGCCCTGCCCGAAAATTACCGCCGGCTACTGGCGCACCCCCATCACATGACGGTCGCCAACGAAGAATTTCATCATAGTCCGGTCTCGGTCGAAGTCTTGGCCGAACAACAGACCGCCTCCCATTACTCTCGACAAATTCTCTTGCGCCGAACGTCTGACGAACAAGTTATCCAATACGGCATCGTGCGCCTCAATCGCCAACAAATCCCGCCCGCGGTGCTGGCCGAAATCGAAGCCAAGGTGTTACCATTGGGCCGCGTGCTGATCGAACACAACATGATGCGAACCGTCAAGCTCTTGTCTTTGTGGCGAATTGTGCCCGGCCCCAGCCTGACCGAACAATTCGCTCAAGGCCCATTTGGGGAGTGCTTCGGTCGAACCGCAATCCTATATCTAAATGCCCTGCCTGTCGTCGAACTGCTGGAGATCGTCAAAGTATGAACCCTTTCAACAAATGGATCTGGCTGGCGATCGCCGGCCTGCTACTCCTGCATCACGATTTTTGGTTCTGGGAAAACGACTATTTGGTCGGTGGCTTCATGCCTATTGGCTTGGCCTACCATGTGGTTTACTCGATCGTTGTGACCATCACTTGGGTCATCCTCACCTTCAAGTTCTGGCCGCAAGATCTGATTCAGGAGTAAACTGCCCATGGACTTCTTAGCTCAAGCCGCTGCGGCCGATTCCGACGCCTTCTCCGATGGCATGATCCGAGTCTTCGTGATCTTGGTGTACTTTGCCATTCTGCTTTTGCTGGGCGGCGTCGCCACGACCTTCTTGAAGAAGAACAACAAAGACTACCTGCTTGCTAGTCACTCGATTGGCCCCGTGTTACTTCTTATGAGCTTGTTTGGCACGACCATGACCTCGTTTGCGATGGTCGGCTCCAGTGGCGAAGCCTTTGTCAGTGGCATCGGAGTCTATGGAAAATTGGCCAGCATCAGTGGCCTGATTCACTCGCTGTGTTTTTTCGTGATCGGCACACGAATCTGGAAGTACGGCAAGAAATTTGGGCACACGACTCAGGTGGATTTCTTCCGCGATCGGCTGGATAGTCCGCGGATGGGCCTGTTCTTGTTTCCGGTGCTGATACTATTGCTGATCCCGTATATTCTCGGCGGAGTAATCGGCAGCGGCACCATCATCCAATCACTGACTTCGGGGGCGTTTCCCGAATGGTTTCCGCATGCTCAACCAGCCTTGACGGGTGGCATTCCACCCTATTTGGGTTCGTTGGTCGTGTGTTTGGTCGTACTGATTTACGTCTTTTTTGGGGGCATGCGCGGAACGGCCTGGGCAAACTGCTTTCAGACCATTGTCTTTATGGTTCTCGGCGTCGTGACGTTTTATCTGATTGCCATCAAATTAGGCAGTGATGGGTCGGGCCCGGACAACGACTTGTTGACCAGTATGCAGAACGCGATCAAGAACGTTCCGACTACCCATACGACTCGCAGCGAAATGTCGCATTCGCTGTTTATCGCTTATATGTTGATACCGTTGTCGGTCGGCACCTTCCCGCATCTGTTCCAACATTGGTTGACGGCCAAAAATGCCGCTGCGTTCAAACTGCCCATCATCATGCATCCGTTTTTCATCATGATCGTTTGGGTGCCGTGCATCATGGTCGGCGTCTGGGCGTCGGCGCCGGGGGTGCTTCCAGCCGAATGGTACGCCAATCCATCAGAGAACCAGAACAAAGTCCTGGGCTACTTGGTCACCAAGCATACGACGCCCGTGGTCGGTGGTCTGTTGGCGGCAGGTGTGTTGGCGGCCATCATGTCCAGCTTGGATAGCCAGTTCCTCTGTGTCGGCACGATGTTCACCAACGACATCTATCGAAGATTTATCAAGGGACCCAACACGGGAAATAAGATTGGACTGGGAAAAGACGGCCAGGACAACGGTGAACCTTCGGTATGGGTGGCGAGAGCCTTCATCATCGTGATTGTGGCCATCTCTTATGTGCTGGGGATTGTCTTGGTCGGCAAAAGCATTTTCAGCTTGAGCATTTGGTGCTTTACAGGCTACACCGGCCTATTCCCGATCATCCTGGCGGCGCTTTACTGGAGAGGACTCACGGCTGCCGGAGCCCAAGCCGGAATCCTGACCATGATCGCAACGTGGTGTTACTTCTTCTTCGCCACCGGAGAGAAGCTGTACGTCCCTGGCACGGATTGGGACATTTTGCCCGTCGTTCCAATCACGTTCGCCACGACCATCGTGATGATCGCGGTATCGTTGGTAACGCCAAAACCGACGGAACAAACGCTGCGACGGTATTTTGAAAAATGAACCGGAAACGTGTTTACCAAAATAGGGCAGCCATGTCGGCGTTGGACGTAAGACGACGACTGCCGGCGAGCACTTTTTTGGCGATGCAATAATGATTATTGAATAATGAAAATTGAAAATTGCAAAATGGAAACTCACGTCGCATTGGGATTGATGCTCGGCATCATGATTAGGCATGGCAATATACCGCTACCGGGGACTAAGACATGCAATTCGAAAGCGACAAACCCGCAAGAAAAGGGAGCGATATTGAGGATCGACTTCTTGAGTTTGCGGTAAGAGTTGGAAAAGTGATCGATGCGTTGCCGGACACTCGACTCGGACGGCACATTGCCGGGCAGTTGGTTCGATCCGGGACATCCCCAGCGCCAAATTATGCGGAAGCTTGTGCGGCAGAAAGCAAAAAAGACTTCATCCACAAATTGGCAATCGTTCTGAAGGAACTCCGCGAAAGTTCAGTATGGATACGAATGATCGTCAGGTCCGAGTTGATCGTGGAACAAAGACTTGAGTCACTGCGAGACGAGTGTGAGCAACTCTGCAAAGTTATCGCCAAGTCTCTGGTAACTGCCAAGACAAGCTCTACTCGTCCCGAAAAAAACTAGCCAAGGCGAACCAAATAATATTGCATTTTTCATTCTCCATTACCCATTAATCATTGCGGAATAAATCAACGACGACAAACAGCAGCGGTCGTACTGCAGGATGTAAGAACGAGTATTGAGTAATGGATAATGAAAAATGCAAAACGCGATCGTTACTGGCCCGCGACTGCTCTCGCGGCAGGAGGAAACTTTTGCATTTTTCATTCTCCATTACCCATTAATCATTACCGACAGAACGCGAGCACACATGGACGGCCACTGGGTCGTTGACGAGCGTCGGCTGACGTGTTCACTTTTTTTTCATTTACATGTCAATCGCGAAACCATCTCGATTTTCGCGTGACAGGAACGTGTTGGCTTGAGCATCGTCGATCACTTCGCGCTTGACCGGGTCCCAAGCGAGTGGACGGTTGAGTCGCATCGCGATGTTGCTCAAATGGCAGATTTCTAACATGCGATTGTGGGACCAAACATCCGAGATCGGCTGTTTGCGTGATTTCATCGCGTCCGTGAAGTTGGCCGTGTGGTTAGCACTGACTGGACCACCGTAGATCTCTTCGATCGCACCTCCAGGCAGCGGGTTGCTGGTCAACTCTTCAACCGGGCGTCCAGTGATCTTGCCTCGGTTTACGAAAAAGCGTCCTTTGGTCCCTTCGAACAAGATGCCGTTGTCCCCTTCGCTGGTGATGATCATTTCGGCACCGCCAGGCATGTCGGCCTTGATCCGGAAACTAGTCGCCGCGTTGTATTGATCGGCGACGGTTGGATGCCCATCTTTGTATTCGACCGGCAGCGAAAACTCGAGCGGCGTAACGCGACTTGGCCCCGTGTCGCTGGCACCCATGGCCCAACACGCGATATCCACATGATGCGCACCCCAATCGGTCAATTTGCCGCCGCTGTATTCGTGCCAGTTGCGGAATGCGTAGTGACAATTGCTATGCAACGGCACACCCCCGCCGTAGCCTTCTCGCATCTCCGGCAATTCGCGATAGTCAACCTTGGGAGCCGGCCCGAGCCAGAAATCCCAATCCAAGCCTTTTGGGACCGGAGCGACAGGAATCACGGGCGAAGCATCCATCCCATTGATGCCACAAGTCACTCGCGTCACTTTGCCAATTCGACCAGCCTTCACCAAAGCCACGGCCTGCAAGAATCTTTGATCCGATTCTGTGCGCTGCATGGTACCTACTTGGAACACTCGGCCCGTTTGTTTGACCATCCGTTCAATGAGCTTGCCCTCGTCAATGGTCAAGGTCAGCGGCTTCTCGCAGTAAACATCTTTTCCGGCCAACATCGCTTCAACCGCGATCTTCGTATGCCAATGATCGGGAGTTGCAATCATCACAGCATCGATGTCTTTTCGCTCCAAGACTTTGCGGTAATCGGCATAAGCGTCTGGTTTGCGGTTTTGAGCCTTTTCAACTTTCTCGACATTGGCCGCCAAGACATTGGCATCGACGTCGGCCAAGGCCGCGAAGTCGGCGTAAGCATACGATTGACTGGTGATGTGCGCGCCCTGATTCCGCAGACCAATCGTCGCAAATACAGGACGTTCGTTTGGCGAACGGTAACCCACGGCCCAAGTGGCTGACGGCAACCAAGCGGCGGCGGCTCCACCAAACGCGATACCTTGCAAAAATCGACGACGAGACGAACCATTCCGCTGCGACATAGTTTTATTCCTGATCCAGACTTACCGCGCCCGCGTGCCCCTGGCCAATCATAATAGTCGGTCTCGAGCAAAGGTACACCAGGGAAAGCCCGACAAACTCACGCCCGGGCATTGTCGTGGACCGCTCCGCGGTCCAACGTTGGATCGCGGAGCGATCCACTACAATGGCTCAGCGTTTCATCCCACATGCCCGGGTTTACTCGCCACTACCAGGTAGCGTTTTGTTCTCGTGGATGGCCTAGCGTTCGTATGTTCCATCATCCCCACGTGTTCGACATGAAATCCAACCTGCTGGAGCAAGTAGGGAACGGCTGCCATCGTCCCAGATGCGGAAAGAGGGAGTTGGTCGACCAACCCGGACCATTCTCCCTGCCAATCGGCACGGTCGAACAATCCATCCATCACCAACACGATACCTCCTGGACAAAGCCAATGGTTCCAATTTCGGAAAGCGGCCAAAGGATCGTAGAGATTATTAACCAACAAGCGTGACGCGATTAAATGGAATGTTCCCGCTTTAAAAAGCACTCTATCATCCGGATGATCGCAAAAGCCTTGAACGGTATTCACACCGCTCAACTCGGTTCTTGCCCGCAGCAGATCGAGCATCGGCTCGGCCGGTTCCAGTGCCGTGACTTCGAGCCCTGGTATTCGGACCAAGGCCAAGCAAAGTGCGCCACTGCCACTACCGGCGTCAAGTACCACCATCTTGTCATAGAATCGAACATGACGCTGAATATCCGACAGACAAGCATCGTGATCTTCGTCCCCCAGGGCGTCGATCCAAGCGTTGTATTTCGCAGCCGCTTCGATGCCGTTCATCGAAAGATAGCGCTCACGCAAATTCGATTGAGTGTCCCGAAAACTCACAGCAGCCTCTCCGTTTGGGAATGTGGTAGCTGACGGGACACAATCCATTGTTTGTCAGCGGGAACCTGTTCGGTTGAGGATTTTGTTTGACCCGAACGAACCAAATCTTGTAAAATATCGAACCATCAATCTCAACTTGACCACGAACAACGAATCACTTTTCTGCGTTACTTTGTTTCTCGTTTTTCTGTTGTTCGTCCTTTTGTGGTTCGTTTTGCAGTTGTTCACGTTTTTGGCTTTCTCGCTGACGCCTCTTTGCCCATTCGAGGGCGGCCTTCGCGCCCAATACCGCGGACTCTTCGTCGATTTCCGCCCGCATTTTGTCCACATTTTTCCGGGCCGTGTCGCTGCCAAGTCCCGCGGCACACACCCCCCATTTCACAGCCAAGATATCGTTCTGTGGAGCCAGTTCTCCAAGATAGTAGATTCCGGCGAGACGATTCATTGCGCGGATTTCACCAAGTTCCGCGGCGACGGTCAAGTACATGATTGCTTTGGATGCATCCCGTTTGACCGGTCCTCCGTCTTGGTAAAGTGCTCCAAGGTTATAGTAGGCCGTAACATTCCCGCCCATCGCAGACATCTCCAACCACTTGATGCCATCATCGTTGTTCTTGTCATCGGCATCGGAAAGGTAATTGAGACCAACCTGAAGCATCGCATCGAAGTCGCCCGCCATTGCCTTCTTGATCTCGTCCTCAAGTTCATCAGCCCAACCTGGTGTACCAAATGAAAGCATCAAAACAATGGTCACGAATGTTCGAATCATGGAATCAACTCCGGTTTTGATGATGAATCAAGGCCAACGGAAATTCGCTTCAACGAGGCCCCATGGTACTCAAAAATTGAAGTAATAGTAGAAGTACAGGTTTGCCGTGCCCTTATCGTGCAGAAGAATGAACTCGAACTCCCCGTCCTCTGCACCGGGGAGACCCACTGGATTGGCATATAGATCGCACTCCGACGTCGACCTACTCCATGCTCTTGGCCATTCAGCAAGAATACGCTTTTGCTCGACACCATTCAGCCCGACCGCTGTCAAATCAAATTTCTTCTTGTGTAAATCTAGTCGCTTTTCCGTTGCCGCCATTTTCCATATGTAGGTAGTGACAAAACCAGCTGATCGGACCTCTATCTCTGAGATTGCATCGCCTGTCTCGGCCGAGTCGTTGACAAGCTCGACCAACTCCGCGGGCCAATAACGTTGCTCAACGATGTAGCCATTACTCCAGAAGTGCCAGTTCGATGTGTACAGCATGCCGCCGGCACAACAAATGACAATGAGAATGAGTATTTCGAATTTCGGAAATCGCAAATTCCGCACTCCGATCATGGTCGCTAATCCGCGAGTTTCAGGCCCGCACTCCCGCCATCGCCTCGTGTATCATATATCACACCAACGTATCCGTGTTACTAGCGAGCACCTGCAGTTCGGGAATCCCTCGTGTTTCCCTGCCAGTGCAGCTAGAATAGGCCGAGGCTTCTCCCCGCAAACTTCCCGGAATATCCTATGACCGCCAACCAACAAAATTCTCGGCGTCGTTTCCTCGGTACATCGACCGGTATTGCGGCCGCTGTGTTTTCGTCACCGACTTTGTTCGCACATGGATTTCGATCACGCAATGAACGCCCGCGAGTGGGGGCGATTGGAACTGGAAGTCGTTGGTCCGTCAAAGCGACGGGGGTCGATGGACCTTGGGGTTCGGCGCCCGACTTCGTCAAATACGGCGATTACGTGGCCTTGTGTGATGCCGATGAAAATCGCAGGAACCGCGCTGCCGAACTGGTCAAAGAGTGGTCAGAAAAAATGCCCACCGTCCACCAAGACTATCGCGCGATCATCGACGATTCCAACATCGACATCGTTCATATCAGCACACCCGAACATTGGCACGCCAAACTGGTGATCGAAGCCATGTTGGCTGGTAAAGATGTGTATTGCGAAAAGCCGCTGACCCTAACCATCGACGAGGGCCAGAAGATCTGTGAAGTCTGTCGCCGCACGGGACGAATTGTGCAAGTCGGCACGCAGCAACGCAGCGAGGAACAATTCATCACCGCGATTGCCCTGATCCAAGCCGGTCGCTTGGGGAAACTCCAACGAGTCACTTGCTCGATTGGTGGAGCACCCACCAGCCCCGAACTGCCCGTCGCGGCCGCTCCTGCAGGACTGGATTGGAACCTATGGCAAGGCCCAGTCCAAGCCGCGGATTTCCGCTACTTGGCCGGTGACAACGGCGAAACCAAAAGTTGGTCGCGTGGGCATTACGAGTTCCGCTGGTGGTACGAGTACTCCGGCGGAAAACTAACCGACTGGGGCGCGCATCATGTGGACATTGCAACTTGGGGAATGGGCCAAACCGCTAGTGGCCCGCTATCGATCGTGCCGGAAATGGTGCAACACCCCGTCGAGTTCCGCGATGGGATGCCGGTGGATCCCACTCGGTACAACACAGCAACCGCCTTTTTGATCCGCGCCAAGTATGCGGACGGCGTGGAACTGATTATTCGCCACGATGGCGACAACGGAATTCTGTTCGAAGGGACCGCCGGTCGGATCTTCGTCAATCGCGGGAAACTTACTGGCCGGCCCGTGGATGATCTAAAGTCCAATCCATTGCCGGGTGATGCGCTAAACGCAGCTTACAAGAATCGCTCCTTGGTGGATCACTTCCGCAACTTCTTCGAAGCCGCGCGCGACCGAGTGGAACCGATCTCGGATGTGTTCAGTCATCACCGCGCGCTTAGTACCTGCCACTTGGCAGCCCTGGCCGCTCGCTTCAATCGTCCCATCCAATGGGATCCCCAAACCGAACAAATCCAAAACGATCCCCAAATTCAAGCGTTGTTGGCTCGGCCTTATCGCCAAGGATTTGAGATCGAGATGTAGGCCTAACGCCCCTTCCTGTCCATTATGACTTTGAGTGGCTAAAGCTTGGACCGCAGAGCCACGATGAATGCAGAGGTCCTTACCAGACACAAACACGGAACATCAACCCGCCACAACTTCCCTGCTTCCCTGGCCTCCTTGTCCCTGCCCCAATTCCCCTGCCCCAATTCCCCTGCCCGAATTCCCCTGCCCCAATTCCCCTGCCAACCATTCCTCCACCAACCATTCCTCTGCCATCCAATCCGTGCCATCCAATCCGTGCCATTCATTCCTCTGCCATCCATTCCTCTGCGTTTCCAGACCAAATCACCCTTTGCGCCCGCCTTTTCCCAAAATCAGCAACAATCCTGAAACAATCCTCTAAGAAAAGTCGTCCAATCGAGTCATATTGCCTGAGAGGATGACCGCAGTGTGACACCAACTTGCCAGACATCGCTAACGAGACCTCCTTTGGAATCGCCTCCCATCGTCGACGAACCAGTTACGACAGGCGTGAGTGACCTCACGTTGGAGGCGTTGTTTGCATCCGAGGAAACCCCGCTGCTCCATTACGCGTTTTCGCTGGTGGGACGGCGAGCGGTCGCCGAGGAGATTGTCCAGGAAGTGTTCTTGCAGCTGCATGTTCATTGGGAAGACGTCGCGTCACCGAAAGCCTGGTTGAAACGTTGCGTACGAAATCGGGCCTACACGTATCTGCGCGATCACAAGCGAGAGCTCCTGAAAGAATCGGACCAAGAGTCGCTCGCGCCGGTCCCGGAGTCGGAGCCCCCCGAAACCGCACTCATTCGCTTGGAAGCGATTGCTGCCGTTCGGCAGTTTCTGGAGAAGCTGGATGAACGCGATCGCAATCTGTTGAAGCTCAAGTATTCGGACGACCTCAAGTATCGCGACATCAGTACGCAAACGGGACTGAACATTGGGAATGTCGGTTATCGTTTGCACCATATTTTGAAAGAGCTGGCGGCGAAGCTGCGAAAGCTCGGATTCGACGACAAGTCATGAACGAAGAAACCCACAACCTATCGATCGAACCGGAACTCGAAGCGCGGATTGTCGCTTTGGTGTTGGGCGAGGCTTCTGATTTTGAAACCGAGGAATTGGAGCGACTCGTCAAGTCTCGGCCGGAGTTAGCGGCATTCAAACACGAGATGGAACAGGTGACGCAACTGCTTCACGAAGTTGGTCATCAGGACTTGGAGACACCGGACGCGAATTGGCAGCTACCGAATGAACGACGGCAATTAGTTCTGGATGTGATTCAAGGAAAAGTCACAACCGCCGCAATTGAAACGCGTGTAGAAGCAGTGAGTGAACCGCCACGGTTCCGTCGGCGGCGGTGGATGCGATTCGTGGAAGCGACCGTAGCGACCGCGATTCTTGTCGTGTTGATTGGCCTGATGTTGCCCGCTGTCCAGATGTCACGTGAATCGGCCCGTCGTTTGGCCAAAGCGGAATCGATGGAAGCGCCGAAAAGTTGGGATTCGGAACCGGTTCCTTCGTCTGAACCAATGTCGTCAGTGACTTTGGAGCAACCAACATCGAGTTATTTCCTG
>JAEUIP010000178.1 GCA_016795075.1 Planctomycetaceae bacterium | reverse complement strand
GGCAGGCAATGGCGAGTCCATCGACTCGTACAGAATTCGCGTTCGGCCCAAGGGAATGATGGCTATCCGACTGCGGATCGACAACGCCGACGTGATTTCTCGGACTAACTCGCGGGCCTCCTGCCGTCGATAGGCCGGAATTTCAACCATGAGCACACCGCACATGTTTTCGGCAGGTTCAAACGGCTCCCCGTTTAGCAGACGGGCATAGCCGATGATAAAACGCCCCGTCCCGGCGACTTTGGAATCCATATTCGGTCGACACCAATTCTCCCGAATCTTCTGACAAAGCGTCTCCCGTTGCGGAACGGTCAAGTCATTCACCAGTTCGCAGAGGCTCGCTCGGACTTTCGATGTGAACTGATCGTTGCGGAGTGGTTCTGCCAAAGCCGGCAACGCCGCATCTACCCCCGACACAAACTGCTCGGTCTGCTCTTCAGACATTTCGCCGTCGATCAGTTCGAACAACTCAAATTCGATTTCGATAATCCTTTGCAGCAAACGTAAAGCGGCTGGCAGATGCACCAAGGCAATTTCGGCCTGCCCAATTCGTTGCCAAATCAAACTCGCAACCATATGAGTCATCAATCGCTTTTCCAGCTTTGTCTTGGCGGACTCGTCCGCTCGTTGCGGGGAACTCTCCGCCGATGCGGTAGGCGTTGCTACAGGCTTGGCTTCGCCCACGCTTGAGCTGTTTCCTGGGTGGTTTGGCGGGTCGGCTTGGCCCGCGTCTTCTGGACTCCAATCCAAGAGCAATTTGGAAATACGGTCGGCATTGATTTGAAACAGTTCGACCAATAGGTGGACAAACACGCCGACCAAACCGTTCCAGAACTTGTTTCGGTTACGATCCAGATAGCAGGCGTGGAGAAGCTCCAAGATCCGAGATTCCATGATGGCAAGACGTCTGGTGATTTCTGGATCACCTTGACGTTGGCCGGCCGAATTGGTGAGCCCGAAGTACAAATAGGGTGCAATTCGTGCGGCGATCGACAACTGGGTCAAGATCGCTGCCTCCGGTTCCGACTTAACAAAATAGCAATGGCTAAGGAACAACTTCATGACGTCGTCACCCAGTGGTCCGGCAACCGCCTCCTTCATGGCCTCACACACAATCTCCAATTCCGAACTATCTGGCTTCTTGATGTTCTTCAAAATGGAGGCAACGACCAATTGGCTAAATTGCAACCAATTTTGCTCGCAGATCCGGGCAATGGTTTTGCCAAGTCGCGCGTACCGACTCCCGGTCGTATCGCCACTGGCATGCTGGACCAACTTCTCGAGCGCTGGCACGGTCTCCCACAACAAGGATTGGTAACTGGGCAGTTCCCGAGCCACGAACCGTCGGTAACTTTCGCTAGAAAAACAATATCGATCTCGAGCCAAGTCTTCGCTTGCTTGGACGACTTCCAGAGTGCGGCTGAAACTTTCGGCCAGTGGATTGGAAAACTGCCTGGGATCGTTGGCACGCAAGCGCGCCGTGGTTTGCCAATACACTTGTTGCACGATCTCACGTGGTAGATCGCCCAACAGTTCGATGAGCAGTGCCAAGAGCTTTTGATGCGGTCGCAGCTTCTCGAACCATTTGACAAAATAGCTTGGCGGCTGCTGGCCGATTTGGCTGACAATCGCCTCAACCGTCTGTTCCAGCTCTTGGGATTCTTCTCGGCCCACCGATTCGTAAAGTTGTCGATACAGCAACCCAAGTTGGACCGGGAAGTGCAAATGCTTGACCCGCGACTTCAAGATGCTGGGCAGTCGGTCGCAAACCATTTCCGACAAACGACCATTCCGCCGAGCGGAAATCGAATAGGCATCAATCGCGCGAGAGAACCACCTCTCGGGGTCGACCAACGCAGAAGGAATTTGTCGCATCCATTCCGGACCGATTCCGTTAACTGCATTTTCTCCGATCAAGACCCAGGTCATATCCTTGGCGCGCAGAAACGCTTGAAACTCAGCCAGCTCGCTCTCGCTGACACCCGCCAAGTATCTTCCCGATTTGCTTTTACCGGAGCAAATCAGGACAGACCCCTCCCAGTCTCTGCCGCTCGTCTGGATCTCCTGGATCAGTTCACGAAGGGAGGGCGACTCCAACTCGAACCAATAGCAATGTTGGTCGACCGACCGACCTTGAACATCACAAATGGCCTTGCCCAATTTCAACGCACTGAACCATCGCCCCGAATTGGGTGGTCCGTAAATAAGGAAGATCCGATCCGTCGGCG
Organism: Planctomycetaceae bacterium; assembly: GCA_016795075.1. GTDB lineage: Bacteria > Planctomycetota > Planctomycetia > Pirellulales > Pirellulaceae > M30B19. The sequence continues at coordinate 9,350 of JAEUIP010000178.1, read as the reverse complement.
CTTCGCCTCCGTTCAGACCTTCGAGTACGGTCGCTAATTCACGATTCGGAGCAACATAGCGATCATCCAAGTCAACGGTAAAGTCATAACGCACCAATTCAATCTTGGCATGCAGCGAAGCCTTGGATTGAAATCCTGGCGATTCGACTTTGGCGTAGTCCTCAAAATGAAGTTTGGCCGCTTGAGAGTTTTGATGCTCCTTCTCGTAGCTACTCCCGTCGGAATCTCGCGGGATCTTGGGCTCGGGTCGAGCACTTTCACCCAACTCAACCTCAATGTTTCTTTCTGATCCACCGAGAATGTTGGCTTGGCCAACTCCACCTTGCTCGACAGTCGCCACTTGAGAGTTTGGCGGATTTTCATTGACGGCAACTAACTTGCTCTCGCCATTATCCAACCGGGACGGATTATTGACCGATTCGCCGCGTGACGCTTCGTTGGTTCCTGCCGCCGAGTTTTTATCGCCTTCCAACATAAACAACTCCCAAATTACAGCCGATCCCCAGCGGGGTCTGTCCCTTTTCGACAACGCTATAAAAACACGAGCACGTTGACTTCGCCTCCCAAAGGGCACACCCCTTCAGGGAAAGGCTCTTACCCATTTTCGATTGAGCCTAATACGTTCACCGGCAAACTTTAACGACGCGAAAACACGGCCACCAAATACTGCAGGACATTAAACGAATAACAACCCAGCCACATGTGCAAGCCGTACAACCAAGCCACGGCAAAGCCCAGCGACACCAAAGCACCGGCCAAAAAACTCCCCTGCAAGCCCAGCAAATAGGTCAACCATCGCCCGACGCCCAAAGCGAGCATCAGCAGGAGAGCCGACAGGAAGCCGATTCCCAAATTCAAGTAATAACTTTCCGGTGGAAACATTCCTTGCTTCCACACTTTATCCACATTCGCCTTCGAGACCGCTTCACTCGCTTCGGGAAATAAGCCAACAATTGGCTGCCGAATCAATTCGGGACTCGCTGCGTAAAGCAATGTAAGCGCCAGGCTTAACCACACGCTGACACCAGGCACAGATAACAAAACACTTGACCACTTCGACTCCGGTTCGGTACACAGCACAAAGCCAATTGCCACCGAAAAATACAGACCCACGACCAACGCCGGCCACAATATCGCCGGGAATCTCCAAGCCACCTCCCCGCTCTTGCAGTTGAGCACAAACACTGCCTCGTCTTCGCCGCTGGTCCGCTTCTCAGAACCCTGGCCTCGACTTATTGCCTGGAATCGCAAGTGTCCATAGCCATGGCAACCACTCGGCTGCAAGAAATGCGCCCGCACGCGAAAATGTTGTTCGGCCCCAGGCGCCAACTCAAGGCCGCTGAGCAAACTCTCTTGATTGACTGGCTGTAGTGAAACCCAGTTCGGGTTGTCCGTCCCCGTCAAACGCCAAGTTTGGGAAGAGTTGTTGCGGACAACAAAGGACCTCATGCCACCTGCCCCAAAGTCGATAGGCTCCAAGTTGCTACCCAGCGGTCGATCGTGGACCGTGTAAAACGGCCCTGGCTTTCCCGTTATCGGAATGCGCGGACTCACTTCCAATGGTTGAACAACACGTCCTTCCAAGTTCACCGGAGCCAACTCCACCACGTCGCAACCGTTGACGCATCTTTTTCCAGCAATCACCGACTTGATGTAATACGTCTTGCAGGTTGGACATCGAACAGCCGCACGTTTGTTTGCATCGCTGTGCTGGGGATCGATGGTCTCAAAACTCCACCCGCAAGCAATTCGTTTGATCCGTTCGGTCTTGGTCCCATTTTGCGCTTCAGTGTTCATGATTTATCCTGATTCGGACCGTTTAACATGGCGTAACGACCCGTATGCAATCCAAAGCTTTGGAGCACTTCGGCGGTCAAATCCGAGGCTTGCTTAGGACCACCCAACTTCAAATACCAAACTCGCCCAACGGAGTTGCGTATGAATTGCTCCAGTCCTCGCCGCGAGATCCCGGGACAATTGAACATGCTTATCGAGTTCAGCACCGGAAACAATGGTACCTGAGCAAAAATTCGATCATCAATCTTGGCACAGCCATCCAAAATCAACTCCCGCAGCTGGGGATAATTGGCCAATTGAGCGATGTCCGCACACGAGATGTCCGTACCGCTCAGGTCGACTACACGAACGTGATGGTCCATGACTCGCTCCAGTTCAACCGACCAGTGCTCTGAGGGAATCTCCCGATTCGCCCGACGGACACGGTCTTTGTCGCGCACCAAGTAGGGGCGATGGTTTTGACCCATCGCCGCTCGTTTTGTCGAACTAAGTAGACTGTTGGCAAACTCGGCAACACTCGCGAATCGATCAGCGGGTGATATCTGTAAAGCTCGTTCAAGGACCGGAGCCACGCGGGCATCCAACGAACCCAAGGCCATGCTCAGGCCACCGTGGTTCGTTCGCGTTGGTATTTCTCCACTAAGGCAAGAATAGATGGTTGCCGCCAGTGAAAACTGATCCACGCGCAACCAGCCATGTTCACCCTGAGGAGACTTCGATTGTTCGGGCGCACCGTAGGCGCGCGTTCGCCAACCATCCAAGCTCCCGGCCGGTGCCTTGCTCCAGCGACTCAAGCCCCAATCCGCAACGTATGGCTTGCCCGAGGTGGCTTCCACCAAAATATTGGCCGGCTTGATGTCGCAATGCAGAAAGCCTTGCTCGTTGGCGAAAGAAACCGCTTGACAGATGTCGTAGAAAAATCTGGCTGTCTTTTCGCCCCAAGACCAGGGAAACTGGTGTTCGATCCAATAGTGAATCAGGTTCTTGGCCGCCGCTTCCGTGCACGCTGCAACACCGACGTCTTTCAATCTCTGCACAGCCGCTGCCAATGCGGCTCGCAATCGAACTTGATCACCGCCTTCACGCGGCAATCCAGCGATCACTTGCCGCACCGTATCCAACGAGCAGCCCTCGACGTAGCTCATACGCATGGCCAAAAGCGGGCCAAAGATTTCAAAATCTTCGAACAGCAGAATATGCGGATGACGCATACCCAGCAGTCTGGTCGCTTCGTTCTGGAGCGCCGTCGCAGTCGCGGGTGACGTTGTCGGCGCCAGTCGAGTCAATTTTAACGCCGAGACTTTCTCAGGAAGGTGTCGCAATCGCACTTGCCACACCTCGCCCATTCCCCCTTGCCCCAAGCGCCGAATCAAATCGTAACGCCGCTTCACGTCCGTCAACAATTCCTCCGGTAAAGACATCCGCAACTCCGAAATGCGCCAAATGCTAATCAATTCTCTGCCATCCGAGTTTGACTAGCCGCCTGTTGAATCCTGGCCCATAAGATTCACTTGACCTTCATTCTCGCTTGTTCTCGCTCCAAGATGCGACACTCCAATACATACGACGGCTGGAGTCGATTGGCCCCAACTTCAAACGTCACTCCGTCAACAATAACCCGAGCACCAAGCTTTAGCGGGATCGGCCAAAAGGCAGGGAAGATCGATTGGTCCGATCGGACATCACGAACGACACTTGGCGATTGTAACCAGTACTTTCCGCCAATAAACCAGATGAGCGAATGGCTTCTTAGCCCAGGATGAGCGAGAGTGCAGTCATCTCCTGGCGGACCGACCTGACATCGCAGCGGCACCAATACCACGACCTCCGCCCCCTCGACATTTTCGCCACCCTCGCGTTCCAGACGCAGGGCAACTCGGCCGCTTTTAAGTTCGCGCGAATCCGTTAAGAAGTTCGCAATCTGTTGCATGGGTCCGATTTGGTTCGTCCCAGGTATCGATGAAGCAAACAACCGAGCAACAAAACCGAGTGACACAAAGTTGATCGCACCGGCCTTGCTGGCCATACGCTCCGCATCGAATCGGAATGTCTCACCGTCCTTCGTCAACTGAACGGTTTTGCTTGGCGAATAGCCGACGGTCGTACCGTAGGTCGACGTGTCTTTCACGACAAACCCATCGGACTGCGACACAATCACAGCGTGGTTTCTACTGATCAGCTCTTGCCTTTTCGCGCGATTTTTATCCGACTCATCTAATTTTCTCAACAAAACGGTGCAGGGCAACACGTCCGCCTCTGGCGTCCGGTTTCGTCCAAGTACCACCGGTTCGTCCCCTCCAACCAAATAGTAGCAAGTTGGACGATCCACATCCCCGATCCGAAGATTTAACTTACGCGACTCCGGCTCGGAACTAAGGCTCACAGACAGCTCTTCTCGCCATACCAACCCTTGCGAATACCAATCACTAACCTTAACCGATGAAGTGCCTTGGTAGTCCGAGATTTCGATAGGGCTGTAAACGACCGCCTGGTCTTTGGCTTGGTTGACAATCTGGATACGGTCTCCGTTTCTTTGGAAGGTCAGATACGCAGAATAGGTACAACCCCAAAACCACAGGTAGACGTTCAGCGAATCTTCAATCAATACCTGCTCTTGCCAACGATGTTGCTCGGCCGCGCCGACCAACCAATCTCCGCGCAATTCCATGCGATGGCTGTAGATCGCGATGCGGCATGAATCAATCGTTGAGCAAAACTCTGGGAGTCGCACGGAAAATCCGAGGCGATGGATGGACCCGTCGACTTCCACTTGCAAGCGAAGTTCTGGGATCAGCGCCTCACGGCATTCCGGGCATCGCGCCGACCGCGAAAATGCGAACGATTTGCAGCCACAGTTTGGACAACACGCAAGATAATGCACAGACCGAAGCCTTTCTCCATCAAAAAGAGCGAGGCTTATCGACAAAGCCTCGCATCTTCATTTCAAGAAGTTCTAGGATCGAAACGTGCCACTGTGCGGCACTCCGCTCCAACTTTCTTTTAACGTTCCAATGGTACTCCGCCGAGGGAGCGAAAGCAATCAAATGTCCCTTCGCTCCACCAACCTTCGGCTACGCGGTAGTATTGGCAAAATCTGGGCCATGGGACGACTCGGCGGTCGACAATGTCGCCTCGCCGGAAAACCCTTTATCGCCGGCTGCCAACGACATCGCCTCCAGGATGTTGGTCAGTGTGGCTTCGGACTCTCGGTCGTGAGATCCATCTGTTTGCAACATCTCCTCCACCACTCGGGCATTTTGATCCAAGCGATCGATTTCCAAGCGACTCTCAATCAACAACTGCTCCATGTTCTGCAACTCGCGCAGATCAACACCGCCGCTGACCTCCTTGATCCGAGCCAGCTCCTCGGAAAACTCCAATTGCCCCTCGATCATGCTGTAATGTTGGATTTGTTTCTCCAAAATCAACGCCAATCGCTCGCGACCTTTGAACTGGGATTCCAAGCGTACGATTTCGCGAGCCTTTTGACGACGCAGATTTTCGTTGGGCTGCTGAACGCCCGACTGGAACAACTCTTGCTTCCGCGACTCCAATACCCCGATTTCCCGGCACAAACACCGCGAGCGATGTTCCAGTGTCATTCGTTTGCGGCGAACGGTTTCCATGGATGGCAAGCTAGACTGTGTGACTTTTCTATTGGCACCAAATTTGAACATGATACTTTCTCCACTTGAAAAAATGCGATGCCCAGGGGCATCGCAGACAATAACGAATTTGGGCGTTGATTCACTCGACCAACGCCATTAAACACATGACGAACTATCGATCACCGAATTTGCATCCGTCCCGACATTCCTAGTACTTTGTCACCACTTAATTTTGGGGACGGTCTGGTAAAGGGGACAGGAGTCAATTGTGCAAAGCACCCGAAGGGCCGCTCCGGCAATTGACTCCTGGGTCTGGTAAAGGGGTCAGGAGTCAATTGTGCAAAGCACCCGAAGGGCCGTTCCGGCAATTGACTCCTGACCCCTTTACCAGACCCTAAGCCTTGGCTGTGACAAAGCACGAGCTCGTTGATTTGGTTATTGAACGGTCAGCCACGAGCAAAACGGTCATGTACCAAATCAACAGCTCGCTTGTTCGACAACTACAAACTAAGCCGTCAGTGGTCGTTTGATCGTCGCCAGGGAATGGAACTGGCCACAGGATGTGTCACCGGCCATCGCCATTGAAGCAAGGACAGTCGAAACTTCGGACGCTGGTTGGCCTGGGGCAGGGCAATCGACCGAACTCTTGTCGGCCGAAATGCTATCCGCCAAGATTTCGTCCAGCCTCTGTTGCTCGGTTTGGCACTCCATCGTTTCGTAGATTCCCGTCAATCCTTCGTCCAACAAAGTCGCCGACTCGATCAAGTCACGAGTTTTCTCCTGGACGCGAGCGACGCGATCCAAGGTTTCCTCAGCGGTTGGCAGCAACACGCCACCGGGAGTCGCCAAATCTTCCAAGTCCGCAGCGCCGCGCAACACACGCACGACGCGGACCAGTTGATTGATCTGCGCGTTTTTGAGCGTAATTTTTTGATTCAAGACGTCGATTCGCCGCGCATGCTGCAGACGCAGATGTGGCTCTGAAATCGTGGTTAGTTTTCGCTTGTGCGTGTCAAGTTCGCGGTGCAAGACGTCCAACTCTTGCTCGGCGTATTGAATCTTTTGGTCCTGAGCCATCAGGGACTGTTGTCGATCCAAGTTTTGCTCGGGAACCCTCAGCCCAAATCGCTGGACGAGCCAAGCCCAAAAGCTGCGAAATACGAATCGCATGGTCGATTCTCCTTTAAGGAAGTGGAGGGATGGATTGGAAGGCATGATTTAGCGAGCGATCCTCGAGTACCGACTCGCACAAAATGAACCCCGGCCGGTGCTGGCCTAAACGGAATAGGAAATAGTGACTGAATTCCTTGCGAAAAAACTTCGCTGAGAAAAACGCAACGTGCTTTGACGATTCTTGAACGTATCCAAGCTCATGGAAGCGCCCCGCTGTTCAGAAGACGCTGCGGAGCGGGGCCCCGCTCCGCGATTGCGTTCCAGGACACGGGTCCATTAGGCTGGGATGCGGGTCGCGAACTTTTGAATCGCCGCCCGAAAGGCTTCGTCGTTGCCGTGGGTTATCGACCCCGCCGGAGCCGAGTCCCAAACTTCAGGCTCCGTCGTAATCTGGGCCGATTCTTGCCACTGCCGAGTCTCTTCAATTTCGATGCTGGTCGCCGTTTCCAGGAAATCATCCATCCGTTGCTGATGGAGATTGGCCGTGCTGAGTGCGGTCGACATCCCTTCTTGGAGTTTCGCCAATTGTTTGGGATTAGCCTCGCGCATGATGACGTCACACATGCCCTTCATGGCCTCGACGAAGTCTGCTGCGACAGTGATTTCATCGCGACGCAGTTCGAGAACCTCTATTTTTAGCAGGAACCGCTCCAAGCGATTGATCGTGCGGTTGGCATCGCCGTACATCCTCGCGCATTGATTGAATTGTTCCTGATCATTCAGACGAAAGGCTCGGTGAGCTGTCTTGTAATAGGCCTCGGCCTGTCCGCGACATTTGTTGATTTGCCGACGGATCTTCTGCTTTCCCGCCTGAACTTTCATGCGAGACTCTTCGGCAGTTACTCCGCCAGCAAACACCATTTGAATCAAGCTGCTCAAGAATTTCACGACCATGATGAAAGGTTCCTTGTGGGTTGGTGGTTAGGCTCGGCCCTGCTGCCAAGTTTGATAGGGTTGCAAGTCCAGGCTTCCACAACGCGGCATCTTTTTGATCTGACCCAACCATTCGTCCCGCCGAATCGGGAGGGTTCGCAGTTGGTAAGCCTGGCAATCTTCCAAAGGTCGGTTTACCTGCTTGAGGTCCGGATTGGCTCGGCGCAACATCTTTTGAATTGCCGCGCGGCACAAATGAGATAAATCGCGACCGCTCCAACCATTCGTCAAGCGAGCCATCTCGTCCAAGTCTGTTGACGGAACGTCAAAACCCCGCCGTGGCAGCTCCAGTTCCAAAATTTGCCGCCGCGTTTGTTCGTTCGGTGGCGGAATAAAAACTTGCTCGCCGAAGCGGCTCAGCAACGCAGGGTCCAATGCCCACGGCTCATTTGTCGAACCGATGGTCAAAACGAGCGGACATTCCGAGCGTTTCGCATGGAGTCCCGCCATTTCCGCCAGCAGGCTACCCATGAACTGAGCGCTGGCATCCGACCGATTGTCGCCACCGCGACCACACACCAACTTGTCGATTTCGTCGATAAAGACGACACTCGGAGCCATCTGCCGGGCGACCTCGTACAAGCGTTCCAACAACTTGCTGCTTTCCCCGTACCATTTGCTGAGGATGTTGCCCGCGCTTACCTTGAAAAAGGTCCCGGCAACCGTGTTGCTGACCGCCGCAGCCACCAAAGTTTTGCCGGTCCCGGGTGGACCATACAACAAGATCCCCGTCGGTTCGTCGATCCGTACACCTGGCGGTCGCCGGGCCAATGACAAGTTCAAGCGGAATACGATATCGTCGCGCAGTTCGTCCAAGCCGGCTATTTCCGTCCATTTCACATCGGACTTGTCAATCATCGACATCACTTGGGACGTCAACGAATCCTGATCGTCCGGAGAAGCCGTACGCACGCGACTGGTCTTGTCTGTCGAACCAGGCTTGTCGTTCGATTTGTGTTTGTCGTTGAACCTGGAAGACTTTGCCGCCACACTGGCCGTTCGATATCGCTGCGCCAATTCCAGATAACGTTGTTTGGTTTGGGGAACCACAGCGTTTTCGCTATAGGTTGTCGCCAGCAACGCCGCATCCTGGTAGGCTCGCGCCGCTTTATCCGTTTCGCCGTTGATTTCAAAATCTCGGGCGCGCTGGACAGCTCCTTCCATCAGCGAATGCAGCGGTCCTGTCAAATTAACTTTCATGATCCTTCTTTCCTTCTCGATTCCAGATAGTAAATGTGAAGCCTTCCGCATTACGTGGCGTAGCTCGCCACGGGTGCACGGGGGTTGAGTCGTTGGTCCATCGGCGAAACTTGCGCGATCGGCGCTGTCGCTTCGGGCAAGGTTGGTAATGTTTCAGCCTTGGCTATTTGCTCCAACCAAAAATTCACGGGGTGACTTGTCTGAGAGTCCGTCGGAAGCACATCCGCTTCCCATGCAGCTTGTTGATGACTGGCTTGTGCCAACTGCTCATGGAGCTGCCGGAACTCAAGTTGGTTTTTCTGCAGCAACTCTTCCGTCCATTCGCTCGCCGGTAGGCCGTTTGCTCGCAGTTCGATCATCAATTCGTATTGACCGGCCTGACAATGCAGCAAATGAACTTGCCGTTCGATCAGATTGCACAACTTTTGTTTGAACCCGATCCGTTGTTCGATGGCCGCGATCAAACCGGCTTGAATGCGACGAATCGCGACGCTTCGGGTCGCCATTCCGTCTTGGAAGCAGCGTTGTTTCTCGCGCTCCAATTCTTCTACTTGGCGTGCGTAACGACGGCCGTCACTTTCCAACATCAACCGACAACCGTGAATCTGTTGGAGTTTCTGCGGCAACGATGGCTCCGCT
>JAEUIP010000177.1 GCA_016795075.1 Planctomycetaceae bacterium | reverse complement strand
GTCATTGAAGAATTGGATCGGTTCAAACGTGGGCACGACGATCTGAGCTTTCAAGCTCGGCAGTTCTTGCGAACCCTGGATGAATTGGCCGGTGCCATTCTCGACCCCGTCGGCGTTTCGCTTGGTCCCGATCGCGGCCGCATTCGGGTGAGTTGGGGCGAGCCGCTGGATGAAAAGCTGAAGCTTTCATTCATGCAGGACTCGCCCGATCATCGCATCCTCAACGCGGCCATTCGCGTGCAAATGCAGCGACCGGAACTCACCGTGGTCTTGATTTCCAAAGACACGAACCTCCGCCTGAAGGCCAAGGCCCTGGGCGTGATTGCCGAAGACTACGAGGCCGATAAGGTACGGAGCTTCGACGAATTGTATACGGGCAAACGTACGATCTTGGACGTCGATACGGATGCGATCGAACAATTCTTTGCTACCGATGATCCTGTCCCGTCATCATCCTTACCGCAAATCCAAGACATGATCGCCAACGAGTGTTTCGTGTTGAAGTCGGGCTCCAAGTCGGTGTTGGCAACCTATTCGGCGGAATCCAAGTGTTTCTCGCGATTGACGCGGCGCTCGGCGTTTGGAATCCAACCGCGCAACGCCGAGCAGACGTTTGCCATGAACGCCCTGTTGGACGAAAACATTCGGTTGGTCACCTTGTCCGGCCGCGCGGGTACGGGAAAAACGTTGCTGGCTTTGGCTGCCGCATTGGAGCAACGGTCCAAGTTTCGCCAAATTTTGCTGGCCCGGCCAATCGTGCCCTTATCCAATCGCGACATGGGATTCTTGCCGGGGGATGTTCAGGACAAATTAGCTCCGTATATGCAACCTTTGTTCGACAATTTGAATGTGATCCGCAGTCAGTTCAAAGAGTCGGACCCCGAATTCAAACGCATTGCCGAAATGCTCGAGCTGGAAAAACTCCTGATCACGCCGCTGTCTTATATTCGCGGTCGAACCTTGCAGAAAATGTACTTCATTGTCGATGAAGCGCAAAATCTTACGCCTCACGAAGTGAAGACTGTGATCACTCGAGCGGCCGAAGGAACCAAGATCGTCTTTACGGGTGACCTTCATCAGATCGACCATCCGTATTTGGACGCACTCAGCAATGGACTCAGTCATTTGGTCAATCGCATGAAGAAACAGTCTATCTACGCGCATGTGACTTTGGAAAAAGGTGAACGCTCCCAGTTGGCCGACTTGGCATCCGAGCTTCTATAAGATCTGCGCGACTCAACATCGAGGAGAAATTGGTGGAACGACCGCTGGTGGTTGGCTTGGGTGAAATACTGTGGGACATGTTCCCGACCGGCCCACAATTTGGCGGCGCGCCAGCGAACTTCGCTTGTGCGGCTGCTCGCCAGCTAGGCGACACCGCCATGGTGGAGATGGTCAGTGCCGTGGGCCCGGACGATCTGGGGACTCAAGCGATTGCGGCCTTGGCAGGGCAGGGCGTCGGCAACCAATGCGTCCAAGTTGGAACGTTACCTACAGGCCAAGTGCTGGTAAGTTTGGATGCGAAGGGACTGGCCACTTATCGCTTTGCGGAACAACAAGCTTGGGACGAAATCCGCTGGGATAGTGACCTCGAACGGTTGGCCCGAGCCTGTCAGGTGGTGTGTTTTGGAACCCTGGCACAAAGGGCGCACGTCTCCCGCGCGACGATCGAAAAGTTTCTCGCGGTGGCTCAGCAAGCGTTTCGCCTATTCGATATCAATATTCGCCAACCCTATTTCTCGCCCGAGGTTGCGTTGACCGGTCTGCGCCTGGCCAATGTCGTGAAGCTGAATGAAGAAGAATTGCCTGTGGTCGGCGGATTTATCGGCGCTAGCGGTGATTGGCGGGCTGTCGCGAAGCAGATTCGCGAACGATTCCAATTGCAGTATCTCGCGGTAACCCGGGGTGCCGAAGGAGCTTATCTTTTATCCTCCGAGCAAGAACATTTTGCGGCCGCTCCGGCGATCCAAGTCACGAGTACCGTCGGAGCGGGTGACACGTATGCTGCGGCACTGGTCGCCGGGATCCTGGCAGGTCGATCCATTCCCGAGATCAATCAAGCGGCCGTCATTCTCGCCGCGAACGTTTGTTCCGCGTAACGCGCAACTGGAAAGGCCGTTCCGGCAATCGACTCCTGCCCTCTTCCCCAGACCGACCCCAACATTGCTTGGTGACGAAGCTTCGATGAAATCATTCCACTTTGCGCTGTTGGACCTTGGCCCGAGGATGGGCTTTCTCGTAGGCTTGGCGCAGACCAGCGGTACTTAAATGCGTGTAAATCTGAGTCGTGACCAAGCTCTTGTGACCAAGTAACTCCTGGACGCTACGAATATCTGCCCCGCGATCCAACAGATGTGTCGCAAAGCTGTGTCGCAACGTATGGGGCGACGTCTTTAGATTCAGCCCGGTCTCGAGCAAATACTTCTCCAACATTCGCGCGACACTGCGGGTCGTGAGACGATTGCCAAACTTGTTCGTGAACACGGGGGAGGTGGCGGTTGGTTGTTTGCCTTTGGCCAGAACTCGTTTCGCCAGCCATTCGTTCACCGCGATAATCGCGTAACTACCGAGCGGCGCGAGTCGCTCGCGTTTTCCCTTGCCTTTGACTCGTACCAGGCCGTCGTCCAAGTCCAGGTCGCTATCGTTGATTCCGACCAATTCACTAACGCGTAAGCCCGCCGAGTACATCGTCTCGAAGATCGCGCGATCTCGCAAACCCATGACAGTCTGGCGATCGGGCGCCGACAACAAGGTTTGAATTTCGTCCGTCGTCAAGAAATGGGGCAGCTTGCGATGCGGCCGAGGATTGCGGAGGGGCTTGGCGGGATTTTGATCAACCAATCCTTCGCGCTGCGCGAATTTGAATAGTCCGCGCATCGAGGCCAACCGTCGCGCGATACTGGTCCGCGCGTATTGCGCTTCATGCATCGCCGCAACATAACTGCGCAGAATCTGAGGGTCGATGCTGGCAGGGTTTGGGCAATCCCCGAGCGACTCGGTCAGATAATCCGCCAGACTAAGCAGGTCTTCACGATACGACTTGATCGTGTATTCGGAAGCGTTCCGTTCGACTTGCAGATATCGGAGGTAACGCTGGATCGTGGCTTGCATCGTGAAGGGTTACTCAGAATGGGCTATTCGTCCCAATTGGAACCGGATTCAGGAATCACCAAATCGGCTCGCGACAACGTCGTCGGCTGATCTTGCCGCAGTCGCTGACTCAAAACGGCGGCGTCGTACCAGGAGAAATTAATCTCCGGATCCGAGGCAAAACGACCTAACGTTCGTAAGGTCTCGGACTTGTTGTTGTCCGTATACAAGAAGATGAATCGCTCTTCGCCTTTGACCAGGGCCAATACATTGACATCTTTGGACACGTTGAGGTCTTTGGGCACGTTTCAACTTTCCAGGAGGGAAAATGAGCTTGCGGTTTGCCTAGTCGGCTCCGTGCTTCTTTTTCGGTTGAACCTCCAGACCGAATTCAATCCACTTACTCGTTAGGCGATGTGTAACGATTAATTGTGTTGGAGGTTTGCTGGCGCAAAACTTGGTATTGGGGTTAACCGCATGAGCAGAGCTTGATATTGGGGTCAACCGCATGCGCACAGCTTGGCATTGGGGTTAACCGCGTGAACAGAGCTTGGTTGGGTCGGGTATCCGACCCAACCAAGCGTCGCTCCGCGCTCAAACGCGCAAGCATCATCACAATCCAGGTCCCCGAGTTTGCTGTCCCCCGACCTCTACTCCGCCGCCAACGCGCTTAGCGGCGCCTGGTCGATCGGATTCCCGCTCGACCAGGCTCTGCTAACCGGTTAACGCCGCTGTCTGGACTTTGGAGTTGGACGCCGCCAAGTTTGGCTTGGTTTTGGTCAACCGCGTGAGCAGAGCTTCGCGTGTTCATCCGCTCGCCAACGTCGGGCCGTTTCCTGTGGCGGCGGGTCTCACGGCGATAGCAACCCCACGTGTAACGAATGTTAGGGTTGATAGGTTGCTAATGGCCAGCGCCAGGTTGGGCGCGAATACCCCGCACCACCTCGCGCTGTCAACAATTCGGAGATATGCAGGTAACAACAGAACTTGATAAAGTCGTCGGTTCGCTCCAGATAAGATTGCCAACCACCAAAGCGAGCGTCATCCCGAAAAGCGTAGTAGCTCTCGAGTCGCGCGGTGAATTCCGAATCGCTTCCGTCGTATTGTTTGATCAGATCCATAACTGGCCCACGATGCGGTTGCGCGACTGGGCGAACCGCTGCCGGAGGGTCTGGAACGAACCCATTTGGATCGGGCCAATTGGGTGGCAGCCCTTGCCCACCGTGAACCACCATCGGTTGTCCCGCTGTGGGGCCCGAACCGTTCGGAGTCGAAAATGGTCGGCCATACACCACGTCGTCAGGTGTCGTTGCGGACGCGGGTTGAACCGCATCCTCTTCGCCAGCCGGCAAACTTTTGGCACTGGGTGGCGTCGGTGTTTGCGTCTTCAGCTGTTCGGAAGCCAAGGCAAACTCTGCCTCGAAGCGCAAATCTTCTGGAATGTATTCTTCTTCTGCCGTACCCCACGGGAGACCGTAGCCCGGTGGAATCGGATGAAAACCTGGGTTGGCCGCGTACCATCGGACAGCCAATCCCATACGCGGCGGATAATAGGGATCAAAATCCGTAATCGAACCCACCACAACGGCATCGACCCCAAGATCGCGGGCCATTTGCTGAAAGTCGGGTGCTTGATCTACGGGAATAGGCCGTTTGGCCAGGTAGTTGTCCACCACACCGATTGGCAAAACTTCGAATCCACGAATTTGCTGCAATTGGTGACGATAACTGTCGGCGACGTCCGCGCCATTGATCCGTGGGAAATCACTTTGATTAAAAAACGGCACCACCGCGATTTTTCGCAGCTGCGGAAACGGATTGTGAATCTCCGGGCGATCCAGCCGCTGCGGAAACAATGTGCATCCGCTTTGACACAACAGCACGATGATCGCCAGGGTGGCGACCCCTGGACCGGCAACGACTGGGATTTTCATTTCGCGAGCCCTACCTGCACTGGCCGTCCGGGTTGACTTCACACAACACTCGCCCTTACAGTTTATCTATCGGCTACGAAGTCGGTAATCGTTAAACTTTCCCTGGATTACCCAGATAAAGGAATTGGAATTTTCCGTAAAGTTGACCCTGCCGGGCGATTTGGTCGAAATAAATACAAGGTCGGGACAAAATCCGCTTCTCCCGACCGCGCCACGTGGTCTCCCAGCTCTCCCGTTGTGGGCGAGCAGGATTCGGGGGCGGGGTTTGCTTGTAGGCCAAAAACGCTTCGCGGCGCGTGATTGGTCGGATTCCCGCCCACCCACGCTTTGCTAAACGGTTTACTCCTGAGGCTGAATGGAGTCATGGGATCTGCTAGCGACAGCACTGGTTGATTCGCGAGCGGGAAAAGCGGCGGTGGTGAATAACTATAAAACCGTAGGACCAGAATGATTCGCCTGGGAACTCGAAATAGTCAACTGGCTTTGTGGCAATCCAACTGGGTCGCGGACCAATTGCGGTCTCGCGGAGCGACCGTGGAGCTGATTCCGCTGACGACCGAAGGTGATGTCGCGACGGGTTCGTTGCGGCAACTTGGCGGCGAAGGGTTGTTTACCAAACGCTTGCAAGTCGCTCTGTTGGATCGCGAAATTGATTTGGCCGTCCACAGCTTGAAAGACCTGCCCACCGACGAGGTTGCCGGTCTGAGGTTGGCCGCGGTCCCACGGCGCGAGGACGTTCGGGATGCGTTCGTTTCCAACCGGTTTGTCACGTGGAGCGAATTGCCGATCGGGGCGACGGTGGGTACCGGTAGTCTTCGACGCGCCGCCCAACTGAAATGGTTGCGGCCGGATCTTGCTATTGGCGATTTGCGCGGGAACGTCGATACGCGATTACGAAAACTGGACGAAGGGCAGTACGATGCGATCGTTTTGGCGTGTGCGGGATTGCGTCGCTTGGGTCTGGAACAGCGAATCACGCAGTCTTTGGATCTATCGACAATGTTGTCGGCGGTCGGCCAAGGCGCCTTGGGCTTAGAAACTCGGCAGGACGATGCCGCGACCATTCAAGCAGTGCAAGCACTTAACGATTCGGATACGATGGCTTGCGTGACAGCGGAACGTGCGTTCTTGAATGAGACTCGTGCCGGTTGCACCGCCCCTGTCGCGGGACACGCCAGCGTCCGCGACAATCAGCTCTACTTGCAAGCGGCGATTCTCAGCGAGTCAGGAGATCAACGCTTGGATTGGCAGATTGGCGGTTCGGCGTCGTCCGCTGCAGTCTTGGGGCGGGAACTAGCTCGACAACTGATGAACATGGGTGGGCGAGAAATTTTATCCAAGAGGAGTTTGAACACGTGAATTGCCGGTTGAGTCGATCAAAATGTTTGGCAAGTTGGACGAACGTTGGCCTGGCCTGTTTGCTGGGCATTTTGGTTCCCGTCGTAGGTGTTGCCCAAGAGCAAAGCGTGCGCCCTGGGATCAACGACGATTTTTTAAACGCGAATCCCGCCAGCTATGTTGAACGATTTGAAAAGGAAGGCCGCGAAGTCTACGACCAACGAAATGTGATCGTCGACGCACTTGGCTTGAAACCAGGAATGGTCGTGGCGGATGTGGGGGCGGGTACCGGACTGTTCACTCGTTTGATCGCCCGCCAGATCGGTGCGGAAGGACGAGTCTACGCGGTGGATATTTCTCCCAATTTTATCTACGAACTGGTCCGCGATTGTCGTCGACAGGGTTTTGATAACGTGATTGGTGTGATCTGCAATGACCGCCAAAGCACGTTGCCACCAAACTCGGTGGACTTGGTTTACATTTGCGACACCTATCATCATTTCGAATATCCCTATTCGACAATGGAGTCGATTCACGCCGCGCTGCGGGAAGGCGGACGCGTTGTGGTCGTTGACTTCGAGCGAGAAGAAGGCGTCAGTAGCGATTGGATCATGAACCATGTTCGCGCGGGCAAGAGCGTGTTTCGCGAAGAGATTGAAAAAGCCGGCTTTGAACTGGTGGAGGAAGTTGATTTCCTCAAAGACAATTATGGACTAGTCTTTAAGAAGCGATAAGCGACACGATGGAGTGAGCCAGTATGCGTAACCGACGGTTCTTTTTGACACGTAGGACGAAGTGGCTGTTGTGGCCACTTGTCCTCCTTTTGGCGGTCGGGAGTGGCTGGGTTGCCTGGCGCATGATTCCCGCCGGCCCTTTGGTGGTCGTCCCGTATTTGGGGGCACCTCCGATGCCCGAGGAAGTGCCGCGCCTGCGTTGGAACGATTCGACGAAGGATCCGCAGAGTGTCCCGTTGGCGGAAGCGAATGCGCTTGATCGCATGGACACGGCAACCATTGATGCCGGACCTTGGTCCGCAGAAGAATTACAACCCACTCCCGTCGCCTTTGATACCTTGGTGGTCTGTCCGACTCAGTGGCAATCGACCTTGGAACCTTGGCTGCAGTACCGCACGAACCAGGGTTATCGGATTGGCTTGGTGGAATCACCGCAGTCACCCGAGCAACTGAAGGAATTGTTGCAGCAAATGCATTTGACGGGCCTGCGGTTTGTGCTGTTGGTCGGGGATGTGCCTTCCATACTGGATTTGCAAGGAACTGGACTGCCGACCCATCACGTGGATTCGGTGGTCAGTGCCCGATTCGGTGGACGTTCGCGCGTCGCATCCGATAACTTCTACGCGGATCTAGATAACGACGGGGCGCCAGAATTGGCAATCGGTCGCTGGTCCGTTCACAACACCGAACAATTGACCGTGTTGATTGACAAGACGATCCGGTTCGAGAACGATCCGGACATCGAGTTCGCGAAACGAAGAATCGAATTCGTCGCTGGTGTGGGCGGGTTTGGTGCGTTGGAAGACAAGGTGATCGAAAGCACCGCGACTCGCATGTTGTCGGAATTGATTCCCGGAAAATTTTCTGTCGGGATGACGCACGCCAGTTGGCGCAGCGTCTACTGTCCAGGACCCGACCAGTATTGTGATAAGGTTTTTGAGAGTTTGAATCGCGGCGCCCTGTTTTGGGTTTACATGGGACACGGCTCTTGGAATGCCTTGGATTCCGCCAGATTCCCGGATCGCGTTGTCTCCACGATCACGACGGGAAACTCCGGACAGATTTCCAGTTCCACCTCGCCGATCGCGCTTTTGTTGGCTTGCTCGACCGGGCAATTTGATTTGCGTCAAGATTGTTTGGCGGAATCCATGTTGCGAGCGCCCCACGGTCCTGTTTCCGTGATTGCAGGAACGGGGGTCACCGCACCTTACGGCTTAGCAAATTTTGGCTTGGAGCTGTTGACGCTCCACGGCGAAGAGTCTTGTGTCGAAGTGGGGGCCTGGTTCCAACAAGCGAAACGCCGAATGGTTCTGGCGGCCCGCGAGAGACCGTTGGCCCAAAACCAAGCGAAATCCCGCGACGAGAACACGTCGGCCACCGATTCTTCCCAGTCACCTGAAACGGCCTCGTTGACCGAAATGCTCGACGAGATCGGCACCCGCAAAATCGACTACCGGCAAGTTTTGCATCAATTTGCTTGGCTGTTGAGCCCAACCAGCGATATCTTGGAACAAGAGATTTTGGAACACGCGGACATGATGACCTACTTCGGTGATCCCCTGTTGCGTTTCCCGAAGTACGGGTCTATCGAATTGGAAACGGAAATGTCCGGTGGCCACTTCGGAGTGGTCGGGCATTTGCCAAGCGCCGGACACGGCACGTTTGATGTCGAGGTCGAAGTCGGGTACCCACTTGATCAATTAAAGTTCAAACCCAAATCGCGTCGCAAATACGAAAGCACGGAATCGTTCTCCCAACAATTGGCGGATGATTACGTTCAAGCCAACGACCGAGTCTTCCATCGCGCGATTGTCTCGGCGACGGGAGGACGCTTCGTTTTGCCATTGGCGAACTTGGGTCCACTACCCAATCGCTTTTGGGTGCGGGCGGTCGCCAACGACGCCGACACCAAAGCCCTGGGATATTCGGAAGTCGACCTCCGACATTCGGGAGTCCAGGCCGTTTCTATGACGTCCCCGGCCAACGACAGCCCCTCCCAAACAGCCTCGCCTGTCCTGGTTCCGTCCGCTACGGGCCTCCCAGAAAAGGGGGACCAAGAAGTGGGCGTCCAAGAAACCGCCGCGAAAGAAACGACCACACAAGAGCAAGCGAAACAAGACCCGGCGAATGAAGCGACAGCGGCCGAGCAAGTTATTGAGTTGTTCGATGGAAAATCGACGACCGGTTGGAAGCAAACCAAGTTTGGCGGCGAAGGCGAGTTTTTATTGGAGGAGAACACCCTAGTCTTGGAAATGGGGCAGGTGCTTTCCGGGATCAATTACGTTGGCCAAGAGGCGTTGCCATTGAAGGACGTACCTCGAGAGAACTACGAATTGCGAATTCGCGCGAAGCGCATTGACGGCAATGACATGTTTTGTGGGGTCACGTTTCCGGTCGGCGACGCTTATTGCTCGTTGATTGTCGGAGGTTGGGGCGGCATGACGGTTGGGCTCTCGAGTGTCGACGAAAAAGATGCCGCGAGAAATGAAACTCGTACGGTCCATCGCTTCGAAACCAATCAATGGTACGACGTCCGAGTCAAAGTCTCAGCAGAAAAGATCGAGTGCTGGATTGATGATCAACAAGTGGTTGATCAGCTTCGTGCCGGGCATCAATTTTCGATCCGTCAGGATGTTCGATTGTCCGAGCCATTGGGAGTGTTCTGCTTCCAAACGACCGCGGCCTACGAGAAGATTCAACTGGTTATTCCCGCAAAGTGAGCCACCGCTTGATCATTGAAGCCAACCCCGACGATGTCGATCACCAACGGTTCATGACGCGCGCGATTCAACAGGCTTTGTTGGCCTACGAGTCCGATGAAGTGCCCGTTGGGGCAGTGATTGTAAGCCCGGACCAAAAGATCATTGCGGAAGCCCACAATCAAAAGGTTCAACTGAACGATCCCACGGCTCACGCCGAGATCTTGGCGATTACCCAAGCAGCCGCCGCATTGGAAGATTGGCGGCTTGGCGGTTGTACCCTCTACGTGACCTTAGAGCCGTGCGCGATGTGCGCCGGCGCCATTTTGCAGGCGAGGATCGACACGGTCGTGTTCGGCGCCTACGACCCCAAAGCCGGCGCGGTCCAATCTCTATTCCAACTATTGAACGATTCGCGACTCAACCATCGTTGTCACGTGATTGAAGGACTCATGGCCAACGAATGTGGCCAAATACTCACCGCTTTCTTTCAAGAGAAACGAGCCCAGGGTAAGAAATGATCTATTGAGGCAGCGAGCGGCAATAAGGTGGTTCGCACGATTCTGGTAGGGTGCCACCTGGATTGAACTCCAGCCACACTTCGCGTTCTTCTTCCGTCGCATAATACTTGAGCCACAGTTCGGGCTCGCTTGATTCATCGACGCACCGCCAGACAAAACGGTTGTCAGGCAAGTTGACCTTCTTTTCCCGACTGGGCAGAATGTCGCGAGCAATCAATTGGTAAAGTTCGCGGTCGGATAAATGGTCGGTGAACTGCAGCACAATTTGCTTTTCGAATAACTGAGCGATCACTTCGTGCAATCGCAGGTGCAGTTCCAAATCATCCAATTGCCCAGCCGGTTGTAGCAATAAGGTCGGTTGAAACCATTGCGAGATCGGTAAAATGGGGGCCGACTCCCAAGCCAATAAAGACTCGAGGAATTGATTTTCGGCCGGTGTCGGCATCTGGTTGGTATCGACAACCAACAAGGCTTCATCCAAGAACGGTTCCAATTCCGAACGGAGCCTCGCATTTTGCAGCAGGCATTCCACTTCGTCCGTCAATCGATCAGCATTGTCCATTGCAAATCAAACCGAAAAATACGCGACCTGGACCGGAACCACCCGGCCCACCGAACCACTCACCGGCAACCATCTGTCAGCTAAAGCAACCGACAAGCGATGACCCGTACAGTTTTGAATGGTATCCAGTCCGAAAACCAACTACAAGATTTGCTTGAGCAAAAATGATCAAATGGTTAAAAATCGAAACACGGTCTCCCGACCAATCGACACGATCGAAATAGCTTGACACATTTGGGGAGGATTTTTCCACCGGACGAGCCAATCGCTGAATCGGTGGAACTTCCCGGATGCCCTTCTCAAGTCGAATTTCGTTGTGACGAAGACCAATTGCCCCACGGTTTGTTCTTGTGATCTCCCTCCAATCAGATTAACCTACCAACCGGATCAGGCCGATGGTTGGGTTTTGCGGGTTGGGCAAGATACTCCGGCCCGGCGAACAGGTTTACCCCGCGACGCAGAGCGACACTGGACGGCGTTCCACTTTGCCCTTTCGACAGACATAACCGCCCATTGTTACGTCGCCGAGCGAGGGGTAATGAAGTGGCTCGTTTATCGGACGGTCCTGAGGTTAGACTGTGTCCTAAGAGGGGTCTGACCCTTTGGAGGGCACGCAATAATTTTGGGCAAAAAGGCATGACCGGAGAGGGCCAGACCCCGTTGGGGACTAGTGTTTTGTCAAATCCAAAACTTAGGGTCTGGTAAAGGTGTCAGGAGTCAATTGTGCGAAGCACCCGATGGGCC
>JAEUIP010000176.1 GCA_016795075.1 Planctomycetaceae bacterium | reverse complement strand
TCCGGGACCAGTTGGCGAAGTTCTGAGACGTTACTTGCAACAAGACTTTGAGTCCGCTCAACTCTCATGGAACTTTCGAACCTACTATCAACTCCGTCCGTATTTGCCGAAGTTTTTACGCCGCTGCTTGCAACGATCGAGAAACAAATCGCTGACGACCGAAAACTGGCAACAACCCGACAAATTCCTTGGTGATCTCCAAACGGCTCTTCGTTCCGTGGCTTCCGGTCCAAACGGTAAGTTGTTGGTCGATCCATCGGCCCAGGACTTGATCCATCCTTGGCCCGATCAACACCACTTCGCTGTTTGTCTGACTCACGATATCGAAACGGCTGAAGGATTAAAAAGAGTGCCCGAAATTGCGGCGATCGAGGAGGCACTGGGCATCCGATCGGCTTGGTTTGTCGTACCGCATGCTTATCCGGTTGATCATGGACTCTTGGACGATTTGCGTTCACGCGGCCATGAAATTGGCATTCATGGCTACAACCATGACGGCCGGCTGTTTACCTCGCGTTCGCTTTTCGAAGCACGCGCGAAATCGATCAACCAAGCTGGACGTAGATACAATGCCCGTGGTTTCCGCTCGCCAATGGTTCACCGAAACCTCGCGTGGATGCAAAGCTTGGAGTTCGATTATGACGCTTCTTGTTTTGATATCGACCCGTTTCAAGCCATGCCTGGTGGAGTCGGTGGGGTTTGGCCATTCATGGCGGGAAAGTTGGTGGAACTTCCCTACACGTTGCCGCAGGATCACACGTTGATGGTCACGTTGGGCGTGCCGGCATACGAGGTGTGGGTGAAGAAGTTGCGGCTGATCCAACAACTTTCGGGCTTGGCGATGTTGATCACGCATCCTGACTATTTGAATTCTCCAAAACGCCAAGATGAATACCGGCGGTTCTGCGAGCATGTTGCGAACTGCGAAAACAAATGGCTCGCGCTGCCACATGAAGTCGCTAGTTGGTGGAGACAGCGTGAAGCTTCGGAAGTTCAAACGGATCGAAGTATTGGAGGCCCAGCGGCCGGCCGTGGACGCGTCGTTTCACTGGAGTCGCTGTTCCAGGATCTCAATCCGTGAACGAATCCGCTCCCATTCCTACCGAGTCTCGGATTTCCGCCTTGGATGGTTTCCGCGGCTTGGCAATCCTCATGGTGACGGTGTACCGTTTTGCTGAGGTGTCCCTAACCAGCGATGTGGTCGGCAATTTACCAAGCAAACTCTTCTTTCTTGGTGCGTCGGGCGTCGACTTCTTTTTTGTACTCTCGGGTTTCTTGATCACCGGAATTTTGTTGGACGCGAAAGGTCGCTCCGGGTCGTATTTCGGTCGCTTTTATTATCGCCGCAGTCTGCGGATCTTTCCACTTTATTTCGCGATGCTCTTTGTGTTTTTCGTAGCTCTGCCATTGTCTTTCGGGGACACGGAGATCATTCGACAAGTGCGTGGCAATCCGATCCATTTGTGGATGTATACCATGAACCTACAGATGGCTTGGCTGAACGATTTTTGTTATGGGCCGTTTAATCATTTCTGGTCACTGGCGGTCGAGGAACAGTATTACCTGGTTTGGCCGGTGATTGTGTTTGGCATGAAGTCACAAGCGCTCTTGCGTCTCTGTACCATGTCGCTCGTGATTTTGGCGATGGCGCGAATTGGATTTAGTTTCGCCGAATTGGGGTCGGTCGCGGAAAAAGTGTTTACGCTTTTTCGCTTGGATGGTCTGTTGCTGGGTTCCGTCGCTGCGATCATGATTCGTGAAATGCCGACATGGCAACGCCACATTACTACGTATCGCTGGACGGGAGCCATCATGCTCTTGCTTTTCGCAGCGACTTTGCCGTTGGGCTCTAACGATTACACGATTCGCTTCACGATCGTGTCTGGTGTGGCGGTGGCGTTGCTGCTGGCTACTTTAGCCTCCGGTCCAACGTCGTGGGAGAAGCGATTGTTGGATAATCCGCCGATGCGATCCCTGGGCAAGTACAGCTACGCAATGTACATGTTTCAACTGCCGATGATACCTTTGTTTTCGCCTTGGGTGTCGCCGGACCTTTTGACGCAACAAATTGGGTCTCCAATTCTTGGCGGCGTGGTCTACGTGGCGTTGATGTTCTTTATGACCTACGCGTTCGCCATTGTTTCGTGGTACGGTTTCGAGATGTGGTGCTTGAAACTTCGACATCTCTGGGCGTCGCCCACCGCCACCACCGCCACCAATTTGACGGATCACTCACTCGACACAACAAGTGTTGTCACATCGACGGTTTCAGCCCCCAAGTTTTCATCCAGGACTCGGCGCGAAGAGGACGTCGTAACGCATACCGAATGAAAGTTGCCTTCCTTACCAACTTAACGGCGCAAGATAGTTTACCGATTCTCAGGCGGCTCGGGGAATTGGCGGAGCAGACTCTGGATCATGTCTATTTTTATGACACGTTGGCCGAGGCCAAGAAGTCGCCGTTGAAGATTCTGCGCGAATTTGGGCTGCGGCGAGTTGTCGGGAAGTTATGGTCGAGTCTTGGCAGCCGTATACGCCTATGGATGTTGAAAAGCCCACTTCGTCGATTCGTGCAACCACAATCCGCATTGGAATGGGCGATCGCGCAGGGAATGTCTTACTCGGTCGTCAACGACCTGAATGGTCCTAAGCAACTTCAGGAATTGGCCGATCGGAATCTCGATTTGTTGCTCGTCTGTGTTTGCAAAAACATTTTGCGAACCCAAACTATCGAAACGCCCAAACTTGGGACGCTCAATATCCATCCAAGTCTGTTGCCGAAGTATCGAGGACCGATGCCGGTGTTTTGGACGCTGTACTATGGAGAGAAGACGGCGGGAGTGTCATTTCAAAAGATGATTGCGAAAATTGATGCCGGCCCAGTCCTCGTCCAGTACGAAATCCCAATTGCCGGTCACCCGACCGAGGCAGAATTAAGCCGCCAACTGTTCCAATTGGCGGCCGAACATCTGGGCGAGGTCCTGCAGCAAATCGCCGTCGGGAATGCTCCTAATCCAATCCGTGACGACTCCCCGCCTGGAAGTTATTACTCGTTCCCAAGCGCTCAGCAACAGGCGGAACTACGCGCTCGTCAAAAGAATGTTCAGTGATGGTTTGTGCTCACCCGTTCCTGGCAACCCTGTGAAGCATTTTTGAATGTGTAGGCTTAGCGCTTGTGTCGGCCTGTCCGGCCTTTTCTCGATGAGATGTCACTCTAACCGGTGGCTCGCGCACACCGGCAGAGGCTGTTTCGGCCCATTCGGGCCTGAGTTGACCAGAAACAATGCTTCACAGCGTTGCGTTCCCGGCCAGCCAGCTTTTGATGCCGTCCCATGATCGAGTATTGATCACGTGCTGTGCCGAAAGTCCGCCGCGTTGGGCTTGTTGAACACCGAACCTCAGGTTCTCAAGTTGAGCGACCGCATGGGCGTCGGTACTGATCACGATCGGTACGCCAGCCATGCGGGCCATGCGTACATGCAGGTCATCCAAGTCCAAACGCTTGGGGCTGGAGTTCAACTCCAAGATTTTGCGATGTTTCGCGGCATGTTCGATGACAGCCGGAATATCCACTTCGTAGGCCGGTCGGCGATTGATCAGACGACCCGTCGGGTGCGAGATCGCACTGACACTGGGATGTTCGATGGCCCCGAGAATTCGCTGCGTGATCTCGTCACGAGTTTGCTTGATGCCAAAGTGAACACTGGCCATCACCCAATCCGCTTGTGCCAACACATCGTCGGGCAAATCCATGCGTCCATCTTCCAAGATGTCGCACTCGATGCTTTTGAGTACCAAGAACTCCCCAGCCAGTCGCTCGTTCAATCGATCGATTTCATCCCATTGCCGCAGAAGACGCTCCGGAGTCAATCCTCCGGCGACAGACACACGCTGGGAGTGGTCCGTGATGGCAATGTAATCGAGTCCCCTTTGCCGTGCGGCGGCAACCATTTCTTCCAGCGAGTTTTCGCCGTCTGATGCCGTCGTATGCATGTGCAAATCACCGCGAATATCCGACGTTTGTAGCAATCTCGGCAGTTGATTGGCGTCGGCCCATTGGAATTCGTCACGCATCTCGCGAAGTCGAGGATCGATCCAGGGCAGACCCACGGCGGCGTAAACATCGGCTTCGTCCCGACCCGCGACCCAACCTTCCCGTTGCGGATCGTTAGCTAATTCCGCCTCCGACCCCACGCGAAACACACCCCACTCGTTGATCTTGAGTTGCCGCGCTTTGGCGCGATGGCGAAGCTCGACATTGTGCGTCAGCGATCCCGTGA
Source organism: Planctomycetaceae bacterium (assembly GCA_016795075.1). GTDB lineage: Bacteria > Planctomycetota > Planctomycetia > Pirellulales > Pirellulaceae > M30B19. The sequence continues at coordinate 7,347 of JAEUIP010000176.1, read as the reverse complement.
AGTATTGCAACGCGGCTCCAAAAGACACGGCGGGGACAATCCGAAGGTCCACTTGAAATCCAGTGTCCAAGCGAATGCTCATCTTCGTTTCGCCGCGCGCTAGCACCGAGCTCATGTCGGGGAACGTTGCAAAGTGCTCCATCAGGCCTGCAGGGTCGGAGGTCACGGCCAAAATGTCGATGTCCCCCACAGTCTCCTTGCCCCGGCGGTAACTGCCGGCAAATTCGTGTCGCTCCAGAACCTCGAACTTGGTCAAGTGTTCCTGCAAGGCCCGCACCACTTTATCCGCATCGTTGATCCGCATGCGCTGATTGGCTTGGGCAGCGATGAGAACCCCTTCCAAGATGGCTTGTTCGGTCTTGGCTCCGAATCCTTTCAAAGCGCGAACCTTTTGTTGCTCACACGCAAGTTTTAGTTGGTCGAGATCTTTAATTCCCAACTCTTTGAATAGCGCGGCGGCCTTCTTTGGCCCAAGATTAGGGACTCGCAACAGATCCAAAACCGTCGGGGGAATTTCTTGCTCCAATTGATCGATCTGCGCGAGCGATCCCGTGTCGACCAACTCACGACATTTTTCCGCGACACTCGATCCAACTCCCACCCAAGTCGTTAGATCTTGATTCTCCGCTAACGCCTTGGCGACCGGAATCGAGGACGCTCGGATCGAGTCAGCGCCGTTTCGATAAGCCTTGAGCCGAAACGGGTTCGCACCTTGAAACTCAAGTAAAGCAGCCAAGTGTTCCAACCGCTCGGCGATTTTTGCATTGTCCATGGATCGTTCGCAATCGTTTCTATCGAACCGTTCACAGCATCTAGGGTTCGTGCAGCACGTCGGATGGTCGTCCCGCGGGAAGGGCAAGATCCTATGCGTTCAAGACTTGTTCGCCGTTCCTAACGAATCGAAGCGCGGAACGCACCGACTCCCTCATCGCGAATAGTTACGTTTCTATCGAACTACAACCATTTCTCAGGCGTATTGAAAATATCGTGTAGCTGATCGAGCGCTTGTTCGGTCCACTGAGTCAAATCTTGGCCAAAGCCAGACGCTTGTACGGCCGCAGTGGGTGTCGCTTGAGCCAAGGTCTCGATACCCAAGGTTGCCATCCTCCGCAACAGACTGGGTAGCATCGTACGACGCGCTCGGACGCTAAGCTTCAGCGGTTTCCGCCAATCCGATTGGTAGAGCGCAGCCGATCCGCGAATGTCTCCGTACCAGTCCAAAGGAATTGGCAACCAATCCGTTTTCTCCCAATGAGCCCAATCGACGATCAAGTCCAATAATCCCGTACCGATCCCCAAACACAAAAAATAGTCTCGATTCTCCACTTCGTAAAGGTCGGCAACTTTGGCCGCCCCAAGTAGGAACATCGCATTCTGCCGGTAGGCCAACCGGAGCAAGTCATTGCCATTCACCAATCTTTCGCGGAAAAGATTCGATTCAATCGCCGATAGCGTTTCGTAAAAAAATGAGCGTGGCACGGCGAACCGATTCGCTGTTTCGGCAATCGCCGCCGCGGCGTCCGAATGCGCTCGGCCCATAAACGCTTGATTTAGCGAGTAGGTCCACTGATCGAGCTTGCCTTTGCGTTCGTCGTAGTCGCCAGGGCCAAATATTTCTTCCCGGGCAACCAACAAGAAGGCCCGCAAGTCTCTCACCGCGACCGCCTGCGTGTCCGACAAGGAGCCTAACTTCCAGTTCATCCGCTTGAACCAACGATCCGCGTGCCGTTTGGTAATCTCACGACTTGCATCCATCGTTAGGTTCTCTAACCAAGCATCGCTCCCAGAATTGGCGTCGGTGGATGATAACTGCATGGAGCGTCTCGTGAAGTTAGGGCCACTATCGAATCGGAATTCGAATTGCTTTGCCGATCGGTAACAATTGAGGATCTGATAACCGATCCCGATTCAGCTCCAATAGTTGAGCTACCAAGCTGCCATCGCCCCGGTATTGGAAACTAATCGACTCCAGCGATTGGTTCTGCTGAATCACATGCCAAATATAATCACCCGATTGCGGACGTGGGCGCCCGCCCGATCGGATTGGCGCCGTTGACGGGGTCGAAACGATTTGACTTTCCGGTCGGAATTGGGGAGTTGTCGCGGGGCTATCTTGGCGCAGGAGACTGCTGCCCGTCCCGTTACTGGCGCCGACCTGAACAAACAACGGGTCGCCTGCCGACGAAACTCCCGATCCTGTCCCTCCGGCGGCCGGCGCGGACGTTTGAGTCGGCGATTGCATGGGCGTTGAAGGCACCGATGGAGACGGTCCAGCGGGGAACGGAGTTTCTCGTTTTACGCCGGGCATCGGCGTATCCCAAATCGCATCGGATGCGGGAGGAAACTCCGATTCACGCTCCGGCGAGTTCGTCGCTGCTTTGGCCCGAATAATGGGGCGCAGCACATGTCGCTCCCCTGGCAATGGTTTGGGTTCCGACAACTGAGTCTCCAAGACCCGATACGTGTCCGGGACAAGTGGCCGCAAACCCGTCGAGGAAGGCTGCGATTCTTGCGCAACGACGGAATGATTTGCGGGCTCGCGTTGACTTTCATCGTGGCTCGGAACCGGTACGCGCGGTTGGGTGTTTGGCATACTGAAAGACGGTAGCGGTCGCGATCGCGGAGAAGACCCGTCCTCGGTTATGACCGTCGCCGCATCGTTCGGTTCTTCCGAGCGAGGTACAAACGCGGTCGAAGATACTCGGCGTAGGGGGACTCCGGTCAAATCCCGCGGGGCCAAATGGTTTGGCAACGGATTGGCGCCTGTCTCCGAATTTTCCGCGGCCCCACTCGGGTCTGGACGATTTGCCTCCGTCGCGGTTTGCTCGTGCGGGAATACATGTTCCGAGTCATCAAGCAAGCCAGGAATGAGCGGTTGAATTTCGGCCGCCACCATTTGGCGAAGATTACTTCCGTCCTCTGCCGCTGGCTTCATCTCGTCGGTTGACCGTGATGGGTGTTGGGCAAACACCGAGTTTGACGATTGTTCGGCCGAAAGCGATTCACGCGAGTCGTCGGAAAACTGCGACATCACCCACGCGACGGCCAATACCGCAGTCAGCATCAGCAGTGATAAATAGTATCGTTGATCCACAATTGCACCATGGTGTCCGTTAGACTTTTCAGCCGGCACTGCATGCGCCAAAGTTCGGCTGGCGAGAAGGAAATCCAGCGTCAATTCATTCGTATCGTGGTTCCTACCGTAAAGACAAGTGGTAAAATGACCGTTTTTGCCAGAGACTTGCCGCCGGCATATCTACAACAGCGATCATACCGATCCTAACGCATTTGGGGGTTGCGGTCGTCCCGCCCAAGCGACTTGTCAACTTCGTGACTTTCGATAGGCTTTACCAGCTGCTTCGTTGAACGTTCGTGCCGTTGAACGTCGTGAATCTGGTGAATCAACGCGAGTTTTGTGCACGATCTCCTTCGCCCAAGTAACAACCACCCATGAACTTTGGTTCAAACGCAAAACTTTTGGAAACTCTGTTCGATACGCTCTGGGATGTGGTTTTCTGCATCAAAGATCGCCATGGACGATATATCGCTGTGAACCAGGCGTTGTCCCTCCGAGTTCATGCGGCGAACAAGCAAGCCATGATCGGCAAGCAAGCTCGTGACTTCTTTGCCGCTGACCTGGCTCAGGCTTACGATTTACAAGATCAAGCAGTATTTGAAACCGGTCAGGCAGTCATTGATCAACTGGAACAAATCACAAATCCAGACGGCACCATGGGATGGTACTTGACCAACAAGTTTCCGTTTCTCGACGAGCAATCGGCAATCGTTGGCGTGATAGGAGTGTCCCAAGACCTTCATACGCCGAGCGACAGCGAACTCTCCATCGCCAACCTGGGTCAAGTAGTTGCCAACATCAAAACAAATTTGAATCAACCCTTACGTGGAGACGAGTTGGCAAAGCTCATCGATTTGTCGGCCGAACAATTGGATCGCCGAATGAAGAAAGTGTTCCGTTTGTCGACCAAGAAATACATCATGAAGTGCCGCTTGGAAAAAAGCGCCGAACTACTCCGCACGACCGATCGCAGTCTCGCGCAGATCGCTATCGATTGTGGCTTCTCCGACCAAAGCGCCTTGACGCGTCAATTCAAAGAAACATTTCTGTGGACGCCAGCGGCCTACCGGCAATCGCAACGGACAACATCACGCGAATAAGATTGGCCACTGGTTCGTCACCAAGCCCGTCCGTTTGATGCCGCGAAGTAATTCGTGGGACAACGCCCAAGCAACGGATCGATGCGGCAGGTCACCACAGCTCGCGTCGGTCGTTCCCAAAGGGAGCGACTTAATCGTTGCTGTGCAGGCCGCATTCGGTTTTCTTCGCGCCCGCCCAGCGTCCCGAGCGTTCATCTTCACCAGCCAAAACACAGCGTGTACATGGAGCACAACCGACGCTGGGATATCCTTGATCGTGCAATGGATTGTAAGGCACGTTTTCGTCGAGAATGGTTTTCCAAACCAGCGATTTTGTCCAATTGGCTAAGGGACTAACTTTGACAAGTCCAAACTTTCGATCCCAACCCACGATCGGCGAGACAGCTCGATCTGGGGTTTGATCGCGCCGAATAGCGCTCGCCCAGGCCGTAACACCTTGCAAACGCTTTCTCAGGGGCACCAGTTTTCGATCTTTGCAACATTGATCAGGGGCGTGCGAATAGACTGGACCACCGTGCAACTGTTCGTATTGAATCACCGTCAGTTCCGGACGCACCAGTTCGATTTCGATCCCGTACCGAACACGAACTCGATCCACCATGGCTAGAGTCTCAGCAAATTGGTAGCCGGTGTCCAAGTTAAATATCTTGGTCTTCGGTGCGATCTTGGCCAACCAATGGATGATCAGCATCCCTTCCGCGCCAAAGGCCGTCGCAACCGAGAAGCCTGCCCCGAACCGGTCGACGGTCCACTGCAAGATCTCCCAAGGCGTCGCCGACTCCAGTCTTTCACTGGCTTGGGCGATCTCGGCCAAGAACTCGGCCGACGGTCCCGATTCGACCGTTGGGGAATGACCGCCCACTCCAGGGCTGGTGCCGACCGCTCCTGCGGAAGTCGGGACTTGCGCAGGCGCCGTCCGCTCCGAGGCGTTTATTTGTTGGAGGATTGGTAACGTGACCATGTTGGTGGAAACCGAGCTATCGAGTGCAATGCTGGCCATCGGACCCTTTCCGAAATCCTGAAGTTTCCATCCGGGGAACCCATTTCGATCCGACTTGCAGAAACATCACTATAGCGGTAAACATAGTGAACTACAAGTGGATTCGGGAGCAGAATTCTTTCGAAACACAAAAAGCTGCCGGATTCGACTCCGGCAGCTTTTGAGATGCGAAAAACGGCGTTGGATTCGCTTTTTTTTGGGGCAGGGCTGCAACCGTCCGGGTCAGGGACGTGGGGTCAAGCAGCCGTGCCCGGCGACCCATTTAGACCAGTTCCTTGCGGGAACCGATCAGCGTTCGCAACCGTTCTGCCAGCAGTTTGGCGTCGAATGGCTTCTTGAACGTTTCGTTGATAGCTGACCGGTCGAAGCTCATGGGTTGTCCATCGTCCGGCAGCAGGGCGATCAAAATGGTTTCGCCAAAATCGCTGTTTTTTCGCAGGTTTTGGCAGATTTGCACCGCTTCCAACTTCCCGATCGAGAAGTCGGTGATGATGCAATCGGGATGAAAACTTTCGGCTTGAATTCCAGCTTCGAATCCGCTGGACGCCACGGCAACCTTGAAAGATTTTTCCGGTGGCAATTCTCGCTTGATGTTTTCGATCAGCACTTGGTCCTGCGCGACGATCAAAACTTTGGCCATCGCCTCGTCCTCAAGGTCGCCCAGCGGCATGCCGTGCTCTTTAAGAAAACGGATCAAAAATTCTCTTGGTATACGACGGTCTTGTGATCCGGGGATCCGGTAGCCTTTGAGGCGTCCGGAATCGAACCACTTGCTGACCGTGCGTGGGGCCACTTTACAGATTTTCGCAACCTGTCCAGTAGTGAAGACCTTCATCGCAGGCACTCCCTAACATCGTTTCGCGTCTCTTGCCACACCAGACCCGTCGCAAATTGCTCAGAGGCTCGTGTGACTGTTCAGTCCAAAACCAAGTCCGTTGCTGACTACCAGCACCACACATCCCTGTGGATTGGCGATTCAGCTTCGAAACCTCGGTTTCTGGGTAGGAATGAACATGGGGGTTTGTAGTTTCAACATTTTTTAGGTGCAACTCCTTCGGCACCAGGAAACAACAGCGGAATAGAGGCTCTGAACTTGGTCTGGAAAAATGCTCACCTCAGCATTTTTCGTCGCCGCCCGAGGCTTGCACCTCAAGTGTTCCGATTTCCAATACGGCTGGGTCCGTGTTGAGCGGGGAGAACTCGCGCAGATTGCCCATCGGGCCAACCTTTCGGTGGCAGACGAGCGGATTATTGGGAGTTTGGACTGCTCGGCGTGGGAGTGCAGTCGCTCCGAGTTCTGGAGAATCCCCCCCGGGATTCGACGGTCAGCTTGGCAAGTCGCAGCTTAGCGGGTCGTTTCGACCGCGACGACCAATGCTATCCGTCTGAGTACTAGTTTCGAATCTTCCCTATCAATCTCTTTAATGAGGATGCGCCGGTTCTTCACGAAATTCAAATTTGTAGGAACGAGTGTCACAATTGCCCTTGGAAAACTTCCGGCCGGGCCCCTTTTTCTTATGGAATCGATTCGCATTTCCTAAATACCCAGATCGGGAATTGAACCAGTCCGATTTTGCTGGCCTGCGGAGCGCGTTATACTCGGACCCCTTCGGAGGTCCTGGGAGAGGACCTGCGTTCCAAGTTCGAATCCTAGCCAAGAAGGAATCACGTGAGTTTTAAAACCAAAGTTGAAGCGGCTACTACGGGCGTCGACTTCGCGAAGAATCGTTATCAATTGACTCTTGATACGTCCGCCGGATCGATCGTCTTGGACTTGTTGCCAGACAAAGCACCCGGACATTGCCTCAACATGATTGGTTTGGCTCGGTCCGGTTTCTACGACAAGAAGATTTTTCACCGCGTGATCAAAGGATTCATGATTCAAGGTGGTTGTCCGCAGGGAACTGGGACCGGTGGCCCTGGCTATCAAATCCCGGCAGAGTTCAACGACACACCTCACGAAGCGGGCGTGTTGTCGATGGCTCGCTCACAAAATCCCAATTCGGCCGGCAGCCAGTTCTTTATTTGCTTGGAACGGCACACGCATTTGGATGGACAATACACCGCGTTTGGACGTACGGCGGACAAAGCCAGTTTGGCGGTCGTTGCGGCGATTGGTGCCGTACCCACATCACCGGGAGATCGTCCAAAACAAGATGTAACGATTAAAT
>JAEUIP010000175.1 GCA_016795075.1 Planctomycetaceae bacterium | reverse complement strand
TCGGTCCGGTAGACCCAGCAGAAACGCTTGAAATGTTCGCTTTTAGGGAAGCCGCTGACGAGAGCAAGCGAAGCGGTGGCGCACCCGTTTTGTTGCAGGATGTTTTGGACCGCGCCCAACAAGAAGCCGATCGGCGTATCGAACAGCTTGTCGGCAAAGAGACCGGCCGATGACCATCACCCGCCGAAACTTCTGCGAGCAATCTCTGTTGGCTATCGCTGCCGCAGCAGCGGGGCAGGGCGATTGGACCGTCGCTGGCACACGCGAAGGCTCGGCGAATCCAGTCGTTGATCGCTCGGCCAACAGCGAAATCGGCCACGCGATCATTGGTTGCCGAATTCGCGGTAAGGCTCACGCCGAAGCATTTGCCAAGATTCCCGGAGTCGTGCTCACGCATGTTTGTGATCCAGATCGACAGCTGGCTGAGGAATTGGCGAACGCGATTGAAACCACAACCGGCCGTCGTCCGACGGTGGAAATCGATTTGCGCCGCGTATTTGACTCGCAAGACGTCCAAACGTTGTCCATCTGCACGCCAAACCATTGGCACGCCTTGGCGACGATTTGGGCCCTGGATGCAGGCAAAGATGTCTATGTCGAAAAGCCATTGAGTCATACAGTCGATGAGGGCCGGCGCATGGTGGAGGCTGTGGCACGTACCGGGCGAATTTGCCAAGTGGGAACGCAAAATCGCTCGCACACTGGAATTCGAGCTGCGCGGGACTTTGTCCAGAAAGGTGGATTGGGGCAAGTCACGATGGCCCGGACGATCGTGTATGGTCGCCGACCGTCCATTGGAGAACTCGGCAACTACGCGATTCCGGCTCACGTCGACTACAATTTGTGGCTCGGGCCTGCGCGCGACGAACCTCTGAGTCGTCCGCAACTGCACTACGACTGGCACTGGGTTTGGAACACTGGCAACGGGGAACTCGGCAACAATAACATCCATTACGTTGATCTCGTGCGCTGGGTTATCGGACTGCAAGGTCCGGGTGACGATGTCTTCAGCGTCGGAGGCCGATTCGGATACCGTGACGCGGGCGAGACCCCCAACACTCAGATGGTTGTGCATCGCTTTGGAGCACTGCCAGTTGTTCAAGAGGTCCGAGGGCTGCCGACTGGGCCATTTAGCAACCAAGTTCGCGATGGTTGGATTGTGTCGGGAACCGAGGGGTTCGTCTCGGGGACCTCTTGGTTTGATCCCACAGGACAACTTGTCCAGACATTCCCTGGATCGCTCGAGAACCACTTCGAGAATTTCATGACTTGTGTGCGGCAGAACACGCCTAACCAGTTGGCTGCACCGGTTAGCGAAGGACATCAATCGACGGCGCTTTGCCATTTCGGAAATATCTCTCATCGCACTGGCCAAATCACCAACACGGTCGAAATCAAACGCCGGCTACAAGAATGGCAAATGCCCGAGGACGTAGCGGCAACCTTCGAACGGATCGGGCAACATCTCACCGACAACCAGGTCGACCTAGAAGCGACACCTTTGACCTTGGGGCCGTTATTGTCGTTAACGCCTGAAGGGCGTTTTGTAGATCATTGGGAGGCGAACCGTCTCTTGTCACGAACTTATCGTGCTCCGTTTGAATTGTAGTTCATTCGACGAACGCGACGCCGCCCGCTCGCGAATCTGCGGCCGCTTCCAATCGGCCGTCCGCGGACCACGAGATGCCTTGGGCCGTTGCTGACGCTTCGATGCGACGGACTTCGTGCCCCAGGGTTTGAAGTCCGGCAATGGATGCTGGGTCCATTCGTTCTTCGACCACTGCTTCTGATGGTCGCCATTGATGGTGGACACGTGGTGAGTCAAGGGCTTCTTGAATCGATTGATCGAAATCCAATACTCGACAAATAGTCTGCAACGTGCAGGTAATGATTCTCGGTCCACCGGCCGCGCCGCAGGTTAGCACTGGTCTTCCGGCTCCGTCCAGAACAATGGTTGGGCTCATACTGGATAACGGCCGTTTTCCGGGAGCGATCGCATTGGCTTCCGTGCCCACCAACCCGAAGGCGTTCGCCACGCCGGGTGCGATGCTAAAATCGTCCATCTCGTTGTTGAGGACAATTCCGGTCCCAGGGGCGATCATTTTGCAACCGAATGATGTGTTGACCGTTTGAGTGATCGCCACGACCCAACCCTCCTGGTCGGCCGCCGTGAGATGAGTGGTGTGTTTGTCGCCAAAGAATTGTGACTCGACTCCGGGAGGAAGACCGTGTCCCGCGACTTTACTGGTTCGGCCCAATTGAATATCGCCGGCACGCTGCAACAAATAAGCCGGGTCCAATAATCCAAGTGGCACACGGGCGTGATCGGCGTCGCCCAACCAATGAGCGCGATCGGCCATCGCTCGTTGCATCACTTCTAACCACAAATGATAGACCAAGATTGGATCACGTCGCCACAACGCGCGAAGATCGAAACACTCGAGCATCCCAAGCATCTGTGCGACATGAATACCACCACTGCTCGGTGGCGGAAACCCAATTACCTGACGACCACGGTAGTGACTCACCAACGGTTCTCGTTGTTTGACTTGGTAGTTGGCGAAATCGTTGACGGTTAAAATTCCACCCTCAGCGCCAAGGTATTCGGCGATCGCTTGTGCGATAGGGCCGTGGTAAAATGCAGCGGCCCCTTCGTTCGCGATTAACTGTAATGTTTGAGCCAGATCAGGTTGATGCAAACGCGTTGTTGCCGTCGGCAGCTCATCTCCGGGAAACAAGACCCGTTTGCTACTGGCGAATCGCCCCAAGTCTTTGGCATTCGCTCGAATCACGTTGGCCAACCGGCCCATCACGAAACCATTCTGAGCCGTTTGAATCGCAGGCTCTAGTAACGAGCGCCAAGAGAGTCTTCCAAAGCGAGTCGCCATGTTTTCGAGGGCCGCTACTTGCCCGGGAACACCGGGAGCCAATGGTCCCGTTTGGCTCCACTCGGGTTGGGGTTGGCCATTTTTTAGAAACATGTCTTTCGTGGCTGCCGCTCCGGCCTCTTCGCGACCGTCAATCGCATAGAAACGCCCGGATGGATCACGAATCAAGGCGAAGCATCCGCCGCCAATTCCTGAGTTGTGTCCGTCGACGACCGACAACATAAAGGATGCTGCAACCGCCGCGTCTACGGCGTTTCCGCCTACTCGGAACATGTCCCGCGCTGCGTTTGTCGCCAACTCATGAACTGTTGCAACGGCAAACTTGGTACCGCCCGCGGTGGTCTCGCACTGTTGCCGGGCGAGTGTCGTTGAATTCGTTGCCGAGGCGAACGTCGCAGGCGTTCCGAAAATCAATCCGGCAGCAGCGAGGTTTCTTGCTGATTCATGCAGAAATACGCGACGGTCCATCAATTCGGTTCCTCACCTCATTTGGCAATTTGCCCAAACATATGCCAATGTGCAACCGTTCATCGGTAATTGTGTGCGAGTTGCCGAGCTGATTCGAACGCTTGAATTTTGTCTTCCCACTGCAGCGTCAAACCAATATCGTCGAGGCCGTGCAACAAGCATTCTTTGCGAAACGGATCGATCTCGAATGCGGCAATAAATCCATCCGCGGTCACGGTTTGGCGGTGCAAGTCGACGGTCACTTCTTGTGGTTTACGACCGAGAAGATCGAATAACTCTTGGGTTTTTTCTCGCCCCAACGCGACGGGTAACACTCCGTTCTTGAAGCAATTGTTATAAAAGATGTCGGCGAAGTTGGGAGCGATCACGCAGCGAATACCAAAATCATCCAGTGCCCACACGGCATGTTCACGTGATGAACCGCAACCGAAGTTATCCTTCGCGACAAGAATTGACGCGCCCAAATACTCGGGACGGTTCAATTCGAACGCGGGGTTGGGATTCTCTTGAGCATCAAAACGCCAATCGTAAAACAAAAAACGGCCAAAGCCGGTTCGTTCGATGCGTTTCAAGAACTGTTTCGGGATAATTTGATCGGTATCGACGTTGGCTCGATCCATCAAAGCGGCGATGCCACGGACGGTCGTGAAAGATTTCATGAGTGCGCTTTGCGAAAATTCCACTGGCGAATGTCAACAAAATGTCCAGAAATGGCGGCTGCAGCGGCCATCGACGGCGAAACCAAATGTGTGCGTCCGCCGCGACCCTGTCGACCTTCAAAGTTGCGGTTGCTGGTCGAAGCACAGCGTTGGCCAGGTTCTAGTCGATCGGGGTTCATCGCCAAACACATGCTGCATCCAGGTTCGCGCCACTCGAGCCCAGCTTCTTGGAAAACTCGATGTAGCCCTTCGGACTCGGCTTGTTGCTTTACAACTCCGCTGCCGGGGACCACCATCGCATGGACATTGGCTGCGACGCGATGGCCGCGACAAACTTCGGCCGCTTCGCGGAGATCTTCGATTCGTGCATTGGTACATGAGCCAATGAAGACGCGGTCCACCGGAATATCGGTAAAACGCGTCCCCGCCTGCAAGCCCATATAAACGAGTGCATCTGCGGCGGCTTTACGCGCGACCGGGTCGTCAAAGTCCGATGGTGTTGGAATTGCTTCATCGACACTGGCGACTTGCCCGGGACTGGTGCCCCAAGTGATTTGCGGAGCAATGTTGGAAGCCGCAAAGGTCTGCTGTTGGTCGAAATGCGCTCCAGGGTCGGAATGACAATCATGCCACAACTGTACTGCGCGATCCCAAGCATCTCCTTGAGGGGAGAACCGACGGCCTTGCAAATACTCGATCGTTACTTGGTCGGCGGCGATCATGCCCGCTCGCGCTCCTGCTTCGATCGACATGTTGCACACGGTCATCCGCTGCTCCATGCTCAACCCGCGGATGGTTGAACCCGAGTATTCCAAAACATAGCCAGTCCCGCCACTGGTTCCAATTTGGCCAATCAAATACAAAATCAAATCCTTGGCTGTGACCCCGCTGGCTAAATTGCCGTCCACTCGCAGTTCAAACGTCTTCGCGGGGGCCTGAATCAATGTCTGCGTCGCCAACACATGCTCGACTTCCGACGTCCCAATGCCAAACGCTAGTGCCCCAAACGCACCATGGGTGGCCGTATGGCTATCGCCGCAGACAATGGTCATGCCAGGCTGAGTGTACCCCAACTCCGGCCCAATGATGTGGACAATTCCTTGATTCACCGAATCCAAATCGTACAAGTGAACGCCAAATTCGCGACAGTTCTGCCGCAGGGTTTCAATCTGTTGTCGTGAAATCTCGTCAATGATGGGCAACAGCCGGCTGGTTGTTGGAACATTGTGGTCTTGGGTAGCCACGGTCAGTTCTGGGCGACGGACGCGACGTCCAGCCAAACGCAGGCCCTCAAAGGCCTGGGGGCTTGTTACTTCGTGGACTAGGTGCAAGTCGATGTAAAGTAGGGCTCGACCATCCGCTTGATGCACCAAATGTCGATCCCAGATCTTTTGGAACAAAGTGCGTGGCGTTGTATTGTTTTCAGTCATTAGCGGTCGCTTGTGAGTGTTTGAGATAGCACCATTCACATTCTCGCCAGGTTGGCTCTGTTTCGCAACCGGCCGCGCCGACGTTGATTTTCACGCGGAATTAGGAGTATCCGGTTGAAGGCGGCACAGAAAACTGCCCAAAACCAGGACATATAAAACGAGCACAGATTGGGCGAGTTTGTTGGTGGTTTGGTGGATGCACCAGCGGATATTGGCATACGGATAATGGTGCCGGATATTGGTGCCACCCAACTATTAAGTCTCCATCCGGTTAAGGTCCGGGGCGGCGTGCAAAAATAGGTGCCACCCACCCATCCATCCCACTACCCACCTAATGGGGGTGCTGTCCAAGAATACGCAACAATAGGTGCCACCCACCTATACACTCAGGGACACTTGGTGCCACCCATCTATTGATCCCCTTGAGACTTTTTGGTCGGTGAAAGCTTGGAACACGCTTAGCGTCGCGTGGTTGGTCGGATTCCTGCCCAAACCACGCTCTGTTAACCGGTTAACATCTGGGGCGGAATACGACGATAGGTGCCACCCACTTATCTGTCGACTTATATGTCCCACCAACCGAACTATCCCGCAGAAATGATTCAAAAATAGGTGCCACCCACGTACCAATTCCTCACCTTGCAATTCCTAATTGTCTAACCGGTAACATTTGGGGCGTACCGAGCCCGTGAACCACAATCGACTTTGCTCGCTGCTGACGGGCTAACTCCGAAGGCTGATCGAGGTCCTTTTTCAGGTCCGAATCTACTTCGCGGCGGTTCGGATCGACTTCTGCAAGCGAATGTTTCCGAAAAACGCTTGTTTGCTGCGTAGGATGTAGAATTGGATGGGTTGTTGCAGGACAATCGGCTGGCTCACGATGTAGTTCATGTCGTCCAGGCTAACGGTTTCCCATTCATGCAATCCGACCAAGATGTCGCCAACTTGAATGCCCTGGTTCTTGGCTGGGCTGCCAGGGCGAACCTTTTCTACTCGGAGGCCACCGGCATATTTTTCGTTCAGTTGTGTCACGACGGACGGGACTTCCTGTTTGACTTCAATACCAATCATGTCCCAGACCAATTCGATCATCGAACTGCGACCCGGTTGTAGTTCCACGTTGGTGCTGACTTCGGCCCCATCTCGGCGAACTAGGCACACGACCTTGCTTCCGACGGATTCCTCCAACAAGGCAAGTTGCAGGTCGAGTTGGCGTTGAATATGGAATTCACCTACCTTAACCAACTGATCCCCAACTTGGATTCCGGCTTGGGCGGCTGGTGAGTTGGGCGCTACTCGACTCACTTCCGTCACCGGTACATTGTTCGGATAGGTTGTTTCGACAGTGATGCCGTGGAAAATCCGCAAGGAGTTCTCGCGGCTCAGTAATTCAGAGGCCACTTCCAAGGCCTTGTTGACTGGAATAGCAAAACCAATCCCTTGAGCACCCACACGGACTGCGACGTTCACGCCGATCATTTGTCCATCCAAGTTGATCAAAGGTCCCCCGGAATTTCCGGGATTGATGCTGGCGTCGGTCTGAATCAAGTCGTAGTAAATTTGCTCATCGCTTACGGGCACCGTTCGATGCAGAGCACTAATGATGCCCCGCGATGCGGTGTCGGTGTAGCCGTACGCATTGCCAACCGCCAATACACTTTCGGCGGGCATCAAGTCGTTGCTAATGCCAAATGGAATAGCGGGAAGGAATTGGGAGGTTCGAATCTTGATGATTGCCAAGTCGGTCGTCGGGTCGTAGGAGACCAGATCCCCGGTCGTGGAATACTCGCCTGCCGTGACTACGAGGTTTTGAATGCCATCGATTACGTGGTAATTCGTCAGCACGTAGCCACGCGAGTCAATAACGACTCCCGTGCCCATGCCATTCACGCGTTTGACTTGTTGAAAACTGACTGTCTCCGCGCCATCGTTGATCGTCTTCTTGCCTCGCAAGTTCACGACCGAGTCCTTCACTCGCTTTAGGGCGATTACCTCGGGAGTGTTGCGGTTGCTACCAATCACCGGATCGTCCGCATACACAGCGGCTCCAGCCCACGAAGCAACCAATAGGACCGTCAAGCTCAGCAAGTAGTATCGTCGCATATCGATTCGCTGCTGGGGGTAAGAAGGTCTGGAATACCAAACCGTCGCAACCGAGCCGATTTGCAAACCTGCTCTACTGATAGCAGATTGCCGACTTGGTCTTTGCCACCCGTTGCATCGTCGCTGGCCACCACCCGCCGTTAAATGACTGCTGGCAAACCGAATAGGTTGACTAATTTAACATTAGGGAAACTCGGGTAAATTCAGGTCACAACGATTAGGATATGAATCATGCTCGCAGCACGCTAGCAGCAGAACAAAATCCGGCTCCTGCCGCGGCCAATAAAATCGTCTGGCCGGGCCGGATCAAGCCCTGCTCACGGCCCAAACTCAAGGCAACCGGGATAGTCGCTGCTGACGAGTTTCCATAATCCGCCAACCACCAGGCGACTCGCTCCGCTGGAATTTCGAGTCGCTTCCCCAATTCCGCGACGATGCGGTAACTGGCCTGGTGAGCAATCAACCAGTCAATCTCGGAAGATGTGACTTCGGCCTGTTTCAGCACGGCATCACAATCGGCAAGCATGGCTTGAATCGCGAGTTTGAAGACGAACTGTCCCGACGGCATTTGCATGAACCGATCTGCCGCCAAGATGTCCGGGTGCCAAGGTTGGCGACTTCCACCCGCTGGGATTATAAGTTGAGTGGCATGTTCACCTGCACTATGTCCAATGGCCGCGACGATGCCCGCTTCGGAGGTCGGCCCCAGCACGACCGCTCCGGCGGCATCTCCAAACAAGATGGCCGTTTGCAAGTTTTGTGGATTGACCCGGCGCGAAAGCACGTTGGCTCCTATCAACAAAACGGGCTGTCCACTGCCCTTAACCAAGTGATCCGCGGTCATCCAGCCATACGCAAACCCAGAACAAGCGGCCATCAAATCAAAGGCCGGAGCTGAACTTCCCAAACGCGCGGCGACCATCGGTGCCGTCCCGGGCAGCAAGTGATCTGGAGTACTGGTTGCTAGCAAAACAAAACCAATGTCGCGGATTGAAACTCCGCTCCGTTGCAATGCGAGTTTAGCGGCATCGATCGCCAGATCGCTGACGGCTTGCCGGTTCGATGCATAACGTCGCGCTCGAAATCCCGTTCTTTGTTCAATCCAGCCAGGGGATAGTTCGAATCGCTGTTCCAGTTCGTCGTTGGAAACAGTGAGCTCTCCGAACGCATGCCCCCAACCAAGCCATCCGGTCGCTTTGGGGGACTCCGGATTCATTTTCATGTGACCCGTCCATTCCGAATCTTTTTGGAAACGGTCGCGAAGGCGGAGAGGACCGATTGGATCTCGTCCGGTGTCATCGTAGCCGTGGGAGAGAGCCGGACGCGACATTCTTGTGGCTTTACAGTCGGTGGTCGAATGGCTGGCGCCCAGATCCCAACTTCCATCAGTGCATCGGCCAACTGTTGAGCGGCAAGGTGATCTCCGACGACAACTGCCAGAAGCGGCGCGTCAGGATCGCCAATCGTCTTCCAACCTTGTTGGGTCAGTTCCGAATGCAGGGTCGCGGAGTGTCGTTGGACGGTTTCGCGTCGCCAAGGTTCGGCAATCGTCCATTGGATGGCTGCCATCGCCGCCGCCACGCTCCCCGGATTGAGACTGGTTGAATAAATCAACGGACGTGCTTTCTGAATCATTCGCTCGACTAGTTCCGCGGGGCCAACAAAGAATCCACCGATGGACGCCAAGGCTTTCGAAAATGTACCGACCACGGCAAACTTCGGCCGACCCTGGGACCACAGTCCCGGTGCGTTTGTCGACGACGCGTAAGAAAACAAACCTGCTCCGTCGGAGCCCATGACGCCGGTGGCGTGCGCCTCATCGATCAGCACATTCGCGTTATAACGCTCCACCAAAGCACCGATGTCGCCGGGGCGGGTGCAAGTTCCATCCATACTAAAAACAGAATCCGTCACGATCCAACGAGGTCGATGCGAGTCACTTTGCTCCAAGAGCCGCTCGAGATCAGCGAAATCCCGATGCCGAAAGTAGCGAGTGGACATTTCCGGACGTTCTGATTTGGCCATTCGCAGCCCATCCACGAGACTGGCGTGATTTTTGCGATCCGCAAAAACCTGAGCGTTGGGCTCCAAAAGAACCGTCATCGCGGCTAGGTTGGCCGAATAGCCACACGGAAAGAGTAGGGCACGAATTTCCGCAGTGCTTGGTAGGGGCGCTGGTTTACTGCCCGAGTGCGTTTCCGCAGTGTTGAGCCGTGCAGAACCTGTTTTCCAACCGCAAATGGTTCTAGCCATTTCCTGATGCAATGAAGTAAAACCACTAAGAAGTGGCGATGAGCCCGTTCCCGTTCCCCAGCGTTGAATTGCTTGAATTGCCGCTTGTTCGACTCGTGGGTCGTTGGCTAGGCCCAAATAGTTGTTGGATGCCAAGTTCAACAACCAACGTTCCCCGACCCGTACATGATTCCCAGCGATCTCTGTAACTTCGCGCAACTGACGTTGAAATGCAGTCGAAGTCATCGTGGACCTTTACTCGAAACCGTTGGTCTGTCTCCCATGCCCGTCCATGTTTGTGGAACGTCGCGACGTTCCACTCCGCGAGAATTATTCCAGATTCACTCCAAGTTTTCACAAACGCAGCGATGCTCGCCAGATTGTGGATTCCGTATTTAAGCCGAGCCACCACAACAAGGAGTCGCGGTCGTGCATGCGGCATGAGCCGGCATCTCGAGCGCTTCCGGAATGGTCTCGATTTCGAATCCCGCATCTCGAATCATTTGGTGATCTAATTCTTCCGCTTGGCCGGGCGTGGTTAAGTAGTCCGAGACGAACCACGAGTTGGCCGCATACAACGAAAACGGCTGCAAGGTTCGCAAATGCTTTTCGCGACCGGCACTGCAACGAATTTCAACCGTTGGACAAACAAACCGAGCGACACACAAAACTTTCAAACAATATTGAGGCGTCAGTGGATAGGCATGGGCCGCGAGTGCCGTACCGGGGATTGGTACCAAAAAGTTGATTGGAATCGAGTCCGCTTGGATGTCCCGCAACGCCATGAGTGCTTGGACCAACTGCTTGGGACTTTCTTGCATGCCCACGATCAATCCGGAACACGGAGAAATACCTGCGGATTTTGCGGCTTGAACCGTTTCTACTCGTTGCTGGTACGTGTGCGTCGAACAGATCTCTTGGTAATGTTCTTCCGCAGTGTTCAAATTATGGTTGTAGCGGTCTACACCTGCCGATCGCAATTGTTCCGCTTGTCCGTCTTGGAGAATTCCCAAGCACGCGCAAATTTTTAATCCAGGCCAACGTTGTTTGATTTCTCGGGTTGCGTCGGCAACGGTTTGTACTTCCCGCTAGCTGGGGCCGCGACCGCTGATGACCAGGCAACAGGTGGAGGCACCGTTTTTCACGGCTTGCTCGGCCCTCGTGACCATCTCGTTTGCTGACAAAAGCGAGTACTTTTCGATCTCGGACGTGGCTCCTTTGGCTTGAGAGCAATATTTGCAATCTTCCGGGCACAATCCACTTTTCGCGTTGACCAAATAATTCAGTTTGACTTGCTTGCCATAATAGTGACGGCGAATGACAAAGGCAGCCGCCAGCAGTTCCATGAGTTTGTCGTCAGGAGTGGCCAAAAGTTCCAAAGCTTCTGAGGTATCCAAGCGACGCCCGGACAAAATGTCGTTTGCCAATTCGAGCAAGTTTTCAACCAGTACCATGATCTTTATCAATTCTAAGTCGCCAGAAAGAGGCGACTACCAGGCTAATGGGTTGTACGTGTGCGTGGTATTCATTTGCCATTGGCGACGTTGCGTCAAGGCGACTCGGTTCCGCCGGTTTGTTCTTTGCGTTGTAACGCGGCCGCTTGGATCTGCAAAAGTTCTGATCGTAATTGCTCGTGCAATAACGAGTCGCGAGTGCTGCGAACCGCCATATTGATGGCAATCCAATCCCACAACGCCAAAACCAAAACGACCATCAATAGGCCGACAATTGCGGACAACGCGACCATTTGCCAACGTAGATCCTGCGCTGCCGGGATGGCAAACAACACCAGTCCCACAGCAATGATCAACATGTTGGCCGAAGTCCGACGGATAAATGTAGTTCCCCGTCGGAACCTTGACAATTCGGGCAGGTCGCTTCCTGTCCAAAATAGCCACTGGAATCCCAACCCGAGAAAAATCGCCATGCTCCCCAAAAGCCACAGAACT
>JAEUIP010000174.1 GCA_016795075.1 Planctomycetaceae bacterium | reverse complement strand
TGGCGTATCGTGATTGGTTAGCCTTTTCGGCGGTGTCGGCTGCGCCGTACTTGGCTTTGGCGGCTAACAAACAAGAACTCGCGTTGGGCTTTAGCGATCTAACGGATCAACAGCTAAGCCAATTGGATTCGCCCCAGCTGACGACTTTGCAATTGACCAAAACCCAGGTCACGGACAGTGGCTTGCAGGACCTGGCGACCAAGCAGCATCAACTGCGCGATTTGTACTTGGACCAAACGGCGGTGTCCGACGTTGGAGTCGTAGCCCTAGTTCGGGCGAATCTAGCCCTTGAATCGTTGGATTTGGCTGGTACGCAGGTCACTGACGAAAGTGTACTGGCTTGCCGAGACTTGGCGAACTTGGAAGCTCTTTGGTTGACACAAACCAACGTCACGGACGAATGCGTGGCGACGTTGTTGGCACTGCCAAAACTGCGGACCCTGGACGTGCAGGGAACCAAGATTAGTCCCGAACAACAACAGCGGCTCCGCGACAAGTTCAAATAAACTCGTGAAACCGAGTGATAAACTTCGGCAACTTCTTGGCAGGTTGAATATGCGATTGGCCATCAACACGACTGATCGTGTTCTCGTGATTCGCTTCGACGATCGACTCGGCAACGGCTGGTTGAATATCTGCCGGACGGAAATCGCGCCGTTCCTTGGCGAGAGACGCTTGACGTTGCAGTGCGGCGCCCCATTGTTCCAATCGTTCCACCAATCGGCGATTGAACGCACCCGGGACCGGAAGTTCGGCGATGTCTTCGGCGGTTGAAACTTCAGCCGGTATCGTTGCAACGGGACTGGCGGCCACGGTCTCATGACCCGCTGCAGGCATCGAAATGGAAATCTCGTCCAGTGCTTGCCGCAATTGCATCAGACCGGACAAGCCAGAATCCAGCACGAGAATCATATCGCCATGAGCTTGGCGGATGGCCCAGTTGATCGCTTGATTGATCGCCAAACCTTCGTATTGAATGGTAATCACGCGCGGGGCTGCGGTACTCGGCCAGGCCACGGGAGTCGCATCGATTCCATTGACTGGTGAGAACTCCGGCGAGTAGGCCCATTGGTCGGTCCCACTTGTGTTCACCACATTTGCCGCAGTGCCAACGGTCGGGGCCGTTTCCGGGGTCGTTGCGACTTGAGTCAGCAGCCAGAGCTGGTACGGGATCGGTGCCGCATCCAAATACTCCAACAATGTTTGATACGTGATGGGCCCGTCAATTTCTAAAGGAGCAATGACGGCCAATTGGGAAGGAACCGGCTGCTTGCCGACCACCGGTGCGGGCGAACTCGGAAGTGGTTGCGTCAGACTCATGGTTGGATTCTCAATTTTTAGAACGGAACCGCTTTCGCGACGGTACACCTGGCGTTCATCGACTTCCCAGCAGAATCAACTAGAATCCGGTCGCGGGTCACCCGCAAAATCGGGTTCGATTTGCTCCCAATATGCTCAATATACAGAGCAGAACGCCTGGGAAGTTTGGTGAATCTGGATGAAATACACCGTTCCGTGAGTGGCCACGGCTCCACCCTCAACCGCCGATCGACATCCCAATCCATCGGCAACTTTTTGCTGGGATACGAAATATTTCACGCGAAAAATGAAAACAGCAACTCTGCGGCTACCAACCAAGTCCTGCTTCCAACTTGGGACAGCCCAGTTCTTCGTGTTGACGTGACCCGCAACTTTCACCTAATATCGCGGCGCTCCAGCCCGGCTCCGAAAAATCACGCAGGACATGAAGTCAGATGACCTCAGGGACACGGCGAAATCGCCTCCAATCTGAACCACACCATGACGCGAAAAACGTGCGTCTCGCGGGTTGGCGGTGCGTCGGGTTGGGACCAGTGCTCTGGGTCGGGCTAACTCTAACCAGCAGTATGGGTTGTCATGGACTTCTATCAACAAGCTCCATGCTCGGCGGCCGTTTGGCACCCTCTACTGCCGAACCGGAGTTTGTCTTAGTCGATCGAACTGGCCAACCATTACCCGGCGAAGAGACCACGACACAAAGTCCAAATGCAGCAAATTCAGGTTCGTCAAATCGCAAGTTAGTGAACCCAAGCGTTGCGAATCCTAGCCTTGCGAATCCCGGTAGCGCAAATCTCGGTAGCGCGAACCCCGGAGTAGGAAACGCTGGCATTCTTAATCCCAGCGTCGCAAATCCCGGTGTCGCAAATCCCGGTGTCGTAAATCCGAACGCGACCCCAACGGTCGCAACGGAGGCGCCAGCAAACAGTCCGACCGTGGAAGCCGGTCTCCAGACGACAAATTCGAATCCAGCGGTTGGAAATTTGGTCGACACCCAAGCAGTCGAACAGATCATCGATCGACGTACGGAGTTGAATGCGACAACCAACCGTTTGACATCAACGACCAACCAAGCGTCCGGGCCGGTTAGAAGTGCGAACACGATCGGCGACATTGATTTGGCGGGGCCGATCGACTCGGAAGCAAACACGCCACCCGACGCGACCCTTGCGACGATTGGTCAACCGACTGAAAACTTAGAAAATCGCGATTCTCGAAATCAAGCCGTTGGTCAAAGCTTCCGGGTACAAGTCGTCGATGAAGAACCAAACCATGCAGACCAAGAGGAACTAGAGCGAGCTCGACTGGCCTCATCACAAGCCATGGTCAACGCCATCCAGCAAGTGACCCAGCAAGGAGTTGGTCGGTTGGCCAACAATCGGTCCAATTCAGAGGCAAGTCCCGCGCTGGCCAACTTGCTGCTGGATCAAGTCCAGAATTCGATCAGTGCCAATCAAGTCCAGCAGGCGTCATTGGCGTTGCAGAATTTGGAAGGCTCGCTGGATGTTCCTGCGTTTGATTTGAATAGTAACCGACCTGTGTCGACCGCGCAGGAAGCAACGAATCGAGTCGCTGGCCCCAACGTAGCAAGCGCGAACACTCCGGTTGAGTCGCAGGCCGTGGTTGCAAACACAAATGCGGCGGCTGTCCAAATCGCCTGGCGACCGGCGATCCAACAAGCCATCCGATCGATTGAACATTCCGTATCGCAAGCGACGGATCCTCAAGAGAAGCAGAGCTTGGAGATCTATTTACGATTGTTGCAATTGATCGCGCATGATCCGGAGCAGGCCGTGCGAAACATTGATTCGCTTCCCAAAAATCGCCAGAATTTTTGGCGCGAGCAGATCTTTGCTTTGAGTCAGATCATCCAGGCTCCGGAGGCGGACCAAGAAGTGATGTTCGTGAATCATTCGCGGCAGGCGACGAAGGCGTTGGCACACTTGCAAAACGCAGTGGAATCCCTGAAGAATGAGGCAACCTTGCAGGTCAGACAAGTTCAGTTCTGCCAGGAGATACGTTCGTTTGGCGATTATGATCTCGCGCGAAGTACCCTGGTTTCGGCGGGCGATCCGTTATTGATTTACTGTGAGGTCTTCAATTATTCGGCGCAGCGGCTAAACGATGCCAATGGCGATCATTTTCAGACGAGTCTTGTGCCCTCTTACATGATTGTGGATTCGCAGCAGCAGGTTGTCAGTCAGAAGGAATTTCCAGCGGTTCGCGATCGGTGTCGAAGTCGCCGCCAGGACTTCTACTTAGTATTGCAAGTCGAGGTCCCGAACCTGCCACCAGGCAAGTATCATTTGCAAGTCAACGTCGAAGACCTAGAAGCCGGCAAAATCGCCCCCGCCGCCCCGCTAACCTTCCAAATCCACGCTTCGCGATAAGTAACGGGTAAGCCACAATAAGAGGTTTCTTCACGGAACCCATCCGGCGACTGTCGGTACAGTTTGGTCGTTTGTCAATTGCCGCCAAGCCCAACAACCGTCGGCCAACGTTTCCGTCGGCGACGGCGTTTAGGCTAATGCGTTTTCGACATTATTGGGCGGATTCGACGGTGATCGCCATGATGACCGGGGCTGTGTCGTCGGGGCCTTTTAGTAGCTTGATGCCACGAAGGGGCTCGGCACGACCAGGAACCACGCTGAAGTAGCGAATCTGGGGGCCATTCAAGTCAAACGCAAACTCGGACTTCGGAACCTCCACTCGTCGGATGTAGTCCGCAAAATGTTCGCCATTGTTCAACTCGTGATCCTCGGATTGTCCGTCTTCGTATTCCAATCGCACAATCATCGTCACCGAAACGTCCGCAGCATATGGGAATCCCCAGCCGCTCACGCCACTCAAAAAGTGAATCGCTTTGGCTTTTCCCGTGCAGGGCAGGGCGATTTCTTTTGGATAATTATCCGTCAACGAACCACCTGGGCCGCCCCCCAAAATCAGAGCATTGTTGACCTTCCCATCTTGCGGGTCCACGACTTGAAACGGCACCCCCTTGAACGTCTGCGTGCCCCATTGCGCAAAGACCAACCTTTCGCCCACGGCATCACGATTGTAGAACATGCCACGATCCGAGGCCGTCGTTGCCACCTTGCTCAAGTCCAATGGCACAAATTGCCCACGAGCGGTCAAGAATTGCAGCAAGTCGGTCATCTGATCGACGTTCAATTCCTTTTCGAATCCCTCGGGCATCAAGCTAATCCGCGACGCGCGGAACTCTTCAATGTCCTCACGTAAGATCGTGGTCTTCTCGCCCTTGGTGTCGATCAATTCAATCGCCACTCGGGACTCGGAACTCAACATACCGGCCAACACCAATCCATCCAACGTTTGCACGTTGTACATCCGGTAATTGCTCTCCACGTCACGATTGGGATCCAAAATATGCCGGAGTAACTCCTCCTTCGGATGCACGGCCATGCCCGTTAAATCGGGACCAATGGCCACACCTTCACCGGAGTGTCGGTGACATTTGGCGCAAACGTCCGTGAAGAGCTTCTTCCCTCGCGCGACATCACCAGTCCCATGAGTCGCCGCAGCATATTGCTCCAACACGGCGACGCGATTGGCATTCGGCAAGGCACCACCACTTTCCAAAACCGCCACCGCACGTCGACGCAGACGTTGATCACGGATATCACCCAACTGTCGGCGTTGTTCCAGTGTCAGATCCGACACCAACAAATCACCCGCCTCGATCGCGTCCAACATGGCTGCTGTCCAGACACCACGTCGCAACAACACCGAAAAAGCCGCTTCGCGAACGCGAGGGGACCAAGCATCGGCACTCGAAATCAAGGCCGCGCCCAACTCGTCGGCTTGCATTTCACCCAAGGCGGTTACCAGACGAGCAGCCACTTCTGCCGTCGTTTGTGGCGTGATTCGCTCCAAGATCTGGGTCGCCGTGTTCGGATCATGTGCTCGGAAACTGATCAGACGTTCCGCCGCGGCAACTCGCTGATCATCCGAACTATCCGAATCCAAAATCCCGAGTAGTTCATCGACGACCGCCTTCATGAAACCTTCCAAACGTTGACTCCCCCAACGATTGCCAAGTTGCAAAATGGCACCACGATCCGCGGTGGGCAAGCGTTCGACAATCGCCAACAAACTTGCTTCCACCGAATCATTCAATTGGATCTTGGCCGAGGTCGGCCACCCCGCCTGCAAACCACGTGCAACCGGTGCCGCAATCGCAGGCTCCGCCGCGCTCATTGCGGTTAACAAGCCGGTCACATCGACGTCGGACTTACCGGCCTGCGACCTCGCAAAGTGCTCAGAAACAACTTCACAAATCGCTTGCACATCGACCGGCAACGTCTTCAACTTCTGGACCGACACCAAAAACGTTCCCGCATGTCGAGCCGAAGCGCTCGTCGCAGCATCTCGCAACCAACGATCCGGATAATTCACAGGGTCCGAAATGGCGGCGACCAAAAGGCTGCCAACCTGGTTGGAGTCCACAATCGTCGGGTCGCAATCCGCCAGTGCCAAGAATGCTGCCAAACGTACTTGCGGTTCGGCATCGTAGAGAAGCTTCTGTTTTTCGATCGCATCCACCAGGGCTCGGTTCTTGACGGAGACTTGCAAGGCATTTCGACGCACACCCGCCGAACGATGCTCCAGGGCCTTTGCGACCGCATTCATGACGGCGGTTTGCTGCTCGGCGATCGCGCCCAAACCATGCAAAGTCCACAGTGCATGAATCGCACCCACGTTCAAACCGATTTCATCGACGTTAGGGTCCGCCAGTAACTTCAGCAACGCCGGGATCGCGTCTTTCGCTTGACGTTCGACCAACAAACGCTGGGCATGTTTTCGCCACAGACTTGTCGGATGCCGCAACGTCTCCACCAACTGAGCGGTAGTTGCACCCGCCAAATTCAATGGCTTTGGATCTTCTGTCGGTCCAACGATCCGGTAGATACGACCATGCTTCTTATCCCGCAGATCCGTTTCGTAGGCATTGCCTTTGCCGGTTTCAAAGCCATGCGGCGTTGGATTGTGTTGAATGATGTAATTGTACCAATCGATCATCCACATGTTTCCGTCTGGCCCCAACTCCGTCATGATGGGCGCTGCCCATTCGTCGTCACTGGCGATCAGATTGAACGGGCTCGTACTGCGAAAGCCCGCACCGTCCGGGGTCAAAACAAACGTACCAACCAAGTGCCCGGTGGGCCCGTTCACAAACGCGGTTCGATTCCAGTATTCCTTCGGATAAGATCGTCCGGTGTACAGCGCATGACCAGCGCCCGCTGTGTAACCGCCGTGATGATCCATCTGCCGAATCTTGTCGGTAATTGGCTTGAACAAGTGAGTGTCGGCAATCGTGGACAAGGTCAACGACGCTCGCCACCCCAAGACTTGCTCGTAATAGCGATTCGCGATCGGCATAAAGACACTGGGATTGTGATTCGCAGTTGAACCGAAAATCAAACCTTCTTCGCTAATGCCCAACCCCCAGGTGTTGTTGTCGGTTGGCCGAACAAACTCGACTTCAAAATCTTGAGGATTGAAGCGAAAGAAACCTTGCCGAAAGTTCTGATAGGTCTTGTCACCGTGCTTAGGAGTCGAATCGTTGTAGCCCTGCATCGACCAAATCCAGTTGTCCAAACCATATTGAAAATTACTCACGCCACCGTGCGTATCGCCTAGATTCCAACCGGTGTAAACCACCTCACGCGAGTCGGCCACGTCGTCATTGTTTGTATCTTTAAGGTACAGGGTTTCGACGCCGTTTTGCACCAACACGCCGCCTTTCCAGAACGCCATGGAGGTCGGAATACTTAGCCCTTCGGCAAAGACCGTGAACTTATCAGCCTTCCAATCACCGTCAGTATCTTCACAAATTCGAATTCGATCGCGACCTTTTCCGGGCGGTTGCAACTCGTTGGGATAATCATACGTTTCACAGACCCACAAACGCCCGCGTTCGTCCCAAGTCATGGCGATCGGTTTGCCACCCAAGTCCGGCTCGCTGGCAAAAAGTTCGACTCGAAATCCTTCGGGTACGGAATACCGGGTCTGGGAAACTTCCGGTGGCAAAGGCTTTTGCATCAACGAAAGATTCTCACCTTGCGTGCCCCACTGGCTGGCAGGCGTGTAATTAGGAATCTTCGCTCCAACGTCGATGTAGTCGAAAGGCGGCTCTCCACTGGGCAACTCCGTCATCTTTGGCACTGGCATCGGTCTCTCGGCCAAATACGCACCGGCGTCTTCCGGATCTTGTCCGGCAACCCAGCGAATCCCCCGCTCCAACAAGTTGTGGAAGCCCGGTCGGCTCCATGTGCGTTGATCATGACCCCATGCGGTATAAAAGACTTTACCTTGCCCCTCATCGCGTACCCAAGTCCAAGGCTCGCGGCCTCTTTCATCCACGCGGTAGCTCAATACGGTTCGGTTTTCGGGATTGTGCAGATGATGTACGTAGGTTTCGTCCCAACTTTCAAACCCAGCATAAGCTCGATTGATCGGATGTTCCGTCTCCAATTGCTCGCGAAAGACGCCCGTGCCATGTTCACGAAACTGGGCTCCGATCAACTTCACCATGTCCGGCGAATTACGAAAACAGAAACTCGCGGAGTGAATGGGCACGAATCCGCCGCCTTGCCGGACGTAGGCCAAGATTGCCTGTTCGGATTCGCGATCAATTTCGTCAATGTTGGCGTAAACCAACAACGCGTGATACTTTTTTAAGTTCTCCAACCGAATATCGCTCATGGCTTCGGTGTACACCAACTGGATACCGCGGCGAGCAAAAATCGGTGCCACCAGGTCAAAGCGCTCACGCGGCCGATGGCCACCTTGATCGCCCAAGAACAAAACCGTGAGTTCCGCTGGAGAGGCCGGAGCCGCTTCACCAACGCTCGCCAAGTCTTGACCCCAGGAACAGTGGTTGGCATTCAGCCAGCTACCGATTAGGACCAAGCCCAACATCACTTGCAACATGACACGCATTTTTCACCACAATTTGAACAAGAATTCAGCGGTGCCCGGCATAGGCACCGCGCTACATATTAATTGGATTTTCGCAAACGTTCACGATTAGGCGACCAAATTTCGATTCGATCGCTGCAAAAAAAAGCCAGTGCACGCCGTAAGTCGGACCGCCTTTCGGTCGGGCACGCCCTCAGCCCGGCGACGGGCCGAAATCCGTGTTTTTTCCGAGAGCGAATTGTCGCACGACATCGTACGCGTCCACCGCCCACGTGAAGTTACTTGCCCAGTGTGAACTCGGGCAGGTGCACGATCTGACCACCTTTTTCGGCCGATTGGTGGGCACAGATCCCGACGCAGGTCCAGTTGGCACTTGTAACGGCATTGGGCCATGGATCGCGATCGGCAACCAGCGCCGACACCATTTCATGCACCATGTGTGGGTGGGAACCACCGTGTCCACCGCCTTGGATAAATGACAAATGATCCGCATCTTGAATCGACTGAGTAAATTTGCGGATCGGTTCGGGCAACAGATGGGCGTAGTCAGGGACATCGATCAATTCGGGAATTTCGTGCTCTGGCTTCTTGGCTGTGTGCAAAACATGCTTGCCACCTTCGGTAAGCGTCCATTCGAACGACTTCTTCGAGCCATAGACGTCAATGCTCTCGCGGTACTGCCGAGCCGTGTCGTACAAGAACCGCCAGATATGCGCCGACAAATCGCTATTCAAGAGCTTGATATGACAAGACTCTACAGCAAAACGATTACCAGACTTCTTCCGGATATCTTCTCGCACTTCCCCCGAGCCAAAGCATGAGACATACTCGGCCTTGCTATTGGTCAACCCCAATACGGGGCTAACCACGTGCGTTGCGTAGTGCATGGGAATCATGGCCTCCCAATATTCAGGCCAGCCGTCCATGTCCTGCGGATGTGACGCGGACAAATATTGGAGTTTGCCCAACTCACCTTTCTCGTACAACTCCTTGATGAATAAAAACTCGCGACTATACACGACGGTCTCGGCCATCATGTACTTCAGTCCGGTTTTCTTGACCTTGTCCACAATCTGCTCACACTCGGAGATCGACGTGGACATGGGTACAGTACACATCACGTGCTTGCCGGCGTCCAATGCTTGCAAGGTCATGCGACCATGGTCTGGAATCGGACTGTTGATATGAACAAAGTCCACCTTCGGATCACTCAGTACGTCTTCATAGTTGACGTACCGATTCTCGATTCCGAACATATCCCCAACCTTGTTCATTTCGCTTTCGTTGCGACGACAAATGGCGTGAACATTTGCATCAGGATGAGCTTGGTAGATCGGAATGAATTCGGCACCAAATCCCAACCCAACCATTGCTACATTCACTGGTTTCTTCATCTTCGATCCCATCATGTAAATAAGTAAAAAAGTCGCTTCGAACCCGCAACGACCTCAAGGGAGGTTGCAACCCATGAAAGGCTCGAAAGTTCCGGTTATCGCCCCAAATCTAGCGTTACTGTCCTTTAGCCAACTCATCTCGCCCGAAAAACATCATATGCTGCCACGTCAAACCATCGAACTCGTCCAGCAGCTTGAATCCATTCACCGGCCACTCTTTCATGATCTGATCCTTGCTCATTTTGTGCAGCTCTTTGATCGGAACGTTCGGGTCTTCCGACCGGAACTCCAACAGGATCGCAAAGCCATTCGGCTTCAGGGATTGACGCATCTCGGCCAACATCTGTTCGGGATGTGAAAACTCGTGATACACATCGGCCAACAGGATGGCATCGATCTGTCCGGCTGGTAAGCGCGGGTGATGGACTGATCCCAAAATCGGAACGATGTTATCGACGCCCCGCCGCTCCATTTCTTCTCGCAACAAGACCAACATTTCTTGTTGGATATCCACCGCGTAAACCACCCCTTCGGGTCCAACCATTTCGGCCAACCGAAAGGAATAAAAGCCGTTTCCACAGCCCATATCGCAAACGCTCATACCCGGCCGGATCTTGCAATTGGCCAGCATCATCGAGCACTTCTCTTCCGACTCGCGTTCTTCTCGCGTCAGCCAAGGAGCCCCCATGTAATGCATCGTTTGCGCGATCTCGCGTCCCTTGTAATGCGTCAAACCCGCTGGCACACCCGCCGGACGGTCATCCCGCGACTCGATAGTGCCTTCCGTCCGCAATTGACGCACCCGTTCGCGCTCACGCAAGCGGGCTTCGCGCGGGTCAACTTTTTCGTCTTGGGGCGATTGCTGGCGAGTCGCCGACTCTTCCTGTTCTTGTTCGCTCCCTGGCAGCGGAACCGCAGCGAAAGCCAAACCACCAACAACTTGACTCCAATCGCAAGCCAAGATTACCAATAACGTCCCAACGGTCGACGCGGTTCGAATCAGTTTCAACATGTTCGTCCTCCGAGGAAAGTTCTATTTGCCCCTCGTTCATCACCATTCCATGGCCAGCTCGTGCTGCCACTATTTGGCAACCAATCCCTTAAACGCCGCAATCAACTGCTTGGTGATCGGACCGACCCGGCCGTCGCCAATCGGACGGGAATCCACTTTGATAACCGGAATCACCTCGGCCGCGGTACCTGTCAGAAAACACTCATCGGCGACGTAAACGTCATGCCGAGTCAACGTAGTTTCAGCGACGTCCATTCCCGCCTCTTTGGCCAGACCAATAACGGCGCGGCGCGTGATTCCATCGAGAATCCCGGCATTTACATGGGGCGTTGCCAGCCGACCGTTCTTGATCAAGAAAATATTGTCCGCCGTGCATTCAGCGACTTCGCCGTTGAGATTCAACATCAGGGCTTCGTTGCACCCAGCCTTCAAGCCTTCGATCTTTGCCAAGATACTGCCCAGATAGTTCAAGGACTTGATACGAGGATTGACTGCCGCGGGATGGTTTCGCACGGTACTGGAAGTCACAATCTCCATACCCTCATCGTAAAGCTTGGCCGGGTACAGAGAAATCTTGTCGGCAATAATAATGACACTGGCTTTGGGACACAAATTCGGATTCAAGCCCAAATCACCCACGCCGCGCGTCACAATCAACCGCACGTAGCCATCGGTCAAGTTATTCAATCGCAAGGTTTCGTAAACCGCCGCCTCCATGACTTCGGGCGAGATGGGTACCGTCAGGAAAATCGATCTCGCCGAATCGTACAAACGATCCAAGTGTTCCTTCATGCGAAACACTTTGCCACCGTAACTGCGGAGGCCTTCAAACACACCGTCGCCGTACAACAACCCATGATCAAAAACGCTAATCTTGGCGTTCTCTTTGGAGTACCATTGCCCATCAATATAAATCTGTAAAGACATTTCAAACCTTCAAATTAAATCCATCGAGACAAAAAGTCATAACCGTTCGCGAAAAACACCCCAAACTGGGGAGCGGAGCGTTATGCAGGCCGTACCGTTATGAATCGCGACCCTGTGCCTGACACAAAGTTCTTTTCAAAATCCGGCGGGCTCACCATGGGATTTGCTGCGCGCAACCGAACTCCCGTAAACGGTCATCAAAAGGG
>JAEUIP010000173.1 GCA_016795075.1 Planctomycetaceae bacterium | reverse complement strand
AACGTCGGTTGGCTCGGGCTTCAGTTGATGGGTGCGGGACCGTTGATACGCGTCCGCCAAATAGTCGGCGTATGTCGAACCCTCTCCTTGGAGTTGATAAAGATAAGCCAATAGGTCCAAACGTTGCAAACTGGACATGGATTGAGCCAAACCATCGGGCATCGGCGAACCAATCTCCTTGAGTTTCTCCAAATCGGACTCTGCGATTTCCGTCATTTCCAAGGTCGCTGTATTCGCGAAACCAAGGCGTTGGTCCGGTAGTTCGCGGCGAAAGCCGCTCAACACTTCACCCTCGATCGTCAAGGCCTGCCACACGGAATAAGCGGGGTCCACTTGATGTTGAGGCCATAGCACCGACATCGCTAGTTCCGCGCCGGTCCGCTTGTTCATCGTCTGAGTAAGACGTGGGCCCACCTGACCGCCAACTTTATCGACTTGGTGACACGATACACACGCGAACTTGGGGTCAGCAAAAACTCGTGCACCTCTTGTCGGACTTCCCAATTGCATCGCACGTTCCGCGAGTTGTTCGGCGAAGTCGCGGTTAGGTTGGGCGGGAATGGCATCCAACAGAGAAGGCACTGGTTTGGGTTCTTGTTCAGCGACGAGTTCTTGCGTGATCTTTGCCAGTCCGTCCAGGTTGGCTTCGAGAGCGATTTTGCTGTCCAACTGCTCTTGATGATCCAAAATACCGATCGGACCTTGGTAATCGTGTTCCAAAATCACGCGGATCATCGCGCGTTCGTGTTGGCCAGCCCCAATGGCTAAGATCTTGGGCTGGGCTCCTTCGTTCATTCCGTTTAGATTCAAGCAATGCAAATAAGGTTTCAACTGCGGAAAGATCTGTGGCCAATCAGCAATGCGATCGTGTGCATGATGAAAGTTATAAACAATCCCAACGTGTGTGAAGCCACGTCGATGGAGTTCATCACAAACAGCCATCATGTTTTCCGGTTGACCGCTCCAGCCACCATGATTGTAGAGACTTAGCGGCGAACCAATTTTTTGAGTTCGCTTGGCCAACTCCATCAAATTGTCGGCGGCCATTGCAACACGTTCGGCTTGAGGTCTCTTGCCAGGATCTGGTACCATGATCCAGAACTGCGGCTGTAGTTGATATTGCTCGAACAGAGTTGCCGCCTGTTCGTGCCAGGCCCAGAAAGCGAAGAATTGAATTTGGCCGGCGCGATACGCGAGGATTTCTGACTCGAAGGTGTCCACATGTTCGTCGCGCCAATCGTAAGCACTGCGCGAAAGCCCAAGTTCGCGGAGCATGGCAACCCGCTGTTCGGGGTTCCGTTTGGCGGCGTCAAACGGCACGATGCACCACGGCACCAGGTTCTCTTTAGCAAATAGCTTTTGCGCGCGAACCGCCAGTTTTTCATCACGACTGGGGATGTTCGACTCTTGAAGAGCTCCATTGGCAGCGAACAACGTCGTCGCGATCGCCCCCCAAAGAAAACAGGCCATTCCACGACAGCATGAGCCGAGGCTTTTCCACCACCATGCTTTCGAATCAAACCGAAACGCTTCCCCACGGATCGCGTCAAGAACCGCGAGACCGAAACTTCGTCGAACAAGAGTCAAGCGAGCCATTGGATCTCCAGAAATACTCCCAGGAAATTCTCTCGAGATCCATTGTAGCACAATCGAGACGCTCATTTCAGGAATCGAGTCGAGTTCCTGGTTCACGATCCGCCGTTTTTTGGCGATGATGACATGGTTACGCGTGTCCCAATCTTCCGCGGCATTTACTCATGAGAACTGACAAACGGACGGATCGAACTTGGCCGTTGCCCAAGACTCCTTGGGTCATGCGGATGACGTGGTCGAAGTTGTTGTTTGCGCATTGGCAAGTTCCGGCGGAACAGGTTGCTCGCTGGTTACCGGCAGGGTTGACGCTAGACACTTACGCTGGCACCGCTTGGGTCGCCGTGGTGCCGTTTCTGATGTCGGATGTGGCTCCTCGCGGGATTCCGGCGATACCTGGATTAAGCCGCTTCCCAGAGTTGAACCTTCGTACCTACGTGACCTGCGATGGTAAACCTGGCGTGTGGTTCTTTTCTCTGGAAGCTGCCAATTGGTTGGCCGTTCGAGCGGCTCGGAAGTTGTTTCATTTGCCGTACATGGACGCGAAAATGTCGCTGTGTCCTCAGGGCGAGGGCTTCGAATACACCAGTGAGCGGACACACCGCGGCGAACCGACGGCCAATTTCGCCGCCCGCTATGAACCCCGGGGCGAAGCGTTGGAGGCGCAACCCGGAACGCTCGAGTATTGGCTGACCGCTCGATATTGCCTCTACAGCGCAAACGGGAAGGGGCAACTCTTTCGCGGCGAGATCGACCACGAACCGTGGCGATTGTCGCCAGCCACCTGCGACTTTCAGCGGAACAGCATTGGCGAATCATGGGGATTTGATTTTTCGGAGCGACCCCATTTGCTGTTCGTTGATAAGATTTCCGTCCGGGCGTGGTGGTTACAGCGTTGCGATTGAATCCCCGGCTCGCGAACCCATCATGGCCGCGACTAAGAATCTGTCGCCTTTGCGCGTCAATGGTTTCAATGAGATCGTCGCGAGGTGTTAAGTACGAAGTTCGAAGCATCGCGACGTGTTCGTGCGTTGTGCCAAGTTGGCTTATATCCCAAACTGCTGTCACGCCAATAACTTCACTTGCCGAAACAAACCAATTGTGTTATTCGCCCACATGACTGCCTTTTTTCTGTGGGATGCATAACAATGACGACAGCGACCTCGACAGTTGAACGACCTTTCTCCATTCCTATTTTGGGCGGCTCGTTGCGAGGTTGGTGGTGGAGCCCAGCTAGTGGCGGCAAGGTACTGCGGGTCTTGTTAGGTAGTTACGAACGCGACCAAACGCAATTGTTCCAGCAGTGCATCACTCCGGGGTCGGTTCTTCTGGATGTCGGAGCATCGGTAGGTTATTACACATTACTGGGAGCAAAGCTTGTCGGACCAAGCGGGAAAGTGTTCGCCTTTGAGCCGTGTGTGCGAAATGCAGCTTTTTTGCGGCGACATGTGGAACAAAACGCTTCGCACCACGTCAAGATTTTTCCCTATGCCTTAGGCAATGAAAACACCATGGTTTCGTTTGGAGCGGGTACAGGTACCGGCACGGGTCGAGTCACCGCCCAA
Organism: Planctomycetaceae bacterium; assembly: GCA_016795075.1. Lineage (GTDB taxonomy): Bacteria > Planctomycetota > Planctomycetia > Pirellulales > Pirellulaceae > M30B19. The sequence goes on along the minus strand of JAEUIP010000173.1, from coordinate 8,673 downwards.
GGCGATTCCCTCGTTCCCCTGCGTCGACTGGATGATATCGCGCGCGAGGAGATGATGCTGCCGACTCATGTAAAGATTGACGTCGAAGGTTACGAACTCGACGTTCTGTTAGGGGGCGAGATGACCATCCGCAAGAACAAACCCACCTTGTTTATCTCGACCCACAATTCCCTGAACATTGGTGTTCATGAAGCTTGCTTGAAGCTACTTGATCGTTGGGGATTGATTTGCAATCCCATCGGCGAGGGGCGAATCGAAGATGCCACCGAGCTGTTCTGTTACTGGCCCAAGTAGCGGAGGCATTTTTGCCGTGCTGCTTCTTGCCTCGCCGTGCAACACTCCACGCGTCGCGTTGGTCGCCCACGTTCACCACCCGTTGCGCAACGTCATGGGCCCGATCGAGTCTATCAGGAAACATGGACGAACAGCGTCGGACTTAAAACTCGGTCACCAAACCCGTACTGTCCGCGAACGAAGCGTTGGCGACTCCTAACTTCTGCAACATGGTGGCAAACAGATTCGACAACGGCACATCTTCGGCCACGGCTTTATCCTGCCAAGGTTCGCGATCGCCCATCCAGGCCCCGCCTTGAAAATTATTGCCGGCTAGGTTGAGGTATCGACCGTGTTGCACTCCCATGTTTTTGCCTCCTGCCAACATCAATGGGTAGTTGCGTGAGAGATGAAAGGCACTGGACGCGGAACCATACAGCAACAGAGTATTGTCCAACAAGGTTCCCTCGCCAGCCGGTTCGGGAGTGCTGCGAAGTTTCTCGACGAAGCGGCCGAATTCTTCGTTGAGAAAGCGACAATAGATGCCAAAATTTTTCCAGCCATCAGGGTTCTTCGTCTCGTGAGACAATTGATGAGCCAAGTTAAAACCCACGGCACGCGAGAGATGATCACTTCGACCCACGCCATTTTCGCGTCCGATTTGATACGTCACCACCCGAGTCGAATCGGTGCGGAATGCTAGATAGATTAGTTCGAACATCGTTTGCAAGTACTCGCGGGGTTGGTCTGTGCTGAGCTCCAAATTGAGTTCGCTGCCATCGACCGTCGGCAACGGAGCGTCCAACCACTTCTTCGCCTTCTCGACCTTGAGTTCTGCTTGCCGAACCGATTCGAGGTATTCGTCCAAAACTCGGCGATCCTGCGTCGAAAGCCGTTGTTCCAATGATCGTGCGTCGGCCATCAAATCGTCCAAGGCACTTCGGGTATGCAACAACCGTCGCGCTGACTTGTGATCGCTCTTGAGAAAGAGCATGTCGAAGATGGGCTTCGGTCGATGCTCGGCTGGGATCGGTCGTCCATGCCTGTCGAACGACAAGGTATGAGCCCCTCGGGCGGTTCCAGTTCCGCCGTCGGTCGACATGACCAGCGAAGCAAATCGAGTTTGATCGCCGACATGTTGGGCATAGACTTGATCGAGCGAAATGGAGTTGTGATAGGCTTGGTCCCCGTCCCCGGTCGCAGCGGCGGTCAAAAACTGATCGGCATTGTTGTGTCCATGGACATTGCGAGAAGCGATATGAGAGAACCCAGACAAAATCGTCAGTTCGTTCCGCAACGGCTCCAGGGTCTCCATGCACTTGCTGAAGCGAAACTCGGTACCGTTTCCATGTGGGAACCAGGCCCAGTCGGCGTAAGCCGGGTCATTGGGCAAGGGCATCGGGACACCATCCGGAAAGTAGAAGCAGCCGAGTCGCCGAGGGTTCTCGGACGTGCAACGGGTGGTGCCCAGTGCCAACGACCCAAACAGTGGCAGGGCCAACGCGACACCTGTCCCCCGCAAGAAACGTCGCCGATCGATGCGATTGATTCGGATTGTCATAATGGGGTTCTCGATTGGAGAGTCTGGCTAAGGATGAAGGTTGTTTTGGTCAAATGTGTGGCGTGTTGTCGCCCCACTATCGTTCACGAAACAGGTCGCTGTTCGCGATCTCAACGAGCAATGAACGCAGGCCATCTCCCCGTTGCCGCACCTGGGCTGCGATTTGTTCCAAGTCCGCTCGGTCCGAAAACTGGAGCGGTCGACCTAACGCGTAGGTTGCAACTTTATGTACCATCGCACTGACAAATTGATCCTGGCGATTCTCCAACAAGTATCGCTTTAGCCCTTCGATGCCGTCCAAAGTTTGCTTATTGAACAACTCGCTGGAGGCATCGACGTTACGGTCGTTGATTTGATCGCGCCATCGGCCCAACGCATCGTAGTTTTCGAAAGCGATGCCCCAGGGATCGATCTTGGCGTGGCACGACATACAGGCGGCATGATTGCGATGATCTTCGATCCGTTCTTTTAGTGTCATCTTCGCAATTTCAGGATTGGCCAAATCTATCTGTGGCACCGCGGGTGGCGGTGGCGGTGGGGGGTCATTCAACAGGCTGACCAGCAGCCATTTTCCACGCTTCAATGGATGCGAGTCGGGAAAGTCCGAATTCATCGTCAACAGGCCCGCTTGAGTCAGCAAACCTCCTCGGTTCAAGTTTGCAGGCAAGGACACACGGCGGAAGTGATTGCCATCGACATCGGGAATCCCGTAGTGTCGTGCCAAGCGTTCGTTGAGCAGCGTGTAGTCTGCGTGGATAAAATCGAGCACGCTGGCGTTCTCGCGGATCATTTCCTTAAACAACTCCACTGGCTCTTGCTGCATCGCCTCTTTAAGTAATGGTTCCACGTTCACTTCCTCCCGAGCCAAGTCGGTGAACTCCAGCAACTCGAGGTTCAACCACTGATGGACGAAGTGTTGCGCGAATCGTTCACAGCGGGGGTCCCGCAACATCCGTTCCACTTGATCGGCCATGACCTGGGGATCAAGCAGTTGGCCATCATCAGCCAACTTCAGAAGTTCCTCATCGGGAACACTGCACCATAAAAAGAACGATAGCCGCGATGCCAATTCGCTGGCCGAAAGCGCGGGCCTGCCAATCGCAACGCCAGCATCCGCCGTGTTCGGCATCGTGGCATCCGCTTGGACTAGGTACAAGAATTGGGGCGCCGAGAGCACGGTCGCGAGAACTTCGATCATGGCTTCTTCAAAGCTGTCGCAATCGCGGCGAATGTGCTGAAACAACTGGAGCTTCTGTTCATGTTCGCTGGCCGAAATCGGTCGCCGCCAGGCCTGGCGCATGAAGCGTTTCAAGATCTCTTTGGCGCGTCCGGTTTCGTTTTCCGCTGGTGCGGTCGAGGCCAACAGGCGTTGATGGTTGAGCGGCGGCCATTGCTCGACGACTGGTGACGCGACTTCGACATAATCCACACAAATGTCGCCGGGTGACGCCGAACTATTGACCAAACGGATGTACTCCGAAGGACTGGGTATGGCCCCCATCGGCGACGTGTCGCGCACCGAGTTTCGAGGATAGATTTCGCCGAGTGGAATTTCCCATTCATAAAATTGAGGGGCATCGGATGTCGCATGGATGATCGTGTCATGGCGACTTACACGGAGCAAGGCTCGGCCTTCGTTGGTCGCCTGCCAACCAAAATACAGTTGTAGGCTAGGCATACCACGAGTCGAGGCATCTGCTTGAGAGGCCCGGACGCGTACCCGGAGCGTGCCTTCGTCCGGCAAGCGATTCCCCAGTTCGATGTTGAGCCATTGACCGGCCGGCAAGATCGCAACCTGATCCAAGTTCGTTGGCATGATGCGGGGCTGCTCGGATGGAGCATTCGCGTAACGAGCGTCACCATAGTCCCACTGTGCAACGGCTGTGCGTTTCGTCTTCAGATCGCGGAAGTAGCTCCGAGCATGGGGCTGACTAAACTCGTTTTCCAGGCGTTGTAGTTCGATGTTCAATTTTTCGGAGTTGTCGCGGTGAGTTTCCCGAACGGCCGTAATCTGAGCTTCCTGTTTTGGCCATTCGTAGCGGGCAAGGTCGCTGATGGTGATACCCCAATGCCAAGTCGCCGGTTTTGAATCGGTCATGATCACACGCGACAGGGCGGTTCGTGCCGATCGCTGATACGTTTCGAACTGGCCCACCGACATGTGCAATAACGAAGAGGTATTTTGGAATCCTTCTTCAGAGTTGGCGTCGGGAGGCAGATCTTTGGCAAAGTCCCAAGGCACTCCCAACAAATCTTGCAGGGCATGGTTGTATTCGTAACGAGTCAACCGACGGAACGCAGAATCGGACGTGGATTGTCGGCGCACCATCGAGGCAGTTTGTAGTTCGACCGACAACCAATCGACCAATTGTTGACGTTCGGGCTCCGACAACTCCAGACTATCGGGCGGCGGCATTTCGCCTTTACTGATGACCGCCATGACTTCACTCCACCAATCGACATCGCCGCCGGTATGCAAATTCGGATCCAGACTATCCAAGCGAATATTCGCTTCTTGGGTATCCGGTCCATGGCAATCAAAGCAGGCTCGTTCCAGCACAGGGCGGATGCTCTCAGCAAATTCCGCTAGTCGTGGTTGTGGCTTCTCGTTCGCATCCCGCCGCGAAAATACGGCCGAACTGCTTTGAGGATTGAATCGCGAGCGACTCCACCCCGTTTGCTTCAGCACATCCAAAGGATCGTCAGGAACTAGAAACAGGATCGCAAACAACCAAGTAACTGGTCGCGGTGCCCGTTGCAGGAAAGTCGGTGCGAACATGGTCATGTCGGAAGCTCGGTAGGGGCACGAACGGAGCATGGGGATGGCGGGGGTGATCTCGTTCGTGCGAGGTAGGTGCGGCGTGTCTTATCATACTAGACCGCGTCCGAATAATCGAGCGACAACTTGGCGATGGAATGTGCAATCGGTCGAGCGGTAATTCTTCCATGATTGTGGTGCAACCACAATTTCGTTAGACTCGGGAAACAAGGGGTTGTGAATAGATTTTATTGGTTATCGCTTTTAGGGAAGAAAGTTTTATGGCAGCTCCAAAGTCACAGACGAATTCAAAAGTTCAAGAACCAACCGTCGCCAAGAAAACGAATCAAGCCGTGTCGGCTGTTCCAGCGACGAAACCTGCGAAGGGAAGCGTCGCCAAGACGCTACCAACGCCAGCGATCGCGACTCCCGCCAACAGCACCCTCGGAGGCAATGCCAAATCAGCCGCGGCGCCTTCGGCAACTGTGAAAGTCGGAACGGCAAAGTCGGGCGCCGCTAAGAATGATGCGGCCAAAAACGGTGCTGCGAAGATGGCTGTTACCAAGTCACCAGCGGCCAAACCAGCCAACAAGACGGTGGCGGCCAAGACAGTTAACGTAGCCAAAGCCGCGGCGAAACCAGCCGCTGTTGTGGCACCCGCTAAAACGGCGCCGGTTAAATTAACCTCGGCAAAGCCAACGAAGCCCAAGCTGCCGGCCGCAAAAGTTGGAGCCGCCAAAATGGTGAAGGCCACATCCAGTAAAAAGGTCGCGGCAGCCGTTGCGGAAAAGAAGACGAGAGAAAAGGCCGCCGCAAAACGAGCGGCCGCGCGAAGCGGAAAGCCCATCATGGCCGAGATCAGCAAGAAAGCACACGTCCCCCATCCTGACTCGGCGAAACTGAGCAAGAATCAAATCGCGGAAAATCTTCGTTTGGGAGCAAAGGCATCCAAAGCTCGCATGGCTGTCGGTGGAAGTGCAAACATCAAATCGCACGTCGCCGCCGCCAATCGTCGGATGCAATCTCGTCGCGATGGCAAATAGTCTGGTTCGGCTGAAGAAACCCGGCCAACCACGTTAAACCGCGAAGCGGAGCAGAGCCGGACGTTCTGCTCCGTTTTCGTTTGATCGCAATACGATTCAACGAAGGACGGTAGTTGGCACATTCCTTGTGCCGCAACCATCAAAAGGCACTCGTTTTTCGAGGATTGGCGGACGGCACACGGAGTGTGCCTAATACTTATTGAGTGGTATGGTTTTGAATACCGACGCAGTGCAATGCGGGGCGGGCCATCAAGATTGTCCCATGGTTCAAATCGATCGCCCAGCTTTGCGGCGCCGAGCGTTCTCTTTACTGCGAAGAGCGTCTCAAAACAGGATTGCTTTTTGGCAACAGGACTCCGGGGTTCTTCAATTCATCCTGCCGTTCACGAACGGCGCGTTTGGCCAAGTCGATCCACACGATGCATCGAGCTTTCAATTAAGACTTGCTCCATAAAGCGGCACGCGTTGTGAACAGAAACAAAAAAGCCGAACGATGCGGTGCCGAGGCAGGCCGCATCGTTCGGTTCCAATCGCTCTCGCGAGGTTAAGTGGCAAGCGTACGTCGTTAGGGCGTACGTCGTTAGGGAACGAGCATGAATACTCCGGTGGCGACACCTGCTTGGTATCCGATGGCTCGTCGTTCCCACGGGAAGGGAGTTCGCAGGTAGGGTGCACAATTTCCTGGTCGGAACAAGCCTAGCGGGTACTGGCATTCGTTGGGTGGATAAAGAGCCATTTGGTAAGGTAGCAACGCGGCTTGGATCAAGAACTTCGCGGCCGACTTGACCGGCTGCTTGATGGGGCCGACGGTGTGTCCATAGCGTTCCAACTGAATATCTTCGAAGTACAGCGGTTTGTGACAAAGGTTCGAGGCGTGCCAAGCGACGTGAGTCGGGGCAAAGCTCCGGCAGTAGGCTTCCATACCGAGGAACTCGCACTCAAAAGGCAGGTCGATGGATTCCCAAGCCATCTGCTGATCTTTACCACTCAAATTGGAAAACGGAATGGTTCGCTCCGTTCCACCATTTTCGACGATGCGAACGGATTGCCCATTGATGGCGACCGCTCGACCGGTGGCAATTACTTGCCCCTGAGCATCACGCCACTCTCGCGACTCGGCGGAAACTTCGCCGGCTGGAAGGGTGCTGACCGGCGTGGACAGATCCAAGGAGATGTCACTGAGGCGAACGCCTAAGAGTTCTTGTCGCAGCTCGGCGCAGGTTTTCATACCTGGACCAAAATCACTTCCATCTTCCGCAGTCCCTGTTTCGTCCGTCGTGCGTGGTAGTGGTACTTCTTCCAAGTCGTCTTGAGGTGCAGCAATGCCCAATTCTTCCTGCGAGTAGTCACGTCGACTTCCCGCCCGTCGGCCTCCGCTGGAGACAGGATTGACCCGAATGCCCGTCGGAGGTGGAACATGAACGCTTGGGTTCTGATCGTCCCATTGAGTATTGAGCGAGGCCGCTCCCGTGGGCATCGGCAATTCCGCTTCGTGCGGGACCGGTTCGATGGCGAATCCGTGAACATTGGCCGCTGGTAGCGATGGCCCAACCAATTGCGATGGTGCGGTTGACGCGTTTCCACCTTGACCGAGGCTGGGTACGTAATCCTGTCGAGCATACGACGGAGCAGCCATGGGTTCTTGGTATGCAACCTGTTGATTGGGCAGCGGACTTGGTTCATCCGTACCGTCGCCTTTCAACAACTCATCGGTGAAACCTTCGAGTTCCACTTCCAAGTCCGATTGTGGCCGTTGGAGTGGTTTCGGATCGACGTTGGGCAACTTCCGTGGGGCTCGTGGAGCATTGGGAGAACCTGTGGCCGTTGGCGCGGAAGACGAGTTTTCCGATGCCGCCGTAGCCGGGGCCCCCGCGGTGTTCTCCATCGCCCCAGGTGCTGCTTGTGGTCCCGGCAAGTCCAACTCAGCGGCCGGTTCCAAAACTGAACGAGGTATGGTTGAGGCAGTTCCCGGTCGAGGATTACCAACCAATCGAGCCGGAGGTGATACTAGCGTTGAACTGGGCGCTGATTCGACAGCGGTTTCAATCCGTTCCGAACGCGCCTGCATTTTCGCCAATTGGGCCGATGCCGCTCGCACGCCACGGGCCTCTGATTCCGAAAGCACGATCGGCCCTGCGGAATTCGGTTGTGGGCCTTGCCCGGCAACGTTCATTTGTTGCGTTGGTCGCGATGGGGAGTTTCGTTGGGCAGCCATGCGGTTCTGCTGATTAGGCTGGGCCATGACACCACGCTGCCGTTGAATCGATTCCCACAAGCGGGCGTTCTGTTGGGCAGCGGCCATTTGTTGTTGGTTGATGACCCGTTGTTGCTCCCATTGCTGAGCTTGTTGCACTTGTGGCGGGTGCTGGCGTTGTTGCTGGACCGCGATGGCGTTTTGAACCACGGAATCCGCATGGGCTTTGGCTTGCGCGGGGTTGTAACCCGCTTGGATCGCTTGATAGTAAGTGCGCCGATGTAGTTCTTGCGCTGGAGAAAGCGGCTCTGCCGTTTGTTCGCGGGACTGCGCTGCCGGTCTTTGGCCTGCAGCTTTCCGCACGCCACTACCTATCGCAGCATTTTGAGCAGAAAGGGTATGGGTCGTTGAAAATCCTAGGGCAATAACCAACGCTGCCCAGCTCGCCGTGCGACGGCAACGTTGGCGCCAGGATTGGCTACAGAAAATCCCCGCTGCCGATATCAGGGCTGTAATTTGGCGCTTCCTGCGTGATGGCGATATCATGTGGATGATTCTCTCTGACACTAGCCGCCGAAATTTGGATGAATCGCGCTTCCTTACGCAATTCTTCGATCGAACGAGTCCCGCAGTACCCCATGCCTGCTCGCAACCCGCCAACCAATTGGAACGTGAAATCACTCAGCGAACCTCGAAACGGAACGCGGCCTTCAACACCTTCGGGAACGAACTTCCCGTTGGGGGCTCCGGCTTGGCGATAACGCTCGCTGGAACCTTTGACCCTCGCACCCATCGAACCCATGCCGCGGTAGGCTTTGAACGTTCGGCCTTGGTACAGGATTGT
>JAEUIP010000172.1 GCA_016795075.1 Planctomycetaceae bacterium | reverse complement strand
AATCTCGCCAGATAACTCTGTGCGGTCGTGTCCACTCCGACAACACATTCGAGCTGTCCGTTCTCATCAAAAACGGGAGCATAAGCAGAAACAAAGGTTCCCCATTTGTCTTCGTAGTGGGATTCGGAAACCTGAACACTGCCAGACTCCAACGCAGCCAGCATCGCGGGGTCGGGTGCCTCGTAATTTTCCCCAAGTTCCGCCTGATCGATCACGCCATCTCCGTCACTATCGATCGGCTCCGCGGCATCGGTGATAAAAACGGGATTCCCATCGACCTGGCGAAGGGTATAGATGTATCGGATCGACGAGGCCGATTTCAACAGTTCGCGAAATGGCTGGACGACCTTCAAATAGGTTTCGCCGTTTTGTTGCTCTGGGTTCTGGAGCTCACGATGCAAGGACCAATCCACTTGTCGGGCGGCAATTTGGCTAACCGTCGAAAGCTCTTCATTCAGTGTTTCTTTGACAACCTTCTTGGCTACCGATTCGGCCAACCACACACAAGGAATAATTGAACAGAGTGTAAACAAAGCGATCGACAAACCAAACAGTGCAGAAGACCAATCCGACCATTTTGGGTGGCCGACACGATTGTTCCGTGCAGAAAACACATTGATGCGATCTACGACCGATTTGTCAGCGGTCGTATTCGGAGTATGAAGCTGCGACAGACTCTTGAATGGCACAATATTACCCGTACTTCCTGGATCGTAACCTTCCTTGGCCATTTTTGCGTGTGAACGGTCGTGGGAAACGATACGATACGCGAATCCGGGAATACGGCCGCAGTACTTCAGATCAGAACAGGCCCGACAAACGAAGTCGTTAAAATCGCGCCAATCGGTACGAACGCTGTCGAACCCGACGGACGGAGGACTTCGAACTCGATGCGAACGTTCATTTGCGGCTAGGTTGCGGCGGTTGCGGTGGGGCCATTCGCCGACGGTCTTCTTCACTTGGCTCGCCGCCGAATTGACGCCAGTACCGAACGGCGAATGGATTCAAGTCTGGGCCAACTACCGCTTCGTTGCACAAGCCGCTTTGAACTCCAGCCCACCATCGTTCAAACTCGTCGCTCAATTCCTCAACGACTTCTGGGTGTTCACCAGCAACATTGGTCTGTTGGCCAAAATCCGTTTGCAAGTCAAACAACTCCCACTGCGGTTGAGCAGCTCCCTGGGCACTAACCAAACTCCAACGCGTATTTCGGATCGCGGCACCTCGATATTTGAACTGATCTGGAGCGGCAAACTTGGGCCAGCGTCCCACATGAGTTACCAAGAACCGATCGGGGAAAGTCTGTTTCGGATCTTGCAACAAGGGCACCAAGCTGCGGCCTTCGACTTGTCGACGCACGTCTTCGTGGATCTCAACTCCGGCGAGTTCGGCCAGTGTGGGAAAGACATCGATATGCGCCGAAAGAGTCGAACAGTCCGCTGGTGTCAACGTTCCGGGCCACGACCAAAAGGAGATCGCGCGTGTTCCTCCCACCCATGGAGTGCCTTTGGCACCCCGCATCGAGGCGTTGAAGACTTTCTGACCGGCCGAAGTGCCGTTGTCGTTCATAAAGATCAAGAGGGTTTCGTCTTCAATTCCCAGCTCTTGCAACTTGCTAACAACGGCTGCCACGTTCGTGTCGATGTTGTGCAGCATTCCAAAAAAATGGGCGACATTGTTATTCGGGGCCGTAGATTCGTAAAGCGCCGCGTCTTCTGGCTTTGCGTGAAACGGGTCGTGTGGAGCGTTGCTGGGCACGTAAGCAAAAAATGGACGCCCCGCATGATGCTGTTCTTCAATCCACTCGATGGCCCTGCCATAAAATACATCCGTACAGTAGCCTTCGGTTTTCACGAATTGCCGGTTATGCCAGATCAGTGGATTGAAGTACGTGTTTCCGGGAGCGTCGCCACAGGAACCTGGATAAACTTGGCCGATGCCGCCCGCGCCGTGTATAAAAACTTCGTCAAAGCCGCGTCGATTGGGCAAGTATTCATCCTCGTCACCCAAGTGCCACTTGCCAAAAACGCCCGTCTTGTATCCTGCCGACTGGAGTAGTTCCGCGATCGTCGTCGCCTCCAACGTCAAGCGTTCGCGTTCGTGAATCGTGTGCGAGACGCCATTGCGGAATTCATGCCGGCCGGTCAGCAAGGCACTTCGCGTCGGCGCACAAGTGGGACTGACTTGAAAGTTGGTGAACCGAATGCTTCGCGAATGCAACTGGTCCAAGTTCGGCGTCTTCAAGATCGGGTTTCCGTGTGCCGACAAATCGCCATAGCCCTGATCGTCCGTCAGAAAGAAAATGATGTTCGGGCGGCGACCTTTTAAACCATCTGTCTCCACAAAACGGCCCGGGGCGCTCGAGACACCGTCAACAGCAATCCCATCTTGCCCCGCAACGATCACCTGTTTCGTCGTCGGATGAACGACAATCGCATGAATGGTCCCAACCCCAGGGTGAGCTTGAGCCGAGATCTCCAAAGAGTCCTGTTGGAGACGGTACAACGTTCCATCTTCGCATCCAATCAAAATCGAGTCGCTCGCGGAATCCCAAGTCGCCGTGCTCGGAACGCTTGGCAAACGTGCGAAACGAATCAAACGACCAATCTCCGGTTGCCACAAGCGAACCGTCTTATCTTCACCGAGCGAAACCAATCTTCGAGCTCGCGGCGCCTTGGTTCCCGGTTCGGCCAAAACGGCTGAGACGATTCCTTGATGATTGTCGAAGGTTCGTTGATTTTCACCCGTCGATCCCTGCCACAAGCGAATCGTGTGATCGACTCCCGCGGATAGAAGTTGATTGGGACTCCAGAAACATACCGCAAGCACCGGCTTCGAATGTCCCTGAAAACTCTTCACTAATTCGCCGTTTGCGTGATTCCACAAACCACATGTTCCATCAAAACTTGCCGTTGCCAATTGGTGTCCATCCGCGGACCAAGCGGCTTGCATGATCGTGTCGGCATGCCCCGAGATTTCACTCGTCATTTCCTGTCGTGGCCAGTCCCAGTATTCGATGGAACCAGTCTCACCGGGAATTCCGCCGACAACCGCCAGTTGAAGCCCGTTTGGAGAAAACTGAAGATCCTGAACAACTTCAATCTTTGTCTCCATTCTTCTGGAATGTTGAAGCGTCGGCCATTTCCAATACTCCACACCAGCCGCCGAAGCTCCCAACAGAAATTGATGGTCTGGAGAAAGCGCCAACGCGGTTAGCGGAACTGCTGAACGAACGACAACTGTGAACTCATTCGTTCGATTCGCGTCACCCTCCGACGCAGAGAACAAACTCGCATGGGAAACACTTGGAAGAAAACACCACAGCCACACCAGACAACGGCAGCACTTATTCATCAGGTTAATCCTTGGATCCATTGACCCCCTTGATTCAATGGCACGGGGCGTCCATCTGGGGTCAACAGTTCCGTGTTTGGATCAAGCCCCAACAATGTGAACACACTGAAGGCTAGGTCTTTGGGAGTGATCGGTTGATCGCGCGGGCTTTCTCCCATGCGATCACTCGAGCCAATGACCTGCCCCCCACGCACGCCGCCACCTGCCATTGCGACGCTAAAGACGCGCGGCCAGTGGTCGCGACCGCCTTGTGAATTGAGCTTTGGTGTCCGTCCAAACTCGCCCATGGCCACAACCAACGTTTGCTCCAATAAACCACGCTCCGAAAGATCGCTCAAAAGAGCACTGAATCCTAAATCAAATGTCGGAATCAAACCAACACCCAACTTCGCACCGCTATAGCCTTCTTTCAACTGCAGGACGAGATCCGCATGGGTGTCCCACCCCGAGTAATTAATCGTGACGAATGGAACCCCGCGTTCGACTAATCGGCGCGCGAGCAAACAACTTTGACCAAAGGTCCTTGGTCCGTAACGAGCTCGTACGTCCTGTGGTTCTTGCGAAAGATCGAAAGCCGACTTGGCCTCGTTGGAAGTAACCAGCCGATACGCCTGCGCGAACGCGGGATCACTGGACGGAGCCGAACGTTCAAACTCCGCTTGTCGTTGATCAAATTGCTCCAAGTAGGCACGACGACGATCAAGTCGCTCGACATCAACGCCCGGAAAAAAATCCATATCCGGCACGCGAAAACTTGGCTGGGCGGGATCTCCCTGTGTCGCAAATGGCTCGTAGGCGGAACCCAGAAAACCAGCACCCGCAGAACCAGCCTTCGGAATAGCAACGTAACCCGGCAATGCGCCCGGTGTTGGTTGGAGATGACTCCATGCCGCTCCGAACGAGGGATGCACCAATGCAGGCGATGGTTCATAACCCGTCAACATGTACTGATTCGCCAGCCCATGCTCTCCCAACGGTGACGTGAGTGATCGTAGGATGGTCAGTTTGTCGGCCACTTTAGCGGTCTGATTTAGAAGCTCGCAATATTGGATGCCGGGAACATTGGTTGCGATTGGGCGAAATGGTCCACGAACCTCGGCAGGCGCATCTGGCTTGAGATCAAACGTCTCCAAGTGACTTGGCCCACCGTCCAACCAAACCAAGATGCAAGCCTTCGCCGTTTGTCGTTGTTGCGATTGAGCGTCCGCGACACGGGCGAAATATTGCGACAAGCCCACCCCCCAACCCGTCAATAAGCCGACCTTCAAGAGGTCTCGCCGTCCGACACCATCGCAGCGAACCGGGCGTTGTTTCATGTTCTTATCCATCCTATCGCTCGAAGAACGCTCGGCTGTTCAACAGACTCCACGCGAAATCTTCTAACCGCTTCTGTTGCTCTTGCCGGTCCTCTGTCGCCAGTTCGTTGGTCCAATGTTCCAGTTCCGTTGGGGAGGCCGACCGCGAAAGTGCCACGAGGTACCATTCTTGGACAATTTGGTCCAACGGCAAGTTCTCGGCCCATTGCCGCTGCAAGCGCCCCCGTGGATCACGAAGTTTCTGGTTGATGACCGCGCCGTTTAGCAATTGTAGCTGCGCCGACAAGTTGTAGGTCCCCGTAGGAGTCGCGTCACAGGACGGTCCTAATTGGCACCGTCCCAATGCGTCCAATGTCGGCAATGGCAGTGACGAATCAACAAAATGAATAGCGCGCTCAAAGTTGGCCTGCGCGATCGGATCGCTAATCTCCGTAACGTCCTGAATCGCATCGACAAAAATGGCGGGTTCCATGGGACGAGGAAACGCCCGCGAGAAATACCGATCGTCGGCTTGGTTGCCGGGCAAAATTTCCTTCGACCGAGCGTAGGTGTGCGACAATGCCAACCGTCGCAATGTGTGCCGGAGGCGGAAACCGTTCGCCGCAAAGTCCCTTGCCAACAGAGCCAACAGGTCGGGATGGGTGGCGGGATTTGTCAACCTCAAGTCGTCCACCGGTTCGACCAATCCTCGACCGAACAAGGCTTTCCACAGCCGATTGACCATCACGCGGGCAAACAGATCCTGTTGCTCGTCCAAGACCCAGTCGGCGACTTCGCTCCGGTGATCACCAAAGGCTGATAGGTTGCGCTGGCCCGGAATCCTGGGTGTCGCGGGCTCGCCAGTTCGGAGGTTTGTGACTTCGCCGCGTTCTCCGAAGCTAACGTGACGAGACCGCTGAACTCGAGCAAAGACCGCCGCCAAGCCATGGTAGTCGTCTTGAGTCCAACGATCCAACGGATGGTCATGACAGTTGGCGCAACCCAATCGGACTCCCGCAAAAAACTGGCCGACCAATTCGGCTTGCTCGCGCGCGTCTCGAACCATTCGACCAAAATTTGCCGGGCCAATCACATGCGAGTCGCCGTCGCTGGTCAACAGCAAACGAGCAAGGCGATCGAACCCCTGGTCCTGTTTGATGATTTCTCGCAGCCAATCGTGATAGGCCGCTAACGGTTGTTCCTCGTTAGGAAAACTACGCATGCGCAAGTCGCCGGCGAACCGCCAGGCCCAATAGTCGACATAAGCGGTGCTATTCAACAACTCGTCAACGATCTTCTCGCGCAGTTCCGCCCGCGTGGTGTCGTTCACCGACTGCAAGTAGCTTTTCACCGCGTCGATCGCTGGCAAGCGGCCAGTCAAATCCAAGTGCACTCGGCGGAGCCACTCGGTATCGTTGGCCAATGGAGAAGGGGGAAGCCGCAGTTCGTTCAACTTTTTCAATATCTCTCGGTCAACAAAGTTCTCGGCTTTCTCCGAGAGAGCGTTCGGCGGTGCGTTGCCCATTGGAGCGCTAAATTGGACCGCCTCCACATGGTCCATGTATCGAGCCAACAAAACATGCTGGCCGGGCCGCAGCAGTTGAATTTCACGATCGGAACCGACACGAAGAGCAGTCGAATCCATGCTGGAAAACGTTACGAGTTCGGTGATGGTCCGCCGTGTTCCATCGGCAAACGTCGCCTCAGCCCGGACGTTGGTTTGGTTGGGAACCGATTCGAAGTGCGTCTGCTCCGCTGTCACCATGAGCCGTTCCAATGGGGGCGCGGCATGGCGTTGGGCTCCCTGACCAATCCATTTCAAAATGATCTGCGATTCACTGGCATCCAGAGCGAATAATTGGCCGCCGCCATGCTCCAATTCTCCGGTGGGCTTGCGCAGCAGTAGGCTGCGGTCGGGTTGATGCAGATTGACTCTTCGTCCCTGGAAGGCATCAACGATCGAACGATGATCGGCCGCCGGATTCGAGCCGAACAAAGACAAGCGAAAGTCACCGCGACCGGCCGCCGCGCCATGACAACTCCCTGCATTGCACCCGGCCTTGGTAAGTACAGGGATTATCTCTCGATCAAAACAGATGTCGTCACCCTGCGGCGCGAGAAAAACCAACGCGCTGAACCAACTCCAGGATAGAACGGTCAACATGATCCAGCCTTTTATTTTCGACCCGCCATCGATGTGCGTTTGTAGTCGTAATAATTCGTCCAGCTTAAAAAATGGTATCGCTGCGTTGACCAGAACTCGGATGGTCCTGTACGACACCATGCTAGGCAAGCGTCGCTACCCCTAATCATGGTGTGACCAAGCCTAACGATCCGGTCCTTTCTGGTCGGGCGACGGCTTTCCGAATTGTTCGGCCCATTTCTTGAAATACTCTTGCGTCTTGGGAGAGCCGTAATTGCCCACTTTCCCAGCATCGACGATCGTCTTGCAGGCTCGGCCAAGTTCCTTTCGCAGTGCTTCGTCCTTCTCTGCCGCTTCCTCCACGACAAGAGCAGACGCGTCAATTTGCTCGTCGGTCGCATTTTTGTTCAGCATCGGTTGCAAGAGTGGTCGCAGATTGGGCGGTTGATTTCCGTTTGTGGCTTGCTCCCGCATCGGAGGTAGGCCCTCTAGTTCCGACAGTTCCGGAACAGTACCACCAACAACGGCCACAATCCCTTGTAGGACCTTTGGCAAATCCACTTGGATACTCGGTTGAATCAACGCAAAGTTGCTCGTAACGACATTGTCTTTGGCCATGAGAATCGTAAGTTCGACCTTGCGGTTCAATCCGTAACTTCCGGGCCCTTCTTGACCATCAATCGACACGCCGGTCAATACACCTGGAGTTAACGCATGTTGGATCCGGCGAAGGTTGGCTTCTGCAGCCGTTGCATCGGAATCCAAGAACACCACGCCCGTTCGCAGTCCATCGGCTTGCCGCGAATGTGCGTATTTGGACAACACCCGGGTGAAGCCAATCGACGGGCGATTCACCTGATGCACGAACACCAACAACAAAGGACTTCCAGCAGCCTCTTGGACCAAATTCAATTCTCGACCAGACTTCTCCACCAACAATTCCCGAAACACAAATTCCGGCAAGGGCTCGCCTGGTTGCGGGCCTGAAAATACCTCCGCCGTTGGCTCGGTGGAGGCGTCTTGCCCTTCAACCACAACGGGCTTCAAGACAACAACCATCACTCCAACCATCGCGAGTAGAACAAAGGACTTCAAACGCAACTTACCGCTGAAACAAATCGTCGTCATATTTCTTATCCCATCAAATTGGCATCCCGTGCCAAAACGTTTCTTGACACGCGAAGACAACCGCTACCAATGGTTGCGCTCGCCGAGCCCCAAAACCACCGAGAACAAATTGAATGGCATGTCTATGGAACATCTTAGATGCCCGTCAGCTTAAATCATACCGGGGCCCGTCTTGGACGATGTGTTTCTGAAATTCGCCGCGGCGGCCGGTCCCTCGCGGTTCCTCCACACGTTCAGACCCGGGGAACCGCCTCAATGAGTCGTGCAACGACGGGCGATTTGGACAAACCTCTGTTTTGCGATGGTTTTCCAGAATCGTCAGTCACAAGCCAAATATTGACACGTATCGTCGGTGTGGGCGGAGAAACCAATGGAATCCCAAGAGCAAAGGAAGAATCGATGAGACGAGCAATTTTGACCGCAGCGTTGGCCTTGTTGGCGATTTGTGTCACAACTCCCGCAATGGCCCAAGATCCGATGGCCCAGATCCAACAACTTTTGGACGAAGGGCGGCAACACGCCAACTCACAAATGCAACAGGCCATTCAAAGCTACCGTCAGGAGACCGGCGACTATCAGAACTCGGACGAGGCGGTTTGGAATTATCTGGTCGCCGAGTCACGTCGACAAAATCCCGAATGGTACGCGAACTTGAAACAACGGGAAGCCGCTTTTCAACAACAACAGGCCGCGTACGTCCAACGCACCAACTCGTTGATGGACATGAGTTTCGAGGGCTATATGCAGCGATCCCATTCGCAGCATCAAGCTCATCAAAACTACATCCGAAACGTCATTTGGGAGCGTGACCTGTACCGAGGCTCCAATGGAACGATTTATGAACTGCCGTATTATTCAGGCGGTGAAGTTTATCAAGCGTCCGACGGCTCGACATTTTGGCAGAATTCTGCGGGCCAATACTACCAGTCGAACAATTGGGACTGGGCATACGAGATGTCTCCGTTCGGTGGATAAGCGGTACACTTGAGACGGCAGAATCCTGCGATCAGGATTCTGCCGTCGTCGTTTTTTGAGCATGAATATCGTACATTCGCACGAGATCTTTCGTTGACAATTCCCGTTTTCCTGTCCTGGTTTCTGTTTCATCGCGTGAGATTAAAAGGTAGACTCGGGTTGTGGTTCCTTCCGGGAGTTGTATCGATGCGGCGAATTCGTTGCAGGTTGTGGGGATGTGGGTTATGGGTCGGCGTTTGGCTTTCTGGAGCAGTCGCAGGACTGGGATTGGCCCAGGAACCTCGAACGTCGGAATCCCCGCGCAACGCCGTTGATTCAGCGTTCCAGCGGAAAGCGCCCGACGTCGGCGAACGGGTGCCGAATCTGACAGCCTTCCGCGCGGACGGATCCAAGGTTCAATTGTTCGAGCTCGGCGGCAAGCCCACTGTTCTGGTTTTTGGCTGCCTGACATGACCGCCTTTCTTGCGTAACGTCCCCAGTTTGGAGGCGATCCACCAAGACTTTGCTCCTAAGGGCGTCCAGTTTTATTACATCTACAAATCACTGGCTCATCCAGAAACCAACGGTTACGTTGCGCCCGTATCTTTGGAAGAGCGGCTGATGCATGTCGCGGAGGCCCAGCGAACATTGGGCACAAAAATTCCTTGGTTATGCGACACGATGGAAAATGACGTGAAGCATGGCTTGGGCGACGCGCCCAATTCCGAGTTCATCCTGGACGCGGAAGGCCGAGTGCTGGTCAAACGCAGTTGGAGTAATCCCGACGAATTGCGGGCAGACCTGGAAAAGTTGGTCGGCAAAGTCGATCGGCCGACATCCATTGCCTCGTTAAATCTTCCCACCAAGAAGCCGAACCCGGAAGCTTCAACGATTGCGTCTGGCGTGCTTCCGAAACTGGAGTTGCCGGAGCAGATGCGACCGTTGGTCGTTGAAACGGTCCAGGCGGGCGGCGAACCGTTTTACGTGAAGTTGCGCGCGGAGGCGGAACCAGCCTTGTTGCGCGATGGTGAGGGGCGATTGTACTTGGTGTTCCATCTCGATCCGTTGTATCACGTGCATTGGAACAACTTGGCGGCCCCATTAAAGTTTGAAATCCAAACGAGTTCTTCGGCGACCTTGGCCCGGTCGGCGGGTGAGGCCCCCAAGGTTAACGTCGAAGCCGACAGCGACCCTCGCGAGTTCTTGCTTGAGGTCACTTTGATGGATCGTTCCAAGCCGCTGGAGCTAACCGTCCAATATTTTGCATGCCACGACGAAGAAGGTTGGTGCAAGCCAATCACGCAAACTTATCGCATCAAGTGGCAAGCGGACCAAGACGGTGGCAGTGTGCGGCGAGGTAATCGACCGCGTGGCACGGCGCAAAATAACCGACGGCCTGAAATGGGCAACGGTCCGGGTCGGAATGAACGCCGACGCCCGGACCAACGGCCTGGTATGAATGATCCGCCCGGGACTGCGAACCGGCCGATCGCGGGACGCGTTGTCTCGATCGACGCGGAAGCGCAAACGATCACAGTGCGACTGGCTGGTGGGCCCGAAGTCGAATACAATGCCGCTTCGGCCCGTTTGATGGACGCGGACGGCACGTTGGACCTCGAGCAGTTGAAAGAGAACGATCGAGTGATGCTGGGGGTTACCAATGACAAAGACGCAGACGGGAGAGTCGTCCTTCGACGCCTCATGAGGCGATAGAAACCAGCCAACGTGGATCGCGCAACCCCGACCGAGTGAACCTCCTTGATCCGTTGGGCTCCCTGAGAGACTTGAATCGGTCAACTTCAACTCGAGAATTCGGTAGGTTGTGGCTTTGATACACGGCGAGTTATGGCATGCGGTCTTCGCAACGAATGTCGAATTCGCAACGGCCGAGTCCGGGATTCTGGGGCAATGGGTTTGGTTGGACGAATATCGTCAATGGCTCTGGGCCTTGGGTGCCCTGAGTGTCGCGACATTGCTGTTTTCAGCGATTGCATTGCCGTTGGTGTTGGTGCGTTTGCCGGCCGACTACTTTGTTAGGCGACCCGTCCGGGATTGGCCCACACGACATCCGGCCGTTCATGTTTTCTTGGTCGCCGTAAAGAACCTGCTGGGTTTGGTCTTTGTTCTTGCGGGTATCGCGATGTTGGTGTTGCCGGGGCAAGGCTTGCTTACCATCTTTATTGGGATTCTGTTGCTCGATTTTCCAGGCAAACGCCGAGTAGAACGGTGGTTGATTCGCCTGCCGAGAGCGTTAAAGGCGGCCAACTGGATGCGCGCTCGCTATGGGCAACCGCCGTTTCATTTTGAACTTGGTGACGACGATTGATGTGGCTCGATTCGTCTACGAAGTTTGACTGACATCGGCTTGTCAGCGAAGTTTACTGGTCCCATAATCGATCCTCGTCATGGCCCGCTCGGCGGTCCAACATTGTCGTGGATCGCTCCGCGGTCCGACATTGTCGTGGATCGCTCCGCGGTCCAATTTGGTCGTGGATCGCTCCGCGGTCCAACGACGGTTCACATTAGGGTTTCACCCAACAATCGGGAAACAGCTTTCATATGTTTTTGCATACGGTCTTGTTTTGGCTGCGGGATGATCTGAAATCGACGGAACTCCAGGCCTTTGAAGCCGGCCTCAATGATTTGATCAGCATCGAGTCGGTCAAATTCAAATTTATTGGCAAGCCGGCTTCCACTCGACGACCTGTGGTCGACTCTAGCTACTCCTACAAACTAGTGGTCGGATTTGATGATCTGGCGGGGCACGATTTTTATCAGGAGGCTCCGCTGCACCTCAAGTTTATCGAAGATTGTCGAAGTTTCTGGACGAGGGTTCAGATTTACGACGGAACTTCATGAGTGGAATCCTAGCAAAAACGTTCACCAACGAAGGCGGAAAAACTGCTGGCGATTCTACATGGACTTGGAATCTGTTCCCGCGATTAGAGGTTCGGTCATATCGTCGCTTTTGTGAATATTGTT
>JAEUIP010000171.1 GCA_016795075.1 Planctomycetaceae bacterium | reverse complement strand
ATCGGAGTTCCCGACCGATCCTACCGGTGAAGGCGATGACCTGGACTTGAGTGATGAAGATCCGGAAGATTGGGAAGTGGATCTCAACGCCAGTTACGTTCCGATCGATCCATGCCAAGGGGTCATCGCGGCAATCCGCACGGCCATGGGCGAACATATTCCACGCTTCTTTATTGACTTGGAAGTCAATCGCTATGAAGGTTACCAACAACAATCGGCGGATCCGTATTGTTTGAAACGGGTTTCGATCGAACGCTTTGCCGCCGCAATGTTGCCCCACATTGAACGACCGACCCAGCCCCAACGGATCGCTCGGATTCGATACATGGCGTATCAGTTGCGGCAGTTGTCTATTGACTACAAGAATATCCTCTTGGTCTGCGACTTTCACGACTGGCCGTGGATCCGCGAAGCCTACTTCCAACCGGACGCGAATCCGCCACAGCCCGAAT
This sequence comes from Planctomycetaceae bacterium, assembly GCA_016795075.1. Taxonomy (GTDB): domain Bacteria; phylum Planctomycetota; class Planctomycetia; order Pirellulales; family Pirellulaceae; genus M30B19. The sequence continues at coordinate 11,418 of JAEUIP010000171.1, read as the reverse complement.
GGACCGAGCCGCCCAAGGTGTACGGTGTCCGGTTGCGCTCTTTGTATTTCCTGTTCGGAGAACTTCCGTTCACGACCGCACTTTATGAACATGCTCGCATGACATTGGGTGACGATTCCGAACTGAGTATCGACGGTGTCAAACGATTGTTGTTAACGGCGCGAGCGGTTTATCAGCGCAAGCTGGGCACGTCAGCTCGCAAGATTACACCGCTCTTGCTGCGACAATGTTTGCAGTACATTCGCAATCTGACTTTGATGGAGCGGCGACTGACGCCAGACCTTATTCACATTGTGCAAGCCGCTCAACAGATTGGTGGGGATACTTACGCTTACTACGTCTTGAACACTGCCAAACGATATGTTCCTCATCGAATCGATCGCTTGGAAGCAGGTGGAGTAACTCGGAGCGACGCCAACACCGAGCGCGAGGATAAAGAACTGGCATCGGCGGAAGGCTCGTCACCTGAGATCGGAACCGGCCCAGCGAATTCCACAAGCAACTCGGAAGAAACCTTGCCTATGGTCAAAATGGGCATCGGACAAATCGAATTGCCAACCGATGAAATCATCGGAGCGGTCAACCGGTTGTCGGGCGTCCCCTTGGTCTGGCGTCACCTGGAACTCCAGCCTCATCGTTCCCGTCCCAAGGACCAGAAGCGGTGGATCGAGCGATGGAACTCGGGGTACCAGTGTAGTTACCCACCCGAGGACGCGAGGATCGAACAGTTTCGCTCGGCCGTTTTTAATCGTGCGAAACAGATTATGGGTGCGGATGCTGCAAAGAGCGAGAAGTTCATGAGCAGCGTGATGGACGGAATCGATATCCGCGAAACGTTGCGTCATTGGTACGATGGGGAACTGTACGTCAAAATCAACCCACCCATCCGCAGCGGAATGGACGCCGCCGTCATGTTGTTCGATACTCCGGCGGACCCACGTGACTATACTTGGCGAACCACTTGGTTTGCCGAACACGGCGAAGAATCGACGTTGGCGTTTTACGCGACCGACTTTAAAAAGAATCCCGTAGGGCCGGGCATTTGTTCGGCAACCTACGGGGGTGCCATGTTCTTGTTTCCCCCGCGACGTATTCCGGAGATTTGGCGAGAGCCGATGTTCGATTTCACTACCACGTTGGAGGAACGGTTGATCGCTGCGGCCTGTCGCTTTGCGGTTCATCGGCACGTCGCTTTGCTCAGTCCTTTGGCGCCTGGCTATTCCTGGAAACGAATCGCTCGTTTGTATGGCAAACGCTTGGTCCATGTCCCGCTGGGTCAATATAGCGATTCGACCGTGCAACAGCTACGCTTGGTCCATGTCTTGAATGGCATGGAAGTTCGCTCGTACGCCAGCAGCTTCATTCAAAGACACTGATCAGCCCATGATTCTGAAGCTATTGGCGCTGAACGTGGTCGTCATGCTGGGAGTGTTCGCCCTTGTTCAAGCCATCATTGTGGCAATCTATTGTCGCTATATGCGTCCCGTTTTAGCAACCAAACCATGGCACTCGAGCGATTCTTGTGCCGTTTTGATGGCGCTGCGTGGTGCGGATCCGCATCTGTATCGAACTCTGCTCGCCCATTTGCAACAACGCGACGTTGCGTTTCATTTGCATTTGATTGTAGACTCTGCAAACGATCCGGCGGTTGCCGTAATCCGTCAATTGCCTACTGACCTTGCGCATCGGTGGACAATGCATGTTCTGGAAATAGATTCGGACCACTGCAGCTTGAAGTGCTTGGCCTTGGCCCAAGTGGCACGACGACTCCTGTTAGAAGCGGGGCGGCCCAAGTTTTTTGCCTTTGCGGACGGCGACGGACTCGTTTCGCAAGATTGGTTGTGGCGACTACTGGAACCCATGGCTCCCTGGAATCAAGAATCCAGTTCGATGACGACGACGGTTGGTGCCACCACGGGACATCGCTGGTACCGTTGTTTCCCAGCAAAAGAATTGTCCAGCCCGCCCGTTACTACCGCGGAAAGCGCGGATGAACGGAGCCAAATTTCTTTGGGTGCCATCGTGCGGTACTTCTGGAATTTAGGTTCGTTGCCGCAGATGCACTTGTACCGAGTCGTTTGGGGAGGAAGTTGGGCGATTCGCGCCGACGTGCTGGAGCATTGCGGACTGCTGGAGTCATGGCAGAAGGCCCTCTTCGAGGATACCCAAGTCAGAACCTTCGTTGAAGCGGCCGGGCATCGCGTGGCGACCGCGCCCGGTGTATTGGTTCAGAGCTACGAACCGCTTCGCGTCGCCTCTGCGACTCGGTGGATCTCTCGGCAGTTACTTGATATGCGACTGTATCACCCCAGTTTTCGCTGGACCGCTTTTCACGCTGGGTTCTTGGCATTGCTTCACGCGTGCATATTGGGGATCGCAATCTGGGCCTCATTACTGCAAGATTGGTGGTCCCTCGGAGTGGTGATCATGTCGCTGATGGGGTATCAACTTTTCTACCTTATCGTGTGGCGGAACATAGAGCGGACCGCTCAACATTGTCTTTCACAATTGTCGTTTGAGCAGCCGATTCAACGGGAGACTTCCGGAAGTGCGGCGCACGTTTTTTGGGCGGCCACAGGACTGTTGCTGACTCAGGTGGTGTATCCCTTCGCAACGGTTCGAGCCATCTTGACCAGAACCGTCGCGTGGCGCGGTATTCATTATCGGATCGATTCGCCCATGCAGATAAAACGGCTCAACTACGAGCCCTTCCAAACTGACCCAACTGAAACCAGATCGGATTCGCTATGAATCAAAAAGTCTTGGGCCTTTTGCGTTTGATCCGCTTCTCCAATACGCCGACCGCTGTGGCCGATATTGTTGCGGGTTACCTGTTGGCCGTCGGAACGATTGTCGAGTGGCCGCCATTGGTGGCCCTGGCGCTATGTAGCGTGTGTCTTTATTCGTTCGGCATGGTTCTGAACGATCTGAACGACTTGGAAGAGGATCGAACGAACAACCCAGGGCGTCCTCTGGTGACAGGCATCGTTTCACTCGCCGAGGCACGCGGGATCGCTGGGATGCTTGTTGCCGTCGCTGTCCTGTCTGCCATCGTCGCTGGTTGGCTTTTCCAAACAGAGATTGTTGGTGATGAAAGGCTGGGAAGCAAAGGAGGTGTTGTGATTCCGCCGTGGTCTTGGAGCTTGATAATGGCGGTGGGGCTAATCCTGTCTATTTGGCTGTACGATGGCCCTTTGAAACGGAGCTTCGTGGCACCGTTTGTGATGGGAAGTTGTCGTGGCCTAAACTTGTTGTTGGGAGCTAGTTTGCCGGCGCTGACCGTTATGGATCTCGAACCAGCAACAACCATTTTGGTCGGACCTTGGACTTACTGGACGACGGACGTTTGGGTATGTGCCTTGGCGATGACCAGTTACGTGACCGGGATCACTTGGTACGCCCGCAGCGAATCGTCCGGCCCACAACGTTGGCACTTATGTCTTGGTTTGTTCTTTCTCGGTTTGGGTATCTTTATACTTGCATTCGGATTGATCTTTTTGGAAGATCGTCCACTGGGCCGAGCGTCGATTGGTACTTGGAAAAAGTTTGAGATCTGGTGGCCATTGGCCATGTGCCTTTTGGCATACGGCGGTATTAGGAGAGCGATCAATGGCGTGCTGGTAGCCTCAGAGAAAGCCGTTCGCACTGCGATCATCACTGCCCTTGGCAGTTTGGTACTGCTCAACGGTGCGATCTGCTTGTATGCCAATCCCCAGCAATGGCAGGTGGCCTTGGCCGTTGCCGCGTTGATGATTCCGATCAAATACCTGCGAAGTGCGATTCCGCCGACTTAGCTTCGTGTGGCTTCGTTCAAGAAACGGGCATGTGCTTTGAAAGCCTGCAAAATTCTGAACAAAACGACATGGCCCGAGAGTTTCAGACCCCTGCTCGGACAAAGGATTGGACTCCATGGTGTTGGCCAACATGAACAAAAAAGAATTTCGCAAACATGCTCTTGAACTTCGCGGCCAGGTAACTGGTCACGAGGAGAAAAGTTCCGTGATCTGGAAGCAACTTCTCGCCCGGTTTCCCTGGCCCAACGAAGGCTGGATTTGTAGTTACGTGGATATCAAACCAGAAGTCATTACTCGCCCTTATTTGCGGGAGCTTGTTTCCGGTTTCCCGAAGCATCAAGCAAGTCGCGATGGCGAACGTCAAAAAACCCAATTAGCCGTTCCTTACTGCCTGCCTCAACATCTCGAATTATTTCACCTGCAAGATTGGTCCGAGTTAACCGCTTCGCATTGGGGACTGCAAGAACCTGCTCGTCACTTGAGACTCCCTGAGCGATTGGTCGCTCCCACGCACATCGATTTATTCATCGTGCCTGGTGTTGCATTTGATCGTTGCGGTAACCGTCTGGGGTACGGCAAAGGCTACTACGACAAACTGCTTTCGCAAAGAAAGCGTAGTAGTGTGGCGATCGCTCTGGCGTTTCAAGTTCAAATCGCCAATGCAGTGCCGTTCGATCCAAGTTACGACATTCCGATGGACTATATAGTTACAGAACACGAAGTGATCGATTGTCGTACGGAACGTGGAGCTAACGGCCCGCGGACAATGTGTTCGGACGTTTAGTCGCGATTCCGGAATCGCGGAAAGGGGGCCCTGGATTGCCTACGGATGGCAATGCCGGACTGCGGATGACAGACTCCGGATTGGTGGATGAAAGGTTTCAGATGGGTGGTTGACCATGCCGAACTGTGGACGCGAGTTGCGTTCCTGTGTACGGCCTGCGTGACACTAGGCGAAGCCAGGGAAAAACTACCTGTACGATGTGAATCTGTGTGCCATGCAATCCGCAGCACGGCTTTGCCATCCGCAGGCATCCGCCGCGATCACAACACGTACTTGCCATCCTTAGCCATCCAATGACAAGGCTCGCACCATTACCGTGCAACCCATTTAAGGTTTGTGCTCGGGTGTGTTTACGGACCGTCGACGAAACAGCCTTTGGCTTCCAACTTATCCGCGAGGTCCCAAAACGCATCCTCTTCAATTTTGGTGTGAGTCAGACTGATGTACTTTAGCTTCTCCAATTTTTCCAATTCAGAAATTTTGGCTTCGGTGATGTTATTGGAGCCTAAATGCAACCAAGCCAAATTGGTCATGCCGCCCAATAGGGGCAACACTTCATCGGTGACTTCTGTTTGGTCCAAGTTCAACCAACGAAGTTTTGGTAGACTTTTTAATTCATCGACCAATTTGTGACTGATCTTGGTCGACCACAAATTCAGTTCTTCGAGGTTAGTCAATTTCGCGATCGTTGCGCCCGTGGCATCGGTGATCCCTGGTGAACGATTTTCGCTGAGGTCCAGGATTCGTAGTTTCTTCATCCCAACGAACGAAGCGACACCCGCGTCGGTCAATTGCGTGTCGCGGACTCGCAAGTGAACGATGTTTTCCAAGCCTTCCAATGACTTCAGTCCTTGGTCACCGATACGAGTCCGCACCAAGTACAATTCGGCCAACTTGGTTAGCTTGGCCAAGTTGGGCATTCCGGCGTCCGTGATTCGGGTATCGTTCAGGCCTAAGACGCGCAGGTTGGTCATCTTGCCGATGTGTCCCAATCCCACGTCGGTGATCTGTGGTCCCCAAACCTTCAGGAATTGCAAATTTGTGCAACTGGAAATGGACTCGAGTCCCGCGTCCGAAACTCGGTTGCAATCGCTCAAATCCAGAGCTTTGACTTTCTGATTACCTTTCAAGAACACCAACGCCGGGTCACCGATCTTGGTCTGGCCGACTCGGATTTGTTCCAAGTTGGGCATTTGGGCCAAGACTTCGAAGCTATCGTCCAATACGTCCGCGCGGAACAGGTCGAGATAGGCCAACTTGGGCAGTTTGAGAAGTTCCTTGAGACCTTCCGTGTTGGTTGCGGTCTTGGGCAGATCCAACCGTTCGATCGACGGGCACTTGGCAACCATCGCCAAAGCGGCCGTGCCAACTTCGCCGCCCATGAGATTTACTTGCTTGAGTCGCGTAAACGATTGCAGAACGACCAGATCCTCTGGTGTGAACTTTGCCAGCGACAAATCCGCCAGAGTCACCATGCCGTCTTTGTCCGAGACGACCTTCCCACCGAGCGCGGTTACCTTTTCAATGGCCGATGCCTCGGCGACTTTAGCCGTCGCCGCTTGAGCCGACTTGAGCTGCTCCACTTCGACCTTCAGACGCTGATTTTCTTTTTGTACCGAGGCTAATTGACCAGAGAGACTGGCTACCATGGCCTCCGATTCGGGGTTCGCGGCACTTTTGCTGCTACTTAGTTCTTTGGCGGCTTTTTGCCACTCGATTTTTGCTGGCAGGGTTTCGCTTCGTTCCCGCAATTCTGCATCACTTGGCTCGAAACACCCGGTGGACAATAGCCCCAGGCCCAATAAACCGATGCCCAATCGAACTTTCATCACGCGTTTCCCTTGGATCTGGAACCCTGGCAGCCCCCAACCTTGTCTCGCTTCGCCCCATCTGGAGCAAGACACCACTCTGCATCCACCAACTTTCTAGCCTAATCTCGGCCTTGGATTCTCGCAAATGGGTGCACCATATTTACCGGAAAACTCGACCCAATTTCGCATGATTTCGCGGAAAGTTCAGGACAATTTTGGCGATTTCGCACACAAATCGCTGACTCGACTCAGATTCTCCAATTGTCGAGGTCGATATTAACAAGGACCGGGAGGGCGGGACATCAGGAAGTCCCGTTCAGGATAAAGGTCACGGCAAGACGATGGAACGACCTGCCGTGACCTTTTTATTTGCTGGGCAAGACACCCATCCGCGGACATTCCAAACAGCATTGGCGGTAGGGCGCTTGTAGCCGGTGCCCCGTAACTCGTTCATTGGCCGTCAGTCAAATGCTTTCGTGAGCAAGTTAGTCGGCTCCCGTCATCGTTTCAGATCGAGTACATTTCAACCCACTGGCCGGGCAGGACCCGGCTCAACGACCGTTTTGCATGCCAGCCCAGAAATCGTCTCGATTCCATGACTTCACCCGCTGTTGCTTCAACCCAATTTCCGATCCAAAAAATCGGCTCGCTGGGACCATGGTATATGGAGTTTTCGGCCTCCGAGTTTGTGCGAATCTTTTGCGGCGACTCGAACCCAATCTCGGTCAATGAAATTCTCCATGCCTACGTTGCTCGTTTCCCCGCGCAACTAGGCCAACTTTTCTTGGAAAGCGTGGTTGTCGCGGACCGAGGTCGTCACTGTGATGCGTCGTGGAGTTATTGGTTGCCCGCCCCCAATCATTGGACAATGACTCGCGAGGCAAATCTGTCCGATTGGCAGTCGCTCGAAGCGGCCGTGCGGAACTTTACCATCGAGCCCTTACCCGCCGACTTTCCGCCGTTTGTCGGGGGAGCTGCCGGAATGCTGGCTTACGATTGGTGCCGGGCACTAGAACAAATTCCGCCGCCTGCGCGCGATGACTTTCAAGTGCCCAATTTGGCGATGGGCATATACGATCATCTGGTAGCCGTGGATCATGATTTACAACGGGTTTATCTGATTGCCAATGGCTTTCCGCACACCGATCTCGTGGCGCGCGAGCGCGCGTCGTTGGCGCGACTCGCGGAACTGGTCGGACGACTCGGTGACATGAAAATTGCCGTCGAGACATCCCCTCGACGTGGCAAACGCATGTCGTCCCATTTGGAGCTCGCCCAATATTTTCCGTTAGCATTCGAGGAAAGCTCGAAGGGCGATCTTCCTCCCGAGATCTGGACCGCTACCGAACCGGCTCGCTACCTTGAATCGATCGAACGTGCACTAGCTTATCTCCGAGCGGGCGACATCTTCCAAGTCAACTTGGCTCAGCAGCTGCTCGTGCCGCTGCGTGATGAACCACTCGAGTTTTATCGTCGCATGCGTCAATCGAATACGGCTCCCTTTGCGGCCTACTTTGATCTGGGAAATCATCAATTGGTTAGCGCGTCACCGGAAAGATTGGTGCGCGTCCGTGGAAGAGCCGTGCAGACGAGACCAATCAAGGGGACTCGGCGTTTGACTGGCCAAACCGCCCTGGACGAGGCCCAAGCCGTATCCTTACAAGAGAGCACAAAAGACTGCAGCGAGAACGTGATGATTGTCGATCTGCTGCGCAATGATCTTTCGCGTGTCTGCTCGATTGATAGCCTCCGCGTTACGCAATTATGTGGACTGGAACCTTATCGCCATGTGCAACATTTGGTCAGCGTGGTCGAGGGAGAATTGGCGGCCGACCAAACGCCTTGGGACTTGATCCCGGCCATATTCCCGGGCGGTTCGATCACGGGAGCACCCAAAGTTCGCGCGATGAACATCATCAATGAACTGGAACCCGTCGCACGCGGGGCGTACTGCGGAAGCTTGGGGTACATCGGATTCTCCGACACAAACGGCATGGCCAATGCGGACTGGAATATTTTGATTCGGACAGCAACGCTGTGCGGAGATTGGTGTCAGATTCCGGTTGGGGGCGGCATTGTGTTGGACAGCGAACCGACCGCAGAATACAAAGAAACGTTGGACAAGGCTCGTGGATTGTTGATGGCTGCATCCCATTCGCTCAGGGCCTGGCCATGATTCTCTTAATCGACAATTACGACAGCTTCGTTTACAACTTGGCACGCTACTTTCGTTTGCTTGGATTGGACGTTGTTGTCGCGCGGAATGACCAGATCACCGTGGAGCAAATCCAGTCTGATGTCGCAGCGGAGAAGATTCGTGCGATCGTGCTTTCCCCTGGTCCATGTTCGCCCAATGAAGCGGGTATTTGCTTGTCGTTGGTGTCGCGACTTTATCGACATGTTCCCCTGTTGGGTGTCTGTTTGGGTCATCAGGTGATCGCCCAAGCCCTGGGCGGTGACGTCGTGGCGGGCCCGAGTCCGCAGCACGGCCGAGCCGATTGGATCTATCACGACGGGCAGCATGACTTCGAAAATCTTGCGAGTCCCCTGGTCGCGGGGCGTTACCATAGCCTAATCGTTCGTGAAGACACGCTGCCCAGTTTCTTTGACGTTTCGGCTCGCTTGCAGGACGGCACGATCATGGGCATTCGCCACAAACGCTTGCCGATTGCTGGCTACCAATTCCATCCGGAATCCATTCTCACTCCCCAGGGCCTGAACCTGCTCGTTGGCTTTTGCCGGTGGGTCGGATTGCCGATCCAACGTCATGATGTGCTGACGGGCGCTGATGTTACTCGACCATTCGACCTGCGGACCGAATACCCATCAGGTTGCCGGCCGCTTTCGATTCAAGCTTCCAAGTTCGAACCGATTCGCGATCGGATCGGCGAAGCGGGAGTGGAACCGTGATGATTGTCGAATGTCTGGTCACCACATTGGCGGAGTCGGGCGAACTAAATGTCGCTCCGATGGGGCCGCGTTTCGGGGACGACTTTGACTGGCAGGCCCCGATCGGCGGCACTTTTCATTTGTGCCCTTTTGAGCCCTCGCGAACCCTGGACAATCTTCGCATGGTTCGTACGGGCGTGCTGAACTTTACCGATAACGTGCTACTGCTGGCTCAGATGGCGTTGAAGGCCGACCACGTGCAATGGCCTGTGAGTCGTGCCGCCGAAAAAATCGTCGGGCGATGTCTCATGGAGGCCGGGCGATGCTGGGAGTTTGAAGTCGTTTCCTTGACCGCAAATGGGCCGCGCTGGCAGTGCAATTGCCAAGTCGTTCATACAGTGGAACAGCGTCCGTTAATGGTATTCAACCGCGCCATGCATGCCGTTATTGAAGCGACAATCTTGGCGACGCGAATTGGCATCCTTCCTTCGGAGCAGATTCGCGATCAAATCGCAGCCCTTGCTCGTTTGGTCGAAAAGACGGCTGGCCCTGAACAACAGGCCGCGTGGGATTGGGTTTGTCACTGGGTGGAACGACGTCTGTCCTCGGAACATAACAGGTCCACAAGCGCGTCATCGATCCATGGGGAGGCCCAGCCATGATGCCCTCGGCGTCCAGTCATGCTCGCTTCCAAATCACGACGGGAAGTCGTTTGCATTTTGGCTTGTATCGGTTCGCACCGAAGCAATGGCCTTCGATCGAAGGCCGCGATGCTATGGATCATCCTCGCGATTTAACGGCCCAAGTTGCAACCGAGGCCTGGTTCGGTGGGGTTGGGCTCATGATTCAAGACCCCACCACCTGTCTGGAATTCGAACCTCACGATCACCTCGTGGTTCAGCATGATCCCACAGGGCGCGCCATCGATTTTATCGAACGGTGGTTTCGGTACGTTCGCGACCTTCATGGGAGCGAAATCGCCGAATGGCCAACGACACTGCAACTTCCTCTGCGTCTCACGGTCCGCCGTTCGCCTCCACAACATAGCGGCTTGGGTGCGGGAACCCAATTGGCGCTAGCGATCGGTCAAGGTCTGAGTCGATTCTTTTTGGGCTCCGAACTATCACCGGAAGACTTGGCGCGCAGCGTCGGACGTGGTCTGCGGAGCGCCGTCGGTACGCATGGTTTCTTCCGCGGCGGACTCATCGTGGATCGTGGCAAATCCCAAGCAAATCAGCTCGGAGTTTTGGACGGAGCGTTTCGATTGCCGGAGGAATGGCGAGTGGTCCTGATCATGCATCGCAACTCGTCCGCGATTCATGGTGCACGTGAGTTGCATGCGTTCGATGTTCTACCAGAGATTCCAGCACAGACGACGCAACGATTGCAGCAACTTTCGCGAGATGCCATTGTCCCGTCCGTTCTGGCCGATGATTTTGAAACGTTTGCGGACAGCGTTTATGAATACGGGATCGCCGCCGGACATTGTTTCAGTCAGATCCAGGGCGGACCTTTCGCGTCGGCTCGAGCACAGGGGTGGGTTGAACAATTGCGAGACTGGGGATTTCATGGTGTCGGGCAGAGCTCGTGGGGACCAACCCTATTTTGCTTTGCGAAGAATACGGAACACGCTGACCACTTGGTCGCGAAGATCGAGACTTCTCTCCAAGCGACCGAGTCCGTGATCGTAACCCAGCCCCAAGTCGGCCCCGCTCGAATTCAACTCTTATAACACACCATCGCAATGCCAGTCCGACCGGCAAGATCGCCATACCCAAATTGCAGCGGGCAAGGTCCAGCATAACAAGACAATCAACAATGCAGCGCCCGCGCCGGTAGCTCCAAAGCAAGCCCCGCCAACCACCACTCCTCCAATCGTTGCCAAATTGCCAACGACACTCACGGGGAGCAAGGGGTTACGTTTGTGCGCCAACAAGTACGAAACCAGGCATTGAAAAACGCCAATCAAGAACACGCTGCCGCTAAACAAACATGTGGACTCGATCGGCAGCAAGCGTTCGGACAAACGCTGCGCCCAGGGATGCGGAACGTGAGGCAGAACAGCCACCGCGAGTCCGTATCCCACACACCCGATCAAGAGTACCGCGCACGAGATCCCCGCCGCTCGGAAAAACACTCG
>JAEUIP010000170.1 GCA_016795075.1 Planctomycetaceae bacterium | reverse complement strand
GTTGCCGCGCAATCGCTATTTTCGTTGGGCTTTGTTTATTTCCCCCATCGAGACCAAGGGTCCTCAATTCTTTCCCAAACTCACCAAATCACCTTGCCCACCTGATCCTTATTCTCCGATGAAACGATCACGTGCCGGGAATACTCGGCACTTACCCCCTGACTGCCTTCGCCCGTTCCTCGGTTAGGGCTACCGATTCCCACCCAAAATGAACACATAAGAACCATCTCGAAGGATCGCTCCCATGCGAATGACCACCCACCCGCCAATCGAACTAAAGACTCCCCAATACACTTTCGCCAATTTTCGCGTTGAAACGGGCCCCCGTCTCACCGCGACATTTGCAATGTTCCTATTTTCGTTTTTGGCCTTGCCAATCAACGCGCAATCGGCAAGTTCGCTTGGTGACCACGCGACGGACGTTCGATTCGCCTCCCGACTTCACGACCGTCTGAATTGGCAAGCCGGTTTCGAGTTTCCATTGTTTGGAGATTCGATCACTTGCCCCCACGAATCGGATGCGGATCTAGCCGCTCGAGCGTCCGAAACAGCGGAGCCGACGGGCGCAGAGTCAAGCGATTTAGAATACGAAATCTTGCGGTCGATCAGCGAGATTTTTCATGTGGATTATTGCGAAGCTTATGCGTCGATTTGGCAACCCGCATTGGTTGCCGAACCATCCAAAGCAATCGACTCAAATCTGCTGCGGGCGGCCGATATCATTGATTGGACCAACGGCCTCTCCCACTCGACCAACAATTTCGGGATGTGGATTCAGAACCATTTCGATGGCGTTTTGCAGTTTAGCCACGAATGGATCGCCTCAATTCCGCGACTGGAGTCCGAATTTGTTGCCTCGCAGCCAGGAGACGCGATTCCAACGAAGACCGACACGGTCAACCCAGCGGTTGGAAACACGCAGCCCTTCCCGTTCTTGATCCAGCCAAAATACCCAACGCTCGGTTGGCCACATCCCGCATTTCAAAAAGAGATTCCGAGGTCGACAGAACTTGAAGCGGACTTGTTCTGGGAAGTCTTCAGCTCGCATCTCAAGTCGGTTGGCCGAGAAATTGAATATCACTCCGCAAATTTGTTCGAGCGGTTGTGCTTGAATTCATCGGAAACCATCGATTGGCTGGATTTGCAGATTGTCCAGGCCTCGAACATGGCTCAGAAACGTTGGAATCAACTTGTGGCTCGGGAGCAGTCGGTGTCCGTACAACCGGTCGCGACGGCGTCCTACGTGGGACTGGAGCGAGCAATTTTCAAAATTCAAAGTCTTGTTTCGAAGCAGTTCGGACAGTGGCGAGCCAGCGGAAAGCTGGTTGCTTCCAGTTCGCGGAAGCTGGTGAAACTGCAAAACGAAACATTCGAGAGGGTAGTTTTGCGGCAATTCGATGCAATTCTGCGGTAGTTTTTGCTACAACCACCGTGGCAAAGACCGTTCCGACATTGGCCGGGATGAATGTTGCGAGTCAGTTGCGGGGGACGAATCGGTCCGAAGCAAACAAATGGCCGTGAATTTCCCGATTGGCACATGATTCGCACTGAAAGGTGGACGTACGAGCAAAACCGTTGAGGGGCAAAACCACCGAAACGGAGCGATTGGAGCAGATTTGTTGGTTGAAGCGATCGTGCGGCGGAATCAGTTCGGACGGAATGGTCTGGGCAGAGAATCGCGATTGTAGCGGAACCAACTGGTTTTGAGCGGTTTTGTATAGTGCAAATCGGGAGCACGAAATAGACTAACAGGACGGAATGCCGGGCAGAAGCGTTCCATCGTCAACAGGGACTGTGGCATTTCCTATCAGAGCATTTTTTAGGTCCCCATGCACTGGGGCGTTGGATCAAAGGTGATCGACGCATCAACAGTGAATGGGTGGCTGAGAACCGGAGCATTTTTAATGAAAAATCGTCGCTTTTCGAACTTGAAACTGGCATTGGCTGGTTGTATGGCTTTCAGTGGGGGACTTGCGGGTTGGGAAGTTCTCTCCGCTGCGGTGCCTCGAACTCCGATTGAAAAAGTTGCTGCGTTGGTGTTTGACGAACAAACTCAGCAAGATTCTCGTATGGTGACTTTTGCTCATGCAGACGGTCAAAACCGGTTCGCATTAAGCTTGTTGCCCAAATTGCCGCAAGCTCAAAACCAACAAAGCCAAGTGTTGATTTTGGTTGATACTTCCGCCAGTCAGACCGGCGCATTTCAACGTGACTCGATCGCGATGGCCCGAGCAATTGCGGATGGCTTGAACGACGGCGATCAAGTTCGGATTGTTGCTGTCGATTTGGATGCCGTTCCACTTGGTGGCGAAGGGTACTACGGTGCGAGTTCGCCTGAGTTGCAACAAGCATTGAGCCAGCTGGAACAGCGAACTCCGTTGGGCGCGACCGACATGGAGCGTGTGTTCGGCTGGGTGATCAACGAATTCAAGTCTCTGGACAAGTCGCAAGCTCGCCACGTGATTTATGTTGGCGACGGTGTCTGTGGTCCTTCCATGTTTGGTTCCAGCCGGTTTGAAAAACTGGTTAGCGATCTGCGAAATCATCAGATTCCGGTGTCCAGCTTCGCGATCGGTCCCGAACGAAATGTCGAACTGTTGTCGATTTTGGCGAACCAAACCGGTGGGAACGTGTTTTTGGATTCGGACGCTAGTGGTGCAGCAGATGTCGCCGCTGCGGAACTAGTGAACACCGTTCGTGGAAACGTGTTCTGGCCGTCAACGGGGGACTCTCAAGGTGCGTTGGCCGATACTTACCCACAAAACCTGGTTCCTTTGCGAGCCGATCGAGATTCGATCTTGTTGGGAACTGCCGGTGCTTTGCAGCCATTTCAGATGACGGTTCAAGGTGAAGTCAACGGCGAGTCGTTTTCGCAGACTTGGGCGGTAAATCCCGAAGCCAGTGATGCTCAATTTTCGTTCTTGTCGTACTTGGTTGATCAAGCCAAGAAAGATCATGGGCTTCGCCTGCCAACCGTTGGATCGGCTGGGTTGCGAGAAATTGCGTTGGTCATGGACGCTTCTTCACGAGCCATGTTGGTGATGGCCAATGATGCCGCGGATCGCGGTGATGCGAATGTCGCTCGGACTTTGGTGTCGGCAGTTGTTGAACGAGCCCCAGGGAATGCTCGGGCGACACGTCTGCAAGACGGGTTGTCGTCGGATCCGTTTGGTCCAACACAAGAGGAGCCTGCGAATCAAGCGGGTTCGCCGCAGGGTGCTGAAGACCAAGCCGGAGCGAATTTGATTGGAATGTCCGATCAAATGCAAAAGGCTTATATCGGTCGCTTGAACACCTACGTCGATAACGAAGTCAAGCAAGCCGCCGAAAGAATGAAGTCGAATCCGGAGACTGCCGTAACGCGACTCAAGCAAGTAATTTCCAGCATCGAGAACGCGGCAGATGCTCCCCAAGAAACGCGACAACGTCTGCTGAGTCAATTGGACGCGGCTTTGTCGAACGCCCAGAAGTCGGCCATCGAATTCCGAGTTGATGAACAGCAACGAGCCATCGCGCGAGCAACCTCTTCAGAACGTGAAGAGGTTCTCAAGGCGATGGAAAAGAAGGACACCAAGGTTGTTCGATTGGTTCAACAATTCGAAGGCTTGCTCCGTGATATCGAGCATACCCAAGAAACTTCCGACCTCAATCGCTTGATCGATAAGCTTCGCGAAACGAAACAAGTAACCGAAGAAACCGCTCCCGATACGGAAATTGCGGCCGCGATTGGTCTATCAGGCCACATGCGATCGGCATTTCAATCGAGCTTGATCATGGATCAGAAGCGATTGGACATGGTCTATATGTTGGCTTCGGTGGAAGAGTCTGGCTTACCGTTCGACGACCGTATTCCAATTCGTTATCCCGACGCCGACGAATGGCATCAAAAGAAGATGATGCGCAAGAAATACGAACGCGTGGCCTTGTTCGAAGAAGGTGGCAACGAGCAAAAGATCAATGCGGCCTTGGATCGTTCGTTCGACGGTAACGCGTTGCGTGTCAACGGTGCTTCGGTAACCGACTTCGCGAATAATTTGATGGAGTTCTACGGTGTCAATATTCGCGTGGATCGCAAAGCATTGGAAGAGGAAGGTATCGATCCGGATGGCGGCGATATTACCCTGCCCTATTCCGGCATCAAGCTACGAAACGCCTTGAAGCTCGCGTTGGACGAATTGGAATTGACCTATCAGGTTCGTGATGAAGTTTTGACCATTACAACCAAGACTTCCGCGGAAGATAACCTGGTCACCTTGGTTTACGACGTTGCCGACTTGGTCCTGCCGTTGGCCCCGATGGGCGGTGGCATGATGGGTGGCGGTATGGGCGGCGGCATGGGTGGCATGGGCGGCGGCATGGGTGGTATGGGCGGCGGCATGGGTGGTATGGGCGGCGGCATGGGCGGTATGGGTGGTGGTATGGGCGGCGGCATGTTCAATGTCCAAGACCCCGCCGTCACCAAGTCGGACGACGAACCATCAACCGGCCTGCTATCGGTCACTCCAACCGCAGGTCAGTCGTTGGAGGAAGCGTGGGATAGCTACTTCGCTAACCAATTTGCCGACGCGGACCAAGTGAAGAACACCGTCAGCAAACTGACTGCCGACAAGAATTTCACCGAACTTCGTGCGTTGATCCGCGGAGCCATTCGAAATCAACAGGCTCAACCCTGGATGTATCAAGGCTTGTATGTCGCTTCGGTGGCTCTTGGTGAATCGCAAGCGGAGATCGAACGCTTGCTCATGACCGTCATGGATTGGGACAATTCGCGGGATGCGGCCATCAATCTTGCTTCGTTCATGGTTGAAAACAAAATGGCTGGTCGATCCGTTCGCATTTTGCAGGACTTGGCGACACGCTATCCCGTTTGGTCTCAACCTTATGAGATCGGGTTGCGAGCCGTGCGGGAAACCCAAAATGTTGACGATGTCGAATGGGCCGTTACCGGGATCATGGGCCAAGCCTGGCCTAATAATCCAAACATCGTTAAAGATGCCACCACGTTGGCAACCGCCACTGTGAACCGGCTGAAGAGCGAAGGCCAAAGCGACCGAGCGAGTGAATTGGAGAAGGCTCTAATTTCGGCGCTGGAACGCGATGTTATCGTTCGGGTCAGCTGGACCGGCACGGCCGACTTGGACTTGGTTGTCGAAGAGCCGACCGGCACCGTTTGCTCGCAGGTCATCCCTCGTACTTTGAGCGGTGGCGTGATGATGAAGGACTCGTTCCCAGACCCCACGGCAAAAGATAGCAAGGTCTATTCCGAGTACTACGTTTGCCCGAAGGGGATTGCCGGTGACTACAAAGCATGGATTCGAGTTGTAAAGGGCCAAGTTGCCGGTGGTAAAGTTGTGGTCGAAATCTTCCGCAATTTCCGCAGTCCATTGCAAACTTCGCAAATGAAGGAAATCGAACTCGGTGATCGCCCCGCATACCAAGTGAACTTCGCTCTGGAGCACGGTCGCCGTAATGCTTCCGAAACCGCGGTCCAACAAGCTTTGGCCAACCAATCGGTGGCCATGGAGCGTGATGCGATTCTGGCACTGAGCAACGAAGAGTTGTATGAGGGATCGACCGATGCGTCGGATTCGGCTGGGGCGCCGATTAAGGGGCAACTTCGCCCACGGGGATTAAATCCCAATGGCGTTGGGTATCAACCGCAAATCACGCAAATTCCGTCCGGTCCATCTTGGAGTGGTTTGGCGTTCACCTCCTACGATCGCATGTACGTGTTCGTGAACGGCACTCCCCGGTTCATGGAGTTGATTGACTTCGACACCTTCACGTTTGCAGGTGGATCGACCGGTGGCGGCGGTTTGGGCGGCGGCGGTTTGGGCGGTGGTGGTTTGGGTGGTGGTTTGGGTGGTGGCTTGTTCTAAGCCGTCTCAGGACTTTATCCGAGAATCACTTCGATTCAATTACTAGAAACGAACAGCGAGCCATTGCAATCTGCGGTGGCTCGCTGTTTTTATTCACTCCACAAAAACATTGGCCTTGACACCGCCGGCATCCGTCAAAAACGCCGAATGCAGGCGAACCCCCGTCTTGTAGGCTAGCTCGCGTTGACTGGTGATCAGTGCCAATCGCACCCCGATTGAACGGCGCAAGTCACCCAACCGCTGGTACACGGACGCCAGGTGTTGCGATGGCCGGATCCGGTCACCCCACGGAGGATTGGTCAAGATAGCGACCGAATGCCCTGTCAGCTCCAAGCGGCGGACATCCTGGTGGATCCAATCCATTGTCGGCCAAAAAGAATCCCCGTTCCCGAGAGCGTTTGGCGGCGAAATCGCTCCGCTACCACATAACGCAAGTGCGGGGCTATGGAACCATAAACGCCAGTTCTCTTGTGCGGCGGCCAACGCGTTTGCGTCGCAGTCGGATCCGATCATGCGAAACCCTGCTGACCGAATTTCCAGCAAACGCGAACGCTGGACTTTCTCTAACAGTGCTTGATCACCCAACGGCGTTGCCACCACTGCGAATGATCGGTTGCAACCGGGCGGAATGCCTTGGGCCCAAATGGCCGCTTCGATCAAGATGGTCCCGGCCCCGCAACACGGGTCCAGCAAAGTCGATCTTCCATCCCAACCCGACGCGACAACAAGCGCTCTGGCCAAGTCTTCTCGCAACGGCGCCCGGTAGGGATTCTTACGATAACCACGCCGATGCAGGGGAGTACCCGAGACGTCCAACGAGATCGTGCAAACATCATGCTCCAGTCTTACTACCAAACTTGGGGTTTCTTCTTCGGTCCTCGGAAGCAGGACATCGGAGCGATTGACTTTATCCGCGCTCTCCAGAGCCTTGCGCACAACCCGCAATACTCGTTCTTCAATGGCACCCGAGTGATACAGCTTTGACTTCTTCGACGTCGCACGGACGACCAAAGGTTCACCTGGGTAGAGCCATGAATTCCATTCCACGCGTGCGAGCAATTTCTCAAGCTCGTTGAAGTGCCGAACCGGGAACTCCGCGATTCGCACGAACAACCTCGACGCCAAGCCCAAGCCAATCAAAGCATGCGCAAGCGTGACTCGATCTCCGGAAAACAAGACTCCACCCGGAATCGTCTCCATGTTCGAAGGCGCAGTAGCCCCATATTTCTCAGGGGCTAGGCTACTAATTTCGGTGGCCAACCATGGCTCGATCCCGGGAGCGCAGGAAGCAAACAAGCGTAAGGTCATGCCCCGCACGCAGCTTGCAAGCCCGCCGATCCCAGGCGATTGCAAAAGTCTCCAAAATGCTCGCCTTGAACTCGATGCTGTTGATAGACTCGCAACACGGATGTCAATTCCGGAACGATCTGGTCGGCCGGAACCATGTCTTTGTATAGAAACGCCAGTCGCGTACCTAAATGCGAACCACCGAGATAGACGGTGTATTTTTCTTTAGCTTTGCCCACCAAGCCGATCTCCGCATTGTACGGTCGGGCACAACCGTTCGGACAACCAGTCATCCGCACATGGATTGGTTGGTCCGCCAAACCCAAAGCTTGTAATTGAACCTCAAATTGATCCATGATCCCCGGCAAAGCACGCTCGCTTTCCGTGATCGATAAACCGCAAGTTGGCCAAGCAACACAGGCCATCGACCAACGCCGCGTCGGCAAATAATCTTCGCTGCGTTTGATACCGTACCGAACGAGTATTTCCTCGACCACCGGTTTTTGCTCGGGAGTCAAATCGCAAAACATCACACTCTGCTGGGCCGTCAGACGAATGGATGGCTTCAATCGAGATACCAACTCGCGAAGCGCCGACTTCAATTGAAGTCCCGGTCGATCCACAATCCGCCCGTTTTCTATGTTCAGACCATAACACCAACGGCCATCTTCTTGATCAATCCAACCCAAAGCATCGTGCGCATCGCTGATGGGAACGTCGCGAGTTGGAGTGAGTGGCCGCCCCCAGTATTGGGCCACGTGTTCGCGAAACTTCTCGATCCCCCAATCACGAATCAAGTACTTCAATCGAGCGTGTTTGCGGTCTTCACGATTTCCGAAGTCGCGTTGCACTTCAATCACGGCTCGGCTGATCCCGACCACTTCTTCCGGAGTCGCGAAACACAGCGGCAACGCTAACGCCGCGAACGTTGTTTTTTTGGCCGGCGTCATCCCCATCCCGCCACCAACCATGACGTTGTAACCAACGACCGAATCGTTTTCGACAATCGCCACCAACGCCAAATCATTCGTTAAAACATCAACCCCATTATCGAAGGAAAACGCGATGGCTGTCTTGAACTTCCGCGGCAAATATACGGCACCGTAAATGGGTTCGTGTTCTGGCTCCATCGTGAGGGTGCATTCTTGTTCACCCGTTTGCATGTCCTTTAGCCAAATTTCAAAATAAGCATTCGATTGCGGCAGGAAATAGTCAGACAAATGGTCCGCCAGCGCTTGAACCTGATGGTAACACGGACGATTGATTGGCAAGGGACTGCACATGACATTTCGATTCACGTCCCCACACGCTCCCAACGTCGACAAACGCAGTTCATGAATGCGTTGCATCACCGTTTTGAGGTTCTCTTTTAGAATGCCATGATGTTGGACGGCTTGGCGACTGGTCAAACGCATGGTGCCATTTCCCAATGCATCGCCCAGGTCCATTTCCCCCAAAAACTGTTCGGCCGTCATTTTGCCGCCAGGCACACGCGTCCGCAGCATCATCATGTAGGCTTTGCTTTTGTCGCCCTGCCCACGCAACTCGGCACGTGCATCCCGATCGTCCTGTTGGTACATGCCGTGATGTTTCAACAACTGCATCGAATCTTCAGAAAAGTGATCGGTCGGCTCCAATAGTTCATTGGCGATATTGCCGCGTAGAAACCGACTTTCCCACTTGATTTGTTCGACTTTGCTGTGATCGGGTCTCGGCGGAACGCTGACATGCTCCGCTTTTTGGGCGGTACCGACCGAGTTTTGATTTGATCCTTGGCTTGCCACGCCATCGTGCTCCATCGCCATCGTTGCTCTTTTCTATTCAATTCCGTGACTTGCCCTGTCCGAATCATCATCATTTTTACCGGTTCAGTCAAGATTGCCGGGCCAAGTAAGGTTTTATCGCCAAAACGTCGCCTCGCCGAAGTGGAACAGAGGCGCGTTCACGTTCTGGCGAACTCGGCGACAAATGCCTATGCGGGGACGAATTCTATCCAGCCCGCGAACAGAGCCACACGTGCTAAAGCAGGGACGGAGCGTACGGGGGCTAGAAGTTTCACCAGAATTGGCCAAAATCCGAGTCGGCTGCTACTGGAGGAGCCAGTAACAAAGTATTTCTATCGACGTAATTGTGGAGTCGGTCAAATGAGTCGTACGCTTGATCTCGGTCAGCAAGTCGCGATAGTTACCGGTGGAGGTCAAGGCATCGGTCGTCAAACGGCGTTAACATTAGCCGCAGCTGGAGCCCGGGTCGCGATCAACTTTTTCCCGGATAGCGCGGGCCAGAATCACGCCTTGGCAGCCCAAGTGGCTAAGGAGATTGCCGCGCTCTATGGCACGGAATCGTCGGCCGTTTTTGCGGCGGACGTACGGGACGCTCAACAAGTTGAAGGAATGTATACAGCAGTCCTGGACAAGTTTTCCCGCCTCGACATCGTCGTCAACAATGCGGGGATCCTGCGCGATCGGTCGATCAAGAAAATGACGTTGGACGAATGGACATCGGTCATCGACACAAATCTTTCTGGGGTCTTTCACAGCTGCCAGCAAGCCGCGTTGAAGTTGAGCCCAGGCGGGCGCATCATCAATGTCGCTTCCCTGTCCGCAGTAATGGGTTTCTTTGGACAAGCCAACTATGCTGCCGCCAAGTCGGGTGTTCTCGGCTTAACCAAAGTCTTGGCTCGAGAATTGGCCAAATCAAACATCCGCGTCAATGCGGTCGCTCCCGGCGTTGTCGACACGGAAATGGGCCAATCAATTCCAGAAGAGAATCGCAAAGTCATGCAACAACAAATCCCGCTCGGACGATTTGCCGAACCACGCGAGATTTCGGACGTCATTTTGTTTCTAGCTTCGGACCTATCCAGCTACATGACCGGCCAAACACTACACGTCAATGGCGGCTGGTGGTTCTAAGGACCATTGCATGTTCACAAAAGGGTCGAGTTTTGTTTACTTGGATAATGCGGCGACGTCTTGGCCCAAGCCGCCCTCCGTCGCCGCCGCCATGCACGAGTACATGACGCATTGCGGGATTGGATTTGGCCGTTCGAGTGGTCGCCAAGCCGAGTTCGTCCGTGGCAAAATCGAGAGTCTTCGTCGCAATCTAGCGGTAATGCTTAACGCCAGTGCCGATGAGATCATCCTTACCAATAGCGCGACCGATGGATTGAACCTCGTCATTCAAGGTCTGTTGTTGAACCAATTTGGAACAAAGACTTGTCTGGCAAGAAATGACTCGCCCCGGACAACGCCTGCGTTAGTCATCACGACTCAAATCGAACACAATTCCGTGCTTCGCCCTTTACACGCTTGGGAACAAAAGGGTTGGATTCGCGTCGCGACGCTGCCTTGCGATGCCATGGGCCAAGTGATTTGGGACGAATTGGGACAACTACTACGTCAACAGCCCCTTATGCTGTGTGTTAGTCACGCCAGTAACGTGACCGGGGTAATTCAAAGCTTGGATTTGCTGGGTGAACGTTGCCGATCCGCTGGAACCATGTTGCTGATCGATGCAGCACAGACGCTGGGTTGCTTGGATATCGACGTGCAAAAAATTGGCTGTGATTTTTTGATCGCCTCCGGACATAAAGGGCTATTGGGCCCGCTCGGAACCGGTGTCGCGTTTCTTCGCCGCGATCAACACGAAAGAATCGACTCCTTGCGATTGGGGGGCACCGGATCGCGCACCACGAAATTAGCGGAAGAATTGATAGGGCCCATGAAATGGGAGGCTGGAAACGCCAATGTGCCGGGTTTGATCGGCCTAGCGGCGGCTATCGACGAGCGAACTGGGAACCCCAGTGGAGATCGCCAACAACCGGTCGCCGAACTCGCGTCAAAATTGTGGCTTGGTGTGGAGAGCGTGGACGGGGTCACTCGCATCGCCGACCCGGGAGTAGACCCATTTCGGCAATCCGAAGCTCGTTTGCCGATCGTCAACATGATGGTTGAAGGATGGGACGCAGCAAGTTTGGCCATCGCACTGGAGTCGGCGGCTGGTGTTGTCACACGGGCGGGCTATCATTGTGCTCCGTTGATCCATTCGGCTTTGGGGACCAGCGAATCGGGCACGTTGCGATGTAGCTTGGGACCCTATAACACGGAGCGAGATATCGAAGTCTTGCTTGAGACATTGGAGAAAGTGTGTCGGTTCTGAAACCTATTGCGGTCGCCGGTCGTTCGCTTCGAGCCGTGGTGTTCGATATGGATGGTTTAATGTTCAACACGGAAGACCTCTATGATCTTGTCGGCCAAGCGATGTTGGAACGGCGCGGGCATCAATTTGACTTGGACCTCAAACTGCGAATGATGGGCCGCACGGCGAATGCGGCATTCGAAATCATGCGTCAGGCGTGTAACTTGTCCGAATCCATTGACGAGTTAAAACGCGAAAACGACGAATTGTTTATGCGACTGTTGGAAACAAAATTGGAAAAGTTGCCCGGCCTAGATAATCTGATGCATTGGATTGCGGGCCGTTTTCTACCACTGGGGCTGGCGACCAGTTCACGTCGCTTCTTGGCAGAATACAAACTCGAACGGTACCAATTGACCACAAAATTCCGGGCCATCGTTACGGGCGATGAAGTCCGGCATGGCAAGCCTGATCCAGAGATCTATTTCCTAGTTGCGAATCGACTTGGCGTAGAGCCGACCGA
This sequence comes from Planctomycetaceae bacterium, assembly GCA_016795075.1. Taxonomy (GTDB): domain Bacteria; phylum Planctomycetota; class Planctomycetia; order Pirellulales; family Pirellulaceae; genus M30B19. Next base: position 177 of record JAEUIP010000170.1, on the reverse strand, counting down.
AATGCTCGTTTTCGAAGATAGCGTGGTAGGTTCGACTGCCGCCGCGGCTTCCGGGGCCTTTACCGTTGCCGTACCTGGCAAACACGGCACAAGCCAGGACTACTCCCACGTCAATTTGGTCGTAGAACGTTTGGACTCACCAACCATTCGCGAAATGTTTACGTAACGAAACAACTT
>JAEUIP010000016.1:17771-33264 GCA_016795075.1 Planctomycetaceae bacterium | reverse complement strand
GGACAAACAGGTCTTGGAGTCCATCGAAATCAACATCGGCCAGTGCATAATCCAAGACGCCACTTTCGTTGACGGCCTTTTGCAGGGGCACATTGATCAGTTGGATTGAATGGGTTGGTTTTGTGGATTGCGAACTTTGCTCGGCGGCTTGTGTGATTTGATCGGAGAACTGCCACATCAAGTAATCAAGCGGATTGGGTTGCAATTCGGCAATGTCATTGACCGATGGTAGTTTCCCATTGATGACGTTGTCCAATTCGATTGCCGCGGAAAGTGCATCCGACCAAGAACGATTGTTCAAAGCCGTATCAAGAAAATCAAACTGCTTCGACAAGTCGCCATAATAAGTGTCTTTTCCAATATAGTTCTTACTCGCGAAGCCAGCTTTTTCAAAAATCGGACGTGTTTGGCTCCAGTACTCAAGCACGGCCTCATCCTGACGCCCAATCAACTCGATCAGTGATTTCCGAATCACCCACAGATTTTGTGGACAAAGTCGACGCAATTCGAGTAATGACTTGGCGTTGATCGTCTTGAGCGACTCGGGGGCATTGGGATCTACCAACAACGAATCGCTCTCCCAAGCGGCTTTGAACCAGAAAGGAGCATGGTCGGGCTCCGCCTGTGCCGCTGCAAAATACTTCTCAATTTTCTCAATCGACTGAAGTCCACCTGATCCTAACTCATGCAATATTTCGCCATGAAGAAAACTCGCGACGGGCGTCTCGAATCGATTCAGGTACTCCTCCATTGCCACAATCAAATCTTGCTTCGCTTGCTCTGGATCAACGATGTATTGATCCTCGGATGCTGGATTCTCGTCATCGCTCTTTGTGGCAATTCGTTTGGCAATCAAACGCGCGATGGCCAAGTTGCGGTACGGAAGTTCTTCGTCGGGCAGAAGTTGTAGAATTTCTTCGTAACGTTTGATGGCCTCGGGTAGCCCAAACTGCAATTTACCCTGTTCGTCTTTTCCCACGGTAAACTGTTCATTTTCCAACGCTCCATTGGCTTCGAAGGCCAATTCGGAAGCTCGGATTGCCACCGGGTCCGCGTTGGGGGCACGGTTCCAAACGACGACGGCAACGACCATGGCCATCGTCAAGCTGAACAACACCAGCGGCTTGAGCCAAGGGTTACGTGATTTTGTACTCGTTGTCATGGGAAACACTCTGGTGGAGTTATGGTCTTGGGCAGATCGTCGTGGTTCGCTCCGCGAACCAATGAAGGATCGCGGAGCGATCCACGACAATGACCGGATAGTCGCGGTTCGCTCCGCGAACCGACTAAGGATCGCGGAGCGATCCACTACACTGTCCGGATAGTCGCGGTTCGCTCCGCGAACCGATTAAGGATTGCGGAGTGATCCACGACACGGCAGTCCCGTGTTCGGCGGGCATTGGTCATCACCCTCAATGGTATCAGGCTAGACTTCCGATTAAACTACCAATTAACGCCAAATGTTACGATGCGGAAATAGTTGGAGAGGGTACGCGATGAGTGAAGAATTTTCCGATGCCGAATTGGAGGCCTTCTTGGAAGAGGCCTTGGATCCGGTGCGCGCGGCAGAAATCGAGCAACAGGCTCGAACCAACACGTCCCTTTTGAAGCGGTTGGCGCTGCTCAATCGGCGGCGTGATCATGGGGCACACTCGTTGGCAGCGATTTGGCGGCGATTTCAGGTCGGCGTCCCGACTCGGGAAGAGATGGGCCAGTACTTGTTGGGGATCTTGGAATCCGATCACGCGGACTATATCAACTTTCGGCTGGAGATACTCAAGTGTCCCTTTACACAATCGTTACTCGCCGAACTCAAAGCCGCTAACGATCAAGCCCAATTGAAACGCGCCAAAGCTTGCCGCGATAGTCTCTACCAAAGTGGCACACAGATCATGAGTCGCAACCCCAAAAACGGCTAGGCTTTCTCCTGAAACGAGTCTGCTTTTCTCCGGTCGTGCTTTTTTGTCCGAGGTCTCGCATGTCCTGCAAATGGTATTTCCCCTTTCAGGACAAAGCCTCGATGAATGGCCAACCATTTGGAGTCCTGCAACTCGGTTTTTTGCCCATAACCAGAAGCGAAAACGCGATCATGTCGCTCGCCCAATGGCTCACTCCGTTTTCAATCGTTGGACTGACGATGTTGATCGGGTGGGTGGCGGTCGGAAAGGCCGACGATCGACCTGAGCGAGTTCGTCCGTTTGAGCCGAAGGGGCATTTGTTTCTTGTGGGCGGTGGACGCATTACGACAGAGATGCGTCGCGAATTTGCTCGTTTAGGGAGTGCCGATCAGCCAAATAGTCTGTTGGTCATTATTCCCACAGCCAGTGAATCGGCGGACGATCCGAACGAGGACTGGCAGTTGCCGTGGGCAGATGCGGGTTTTTCTCGCGTGGAAGTCCTCCATACTCGCGACCGAACCGTGGCGAATTCTAGTTCGTTCAACGATGTCTTGCGGCAAGCGAACGCGGTCTGGCTATCTGGTGGCGATCAAAAAAAGTTGGCTGAAGCCTATGTTGGAACGGATGTTGAGCGAATCCTGATCGAAAAGATTCAGTCAGGTGGCGTGGTCGGGGGCACCAGTGCCGGGGCCGCGATTGCTTCGCGGGTGATGATTGCGGGTGGCCGTGAAGAACCGCAGATCGAACGAGGGCTTGATCTTTTGCCGGACTCCATCCTGGACCAGCATTTCTCGCAGCGAAACCGCCAGGCTCGCTTGCGATTGGCTGTGGCCCAAAATCCACACTGTGTGGGATTGGGGATCGACGAGGCCACCGCGGTGATTGTTCATCAACGCTCGCTTCGTGTCATTGGAGACGGGGCCGCGCATCTTGTTTTTGCACCCACGAAGTATCAGACCGCCGCGGAACATGAATTGAAACCAGAAACCCGCTGGTTGGATTGGACGACGATTGTGCGAACACAGCGGGAGCGCCATCTTCCTCCGTTCCCAACTCAAGTTAATGACTCGTCGACGACCGAAGTCGCAAAGGAACGCGCGGTGCCTCGGGGGAGCTTGCTGATTGTCGGCGGAGGAGGCGCCACCGATGAGATCTGGCGGACGTTTGTGGACCGGGCAGGAGGATTGTCCGCTCGGATCGTGATCCTGCCCACGGCCGTCCCCGCCGAGGAGCTCCTTGGGGCAAGCGACCGATCGTATGAAGCCAACGTCTTCCGGCGATTGGGTGTGACGGATATCACCGTGTTGGCGGATACCGACTGTTCGGTGGTTGATTCGGATGCGTTTTGCGAAAAACTCGCGACGGCGACCGGTATTTGGTTTGGTGGCGGGAGGCAATGGCGATTTGTGGACGCTTACGAAGGCACACGCGCGATCGACGGGATGTACCAATGTTTGGCCCGCGGCGGCATTATTGGAGGCAGTTCGGCCGGGGCCAGCATTCAAGGCGAGTTATTGATCCGAGGGGCACCGGTCGGCAATCAGATCATGGTTCAAGATGGGTATCGTCGTGGGTTTGGTTTTCTGCCCGGCGTAGGCATCGACCAACATTTTTCCCAGCGCAATCGTTTCTCGGACTTGGAACAAACCATCCGCCAATTCCCTTCGATTTTGGGATTGGGAATCGACGAATCCACCGCGCTGTTGGTCGAAAAAACTCAGGGCCAAGTTCTGGGGCTTGGTTCGGTTTATGCGTTTGATGCACGGAAACTACCGCTTCCCAATAGTCCTGTAATTCCGTCCGCACGTCCACTGCAGTTCAAGTCGGGCCAGGTGTTCGATTTGGACACACTGGAAACACTGGAATCAAACCGGTAGAGACCAATACTGAATCTAGAAGGACCTTGATGAAATTCAGACAACTTTCATTGATGGTGGCGCTGCGAACGTGGGGGCCAGGGCTGAGTTGGATATTGGCGATTCTGGTGGCATGGTTATTCCTTGTCCTCACCGTTCAATATTTGGATGAATTTGCGATTGTCGAGCCATTGGTCATTCGTAATGGAGCCTGGCTCAACGCATTCGCCATCTTGTTGGGCGGCACCTTGGGATCGTGGTGTTGGATTTGCTATCGTTTGGTGTTGTCCGCGGAACCGGTTTGGCAAAGGAGCGTTTGGGTTGGGGCTTTTCTTTTGGGGTGTTATTGGCTCGCTGCGACTCCCTTCTTTGATGAATGGCGAGCCACGATGTTGTTCTACGAGACGGCTGAATCGAACATCTACAATTTTCATCATTTGGCGGCGGTGCTGGCGATAATTGGAGCGATTTGGCTGGTGCACCCTCTGTTTCAAGAAATTCAATGGAGCCAGTCTCGTGAAACGAGCCGAAAGCCAAGTCGTACGGTGTGGCTCAATCGATGGGTGCTGCGTGGCGTAGCCGTTGCCGTGACGGTTTACGGCGGACGAGCGATCTTGTATCTGGTTTCGAATACGCGAATTGAAGAGTGGCAGTTAGAACTTTGTCAACCCGCACATTTTGCAATCGTCGTGGTGGCCGCCATGTTGATGATGCTTCCGTTGCGATTGTTGGCCATCACCCAAGTCGTCTGGGTACAATGTTTGCTTTGGACAGTCATGGTTGCTTTGTTGTGCTTCGTTGTATTTCATCGTTGGGCGTTTGCTCTCGAACCACTGCTTGGTGGGACGCGACCGGCTCGCGCGTTTGCGGCCGCATTTTTGCTTGGCGTCATGGGGGTTCTATGTTTGCAGCAGTGGAGTATGGGGCTCCTGGGATTCCGAGTTGTTGTTCCGCGAACCGGCAACGCAGTGTTGACGGCATCGAATGTTCACGAGTCCTTGCAGGCTGAGCGAAAAACGATGCGACTGGCTTGCGTCGGCACGGTTGTATTGCTTTTGGGCAGCGTGACGGGCCTCACGGCATTTCGGCAACAGTTTTTTCTGGCCTCCTTTTGTATCGAACCAATCGATCAAATGCACGTCTCACGTTTTTTTGCCCAATGCCAAGCCTGGTGCCGCTCCCATCCAATCCGCGAAGAAGATCGACGCTTCCTGGCTGGCCAGCATGGTCCGCTTCAAATGCGATACTCGAACGATCAAGTGCTAAACATGATGGTCACCAAATCGATGAATGAAGCACCGCACTGGGAGGCGTTTCGTCAAACCGCTGAGCAAGAATTTCCCATGAGTTTCAGCTACGTATTTCCCATTTCCAACGCCGACGAATTAGCGGGTAATCGCGAGTTCCCCGTAATTTGGTTCGACCAAGAAAAAATTCCTCTTCACACCTATGTGACACGACAACTCATGGAAGCCAACGCCGCCGAAGAACTGATCGTTACCGGCGGCGAAGTGACGACTGCCGATTTGCAATGGTTGTCGGGCAAAAAGTTGCGATTCGAAGAGTGCCGATTTCCAATGGAGACCGATTTTGAACACGCCAGCGAAACCATGGCATCGCTCGTGGAGTTCCATGACTGCCAATTCGCGGCAGGCGCTTTTTCGTCCTTGCTGGAAGCACAGGCTATCCAGCGGACACTTTTATTTACCGAGCACGCCGAGCCTATCGTCGGTCCGAAGTTATTGATGGAGGCAATCTATCACGGAGTCGAAGTGATCTTCAAAGACTTGAATGAGGATTCGTTGCCGGAGTGGTTGGCAAATGAGTTGGCGAATCGGGGAAGCTATGTTCGTACCGAGCGCGGAGCTTCGGGACTGTCATTTCGGATTGCTTTCCCCTGGGATCTGCTTGTGCATTCGGTCGATTTCCCACCTTCATTGGCGGGATCATTTCAAACAAACGTGGATGGAAAATTGTTGGGAATTTACTGGGGCAACTTTGGTGATCGCGACATTCCAACGACCGAGCTACGGGAGTTACGTGAACGTCCATTTGAGGTTCCTTGGCTCGTCATTTCTGGCTCCGAGTTAACGCTGCGCGCGGAACCACGTTTGGCGACTTTGTATGAAATTGCACGTAAGAGCCGGTTTATCGAGTTTACGGACTTGACTGATCCTACGGCAATCACCGCCGTCGCGGATCTCGATGTTCGGGAAGATCGTCGGCCAGTGATTCTGAATCGCGAGCCAAGCGAAGGACTCGAACTACAACTGCAACACTTGCCATGGGTTCAGACCGTGGTGCTTGTTGACGTTGTCCCCGAAACATTGGAGAACGTCATTGAATCTCACGTGAATCATATTCCGGCGTTAACGAAACTGGTACTGCTGGACCCGCGTTGTACCCAGCAAACGTCTTACGAATGGCGTTCGGCCAAATTGCACAAGGCGATTCAAATCGAAGTCGTTCCACTGAAAGCTGCCAGCGATTGGCGAGCAAGTTTGGGGCTCGAAGATTAGATGGGCTTTGCCCCATCAGTGGCCTGTCCCCGCTTGCGCCTTGCTTTTTGTCTGGGGGGCCAAACCAAAACCGCCAAGGATTCTGGGATGCCCGTCCGTGGACATGCCGGCATTCAGCTAAGCCGACGACCGACGCTCGACAGCGGCACGCAGAGACTGAACGTCAACCTGGACTCCAAGCCAATCCGCGATGTTTCTGGTGGATCAAATAGCCAGTTGGATCATTGCGCCTTTGGCTGGGCGTTCGGTGAAATCCATTTCCACATCGAGTTCATCGGGTTGTTGGTATCGGTTTCTAATTTTACGAGCCTGTCGTAATGAACCAAGCGAAAATCAGATGCGTAACCGTAGGCTTCCAAAGCGCGAGTCAATTCCGATACCTGCTCCAAGTCGAAATTGCTAGGCATGCAAATTCGGCACTGTGTCTCCGACAGTTCAAGCAGGATCATTCGCTCATTAATTTTTGGTGTTTCAAATGCAAGTTCGGGAGTCACATCGATGTAAACCGGATCCTCGTTCGGCTTAGGAAAATGATTCTTTATCTTGTAAACGAGTTCCAATGGCGTACCAGACGGACACGAGATTACGAGGCGTCCTTTCCCAAAGAAAATGGCGATATGACTATCGGGTCGGGTCACTACCGATGGTTCGTCTGCCAGGCATGAGGACGAACAAAACAATAAAAATGTAAGAACCAATAACCGCATGGAATTTGTCCTTGAATAATTCGACGCTGTCCTTCTTTGACTGCCGGCAACCCTGCTTCAAGTAAACGTCTGTTAAACAGGGTTTGTGTATTGGTTGCCGATTGTATTTCATTCGACGACTCCGCGAAATAGCAACCCAATTCTGTTGTTAATCCCCCGCTGGTGGGAAGCCGAACGGGCTCAGGGCCCAACAACGTCACAAGTTTGCACGGCTAGCGCGCGCGGCCACGGGTCCCGGCGGACTCGTTGAGTCGAAGACCGAGCTGCGCCAGCAAGATACAGGGTTGGAACCTCGTACGGTAACCCGTTCTCCCAGTTCGGCTCGAGCGACCCGCCCGACAACTGTCCACGCAACCGCGAGCTGGAGTGGTGTGTTCCCGGACAGGTGTTACGAGAAGTTGTGCGTCCCCAACGTTTTTTTCACGGCTTGAACCGCGCGGTAACCCGCTCTCCCAGGTTGACTCGTGCGACCTGCTCAACCGCCGTCCACGCAACCGCAGGCAGGAATTGTGTGTCCGCCAGATGGGTATCCGGCAACGTTGTGTGTCCAGCGTTTCCTTCCCCAGTTTCCTTGTCGTCATTTCGAAGGTGATGAAACAATTGAGTCAATCGCGACTTCTGAAGTTTTTCGCACGGCGTAGTAGTCGTCATTCAACAATTCCTGTAGTCGTGGTAAAGCGACGATCGCTTTGGCACCGTACTTGCCAAGGACTCGCGCCGCTCGCATTCTTACGATCGCTCGCGCGTCATCGAGTGCATTGGTTAAGGCTGGAATGACTCGTGGGTTATCACATTGCGTGATTCCCAACATTTGTATCGCAGTTTTCCGACAGTTGACGTGCTCTGACCGCAAGTGGCTTTCGAGCATTTCAAACTTGAGATCCTGTCGTTCTGCTATGCGAAGTAACGCCGATTGGATTGAATGGGTCGAATAAAAACGATGTCCAACTTGGGGGTCCGGCCAATGGGACGGTTTGCCTAGCAAATGGAAGCCTCGCTCAATTATTTGCTCCAGTCTGTTGGGGTACATCAGCATAAATACCTCCACGTTGTAATTTGGGGCGTTTTGCTTTGCAACAAAAATCGCATCGATAACGGTTAAAACCTGTTCCGGATTTAACTTTCCTCCGAGAATCCTTGCTGCATCTCCGGGCGATATCTCGTCGTTGAAATCGTAAAGTACTCCACCGAATTGCGATAACAAAAATTCTCTTGAGCTCGGTAGCGAACTAGCCGTTGCCCAAGCGAGCGCTTTGTCAAAAGGGCTCCTACGCCAGACTCTGCCTTCAACAATTCTTTGTAGGGCACCCGCCGTTGCTTCATCGACGGATTTCATTTGCGCTATGCCGTACAACGCGTCGACCCTCGCATCCTGGGCAAACATGCCTTTTCCGATACCTTCATCAAGGGGTGACCAACTATTGTCCAAAGCAGCCTTCAACAAAATGCTACGTGCTCTCTGATTGTCCGGCTCAAACCCAATCATGCTGCGTGCGGCTGCGACCCGAATCAGAGTGCTGTAATAAAATTCTGGAATTTCATCTAAACGCCCGAAATGTTTCTCCTCGCCGTTCGGAACAAGTTCGCGCTCCAAATCGGCTTTAATGATAGGCAGGGCTTCCATGCACTGAAGTCGCGCGAGTAAAATCACCAAGATTTTGTACCTTAAAGGCTCACTTCTGATCCTGTCCGACTTCAGGAGCGTCAACAGATTGGCCTCGGCCTGTTGGTAGTCAATTGGTCGTCGGTACAGTATCTCCAGCGAATCCGTCGAAAACGACCAAGCATCGAATCCACAATAAATGTCTTTCGCAATCAGCCCCTGTGTGACCACTGATACCAGCTTTTCGCCGGTCTGATCGACCTTGGGAAGTGTCAGTAATGACATCCTACATGCGTAACAATCCCCCCGTACGTCGGGCTTCGGAATACGCAGGGCGATCTCTGCCAACATGTCGGCTGCTTCTTTTGCCGACTCGTGGAAGTTTCCAATGGCCCTCGCCGCACTTGCTACTTCAAACCTGTCAGGAGCATCGAGGCGTTTGATCAACGCAGGCACAACAATAGTGGGCTCAATCGCCATTTCGCCAAGTATTTCAATGGCGACCCGACGTATTTCACGATCGGGATGTTCTAACATCGCAACAATTTGGGGTACGAAAGATGCGCCATCATATCCCATTTCTCCTACGACCCGCATCAAACTCCGGCGATATTTAAGATCGTCGGATTGCAGTCCTTGTAAAATATTAGGGGCAATTTCCGGCCCGATCGACGCTACCGCCGCGAAAAAATTGATGGGTGATTCTGAATTTTTCAGTCGGTCAAGCAATAAAGTTGCCGCCCCTCTTGCTTCGATTCCAATCTCTTCGATCCGTTTAACGACTTCCCAATAATTCGGGTTGTTGATAGACTCCATCTGACGGATTAGTTCTTGCGTTTCATGCGCCGACATATCTTGAATCGCTACGCATTCGTTGGTTCTCGGAATGAGAACGGCGCAGGTCATTAACATCATAAACATTTTCAAGCCTGTCATTCGTTTCATCGGTATCCTTTCCAAAGCCATCCCCAATCTGACTTTGACTTTAACGCAACTATTCGGACGCTGGGGAACTAAACTGGATTGTAGAACATCATACACAGTTGTTCACGTGAAATACTTGACTTCGTCTTTACTTCAATTGGGACAGAACGTTCGGGGGACAAGCAACTTTTTAATATTTCTTTTTCGGGCTTCGCCAGCCATTCCGCACTAGCGCGGCCCGGGAAAACGAGACCGACGATGCGAGCGGTTGCGAGACTGCCACGAAGCTAGGGGCGGTTCGTCGTGAGAATGATTGGTGTCCCAGTCCCAACGGACTCGGTAAGCCGAAGACCGACGATCGTCAGCTAAACAATGGGTGGAGACTGTACGTCAACCTAGCCCCCCAGTTCGGCTCGTGCGACCGGCCCGACAGCTGTCCGCACAACCGCAGGGGAATATTGTGGGCGCTGGAACGCTCCTCAAGGAACGACGATTTAACAGTTCTATTCGGGGACATTCCTTAGGTCACGTTTAGCTTTTTCTGTAGTAGCGGACGAACGAGTTGACGAATTTCGAGCGGGAGACGAAACAGCGGTCGATCGTTGGGCGGATCGGATTTCAAGACTTCAATTGCGGCGTGCAGGCACTGCAATGGAATCTGTGGCTCATCCGCGTCATCGCCGAATGCCGCCCAGGCCTGATACCATAGATCAAGCTGGGGTGGCGAGAAGTCACCTTCATCGAGGAACTTTATCGACTGAGTGATGCCTTTCCCCAGTTTTTCCGCCACACCATATTGGAGATAGAGCGGAGCAATGGCGCTAACGTAACCGGCCCACTCCGCAGGTCCCCGCTGGACGATCATCGAAATCAAATCGCCCAGCGTCCCGCCATACACGTCGAGTGTTTTGTCAGCTTCGACGCCGAAGAAGACTTTAGCCGTTTGAAAACCGATTTTGACGCGGTATAATGTGACGATGGAGACACTACGATGAACATCAAAATAAATTTGCCTGACAAACTGGAATCTATCCTTCGTCAACGTGCTGCGAAAGAGGGAATTCCGATCGAGTTGTTTGTGATCCAGGCGGTAACAGAGCGACTTGTCGACTCGAATGCCGACACAAATCCAGTTTCGACCTCAAACTTTTCCCAGTGGCTGCGCGAGTGGTCGAGTCGTTTTCCCAAGTTAAACCAACCCGTTGATGATAGCCGGGAATCTATTTATGCGGGTCGAGGAGAATGAGGGTCCTTCTCGATACCAACGTTATCGCTCGTGCTGCTCAACCGTCGTTGCTGGAGTGGCCGATGATTGATAGTTCACTATCCGATTTGATCATTCAAAAGGCCACACTTTGTATAGTTCCTCAAACGATTTACGAGTTCTGGGTCGTCGCCACACGACCGGCATCCCAAAACGGATTTGGACTTGCTCCCAACGATGCCAAGAGTCTCATCGACAGCACCTTGGATCAATTTACATTGCTGCGTGACGAGCGTGGGATTTTCGACTTTTGGTCAGACTTGGTGACCGTTCATCAAGTATCCGGCAAGGGAGCACACGACGGGCGGCTCGTTGCAGCCATGCAACGGCATTCCATTGCCAACTTGGTCACCTTCAATGAAACCGACTTCAAGCGATTCCCGATCAACGTCTTAACACCCCAGTCCATTCTGGCTGGAGCAAAACTTCGCTGAAGCCGAGCATTTCTAACTTCTAACTTCTAACAAAGTCGAAAACCTCGGGGATACGCACAATTGTTCGACGCGGGATTTGGTTCTTGCGAATGGTGATTAACCCACTGATTGATGAATCATCGCAGTTTCGAATTTCGACGCAAGTCTTTTGGCGTGATCGCTTATCCGCATCCGAAATAAGGTTGTGGTCTTGGCGAGATGATTCAGCATCTGCACGATCCGGTTGCGATCCATCAAAGCGAATTGACTTTCGCGAGAGAATCCTGCCAATCCAGTTCCTTTTTCTCAGGTAGCTTAATCAGGCCAGCGACTTCAACTCCTCCGACGGCCTCCCAGCAGCTATCGAACCAGCCCTTGGCCTTTCCGGCTGTTGTACCGAGAGGTCGAAACCGATTAAGCAAGAGTTCGGTCAATCGATCGCACGAATCAATCCCTTCCACCTCGAGAAACAAGACATCGAAACCCTCCGCCGGCTCGGCTGCCATCTTGTTAATGATGGTCGTCTTTCCAACTCGACGCTCCGCCAAGAACCGAAGCGAACCTTGTTCCGGGGGTTGCCTGAGCATCTCCCAAACCTGGGAAATCAGCCGGTCTCGGCCAACGACGTTCTTCGGATCAACTTGAATTCCCATGAAAACCCACCTTCCCAACAAGCCGGCATGAAAGCCAAAAATATCGTGCGATTAAAATATCGCACGATTATTTCGTCGCACGTCAAGTAGTTTGCTGGTTTTTTGGGCGAAAAGAGTCCACACCGTGGGATGTTACCGCAAGTTTTTTGGGATACGCTGTTACGGTCAGGAGCATATCGTTCCGCCCGAATGGCAATCCCCAGGGCGGTCCGGATCCGATAACCAAACGGTTCGCAAGCAGGAATTGTGTGTCCACACGCGGGCGCACTGTTGGGTGTCCTGTGTCCCCAGAATTCCTGTCCCTAGTATCCCATTTGTGTGTAATCGTAGAGCCAGTTCTCCAGAACAGGCTCCGACGCAAATTGATGCCACCACAGATAACCCTGCGATAGATCTAGTTCGGAGAACTGGATCTACTAACGGCACGCCGTACCTACTATCAAAAACACTGCGACTTCGCACTCCTATTACCCAACCTGAGAAAGCGATGCTGAACTAGAAGCATCTACCAAAAACGTCGATGGCTGATGATGCAGTCGTCCGAGGCATCGGTTATCGATATCGTGTCGAGTTCACCAATAAACCATCAAACGCTCCGAGGCCGTACTCCTTGTCATATGCGAATACAAGGTACCCTTCGCCTATTGAGCCAGTGATCTTAAAAGCGACCAACGGCTTTCGGTGCCAGAAGGTCTCGTGATCACTTTGCTTCTTGTCGTACTTGACGTTATCAAGCTCAAATGTACCGATGTGTTCTTGGACGTGTCGCATCGACTTGGACCGTTGGCCCGCTTCAATTTCCATTTTGGAAAAGTTCGGGCTCAAACTTTGGCTAATCCAATAAAAAGTCAAAATTGCGCTACCGACCATCAAAAGAGCACCGACCACGGACGCAATGACAACCACGAACACAATGCTCTTGCTCGATTGTTTTTGCGCATCGGCTACGTGATCAACCGTATTTGACATTCGAATCTCCAAATCGTGTTGTACGAATTGACAGTGACACACTCAATGGTCCCCGATCCTACTCGCCGTCGCTGCCAAGATCAAGCAGATTTGTTTTCCGACTTGGTCTGGACTATCCCCGTCATGACCGAGCGGGGTCGGTCGTGTAAACTGCCGACTCGAGTCCAACATCGAGTTTTCAATTTGCAGTGGAGTGACGATGAGCATTTTTGGTACGCAGACACCAGAGCAAGCGCTGGCGAAACTGGGCGACATGACGCAGGGAGTCCAGCCGATTGCTGTCGGAGAATTTCGCGAACGGATTGCACGAGCCCAATCGTGGCTGAAGCAACATAAATGCGCGGCCATGTATTTGAATGCGGGTACCAACCTCTACTATTTTACTGGTCTCGAATGGAGCCCCAGTGAGCGGATGGTCGCGGGCATCATCCCGGCCGACGGCAATCCCTATTACGTTTGCCCCGGCTTTGAAGTCGAAACGCTGAAGGACTTCTGGCAGCTGCCGGGCGATGTCGTGACCTGGGAAGAACATGAAGTGCCTGGTCAGATCCTCAAACATTCGCTGGCTGAACGGGGAATGGCCAGGGGCACGCTGCTTGTTGATCCATCAACGCCGTATTTTATGCTGGATGGCATGCGGATAAGTCTGGGCGAAGAATTCCAATTTGAAATCGCGACTCCATTGCTCGATTTGACCCGCGGTCGGAAAACGGCCAGCGAATTGGTGCTGATCAAACGGTCGCACGAGATCAACGCGGAAGTGATCAGGGCGGCGGCATCGATTCTGAAACCAGGAATGACGACGACCGAAGTGACCAGATTCATCCGGCAGGCCCATCGCAATGTTGCCGGGGTGGATTCTTATTTTGTAATCGTGCTATTTGGCGTGGCTTTAAAAGTGGGAGATTGGGTCTTGATCGATACCGGTTTCCGACTGCACGGATATCATTCCGACATTACACGAACCTTTGTGTTTGGCGAACCGACGGCGGACCAGCAAAAAGCGTGGGACGTTGAAAAGGCGGCCCAGATCGCGGGTTTTTCTGCTGCCAGGAACGGTCTGCCTTGTTCCGTGGTCGATGACGCCGCAAGAAAATCGCTGGAAGCAAACGGCTACGGGCCGGATTACAAACTTCCTGGCTTGCCGCATCGCACGGGACATGGTTGCGGCTTGGATATTCATGAGGCACCCAACGTGGTACGAGGCAACAGCCAATTGCTGGAGACCGGCATGGTCTTCAGCTGCGAGCCGATGCTGGTTATTCCCGGAAAATTTGGTGTCCGTCTCGAAGACCATTTCTACATGACCGATTCCGGGCCAGAATGGTTTACCAAGCCAGCGCCAACGATGCACGATATGTTTGACATTTGAGTTGTTTGACATTTGAGCATCCGATCGAACAGAGAACGACGGGTAGCGTAGCGAACCGAACGCCATAGAGCAGTCCTTTGGATCGCGAGTCGATATGCCCGTCGGCCACCGTTCCCACACGCCAAGTCCTGATGTTGACGAAGCATTAGGATAATCGCGTCAAATCGAGTTGTGGATCACGACAAGAGGTTGCGTTTGGCCTTGGCGGAGCAGCACTTCCCCACTTGTTTATTGTTTGGAACAGCGTTGAACCACCTACAAGCCGCCACGGGAGTGGCGACGCACATTTTGGTCTCGGTCCCGAGACCGTCACGTTTCACCGTTTGCTAAGGAACGCCGAGCTAGTAAAATTGCGTTAGGCAGTAAACGGATACGATTCCCCGAACCGCAAAACTCATGGAAAGACGATTATGAACATCGCACTGGCGTCCACCTGGGAGGAGCGACTTCACGATCTTGGAAATATCCCAGCTTCCCGCATCCGCACGAATCCTGCGCCGGGTACCGCCACCGTGGACGATGTGACTCGCTTACGCGACACCGAGAGACGACTGTATGAGTTGGTGGATGGCACTTTGGTGGAGAAGAGCAATGTTTGGCAAGAATCACTTTTGGCTGGAGCATTAATACACTGGGTTAACAATTATCTTGATGTACACCGACTTGGAGTGGCCACGGGCCCCGACGGCATGACACGGCTGTTTGGTGATACGGTGCGAGGACCTGATGTCGCGTTTGTTGCCTGGGATCGAATGCCCAATGGTCAAATCCCCACGGACCCGATTCCTGACCTGGTACCGAATTTTGTCATCGAAGTGCTCAGTCCGAGCAACACCTACGCAGAAATGTCGCGCAAACGCCGCGAGTATTTTCACGCAGGCGTTGAATTGCTATGGATGGTGGATCACCGGAATCGAACCGTTACGGTGTTTCGTTCGGCGCAGGATGCGACGGTTTATTCCGAAGACAAAACCATTGACGGCGGCCATGTACTTCCGGGCTGGCAAGTTAACATCGCGGAGCTATTCCGTCGTCTCGACCGCAAGCCCTAGTGTTTTGTCAGCAGGTCATTTTCCGGTGGCTCCAGACGATTTGCGGATATTACTAGACTACAAATTCGATCGACCTCTTTTACGAGAACGGTCAGGGAACGACGGTAATCATGAACGTGCAAATACCCTATTTTCGGGCGGGCTGGATGTTTCTAACGATCCCAACCTCCATCTTTGGAATGGTGCTAGTTTGGGTTTGCATCGCACGCCCGAATCCCAATGTTGATTACATTGCGGCAATCAACCTCGAACTTGCAAAAGAG
>JAEUIP010000016.1:0-17761 GCA_016795075.1 Planctomycetaceae bacterium | reverse complement strand
CCCCATTACCGCAAGGCTTGGTTGATGCAACGGAATGGAAGGCTACTATTCGATATCATTAGGGAAGCGGTCACAACGAAGTCAGGAACTTTGGTCCACACCCCTACATCTCAAGAGTGGAAACAAGTCATTGCGGAACTTCGCGGAGCGACAGAACTGCTGGAGGAGTTGCGTGCCGCAGGAACAAAACCGGTGTCAGGATTTTTGTTCTCTGTCGATACCTCTAGCCATTCCGAAACGGAGCGACAGGCGTTAAACATCAAGCCAGATCCCCTTCGTGACAAGATAAAGCAGGCTTGGCCGATTTACGCCGCCGATCTTGACGGTAAAGCGATCCATTCGATGGAACTACCGCATGTCATGCGGTTCTTCGAATCGTTTTGCGTGTTGATGGCAGATGCGAGATTGGCAATTCACGAACAGGATTGGGACCGAGCGTTGCGGGACATCGATTCGCTGCGCGGAATTGCGCATCATGTTGTAGAGTTGAAAGTCACCACCAACGCTTACCTGCATTTTGGAATGCATTCGTACTTGCTGGATCTTATCGAGGAACTATTGAACTCTGGTGAATCTGTTTTGACGGATACACAGTTGGAAAAATTGCAGCGTACCGTTGAGCCGAAAACGATGGCTTGGGACGACTATTTTGGTCACGAACGGCTGGTATTTAAAGACTTGATTCAACGAGTGTATTCGTGGGACTCCCAGGGGAATGGCCGATTGACGGTCCGTGGGGTTCGGCTACTCCACGAACTGGACGAGACATTAAAATGGGAAGGGGCAATCGGCTCGATGTTTGAGCATGAACCAGAGTCTAGCTGGAATCTTATCGACTCCGGACGCAGTGTGTTGGTCGCCCTTAACAACAAAAGTCGTCGACAGGTCGAAGCGGCAGCCGACAAAATTTTTGATTCGTGGAGCCTTCATGCTGGTCGTCCCTACAACTCAAACCCATTCGAAGAAGGCGTCTTCGAGATTTATCGGATGCGACAGACGCGAGCCGACATTTTCAATCATCTTACGCCTCTCGATTCGCAGCACGAAGCATACCTGAAATTACGGGACTGCCGCCAAGCGGTTGCAGCTGCGATTGCGGTGATGAGGTTCCGCAAAGCCGAGCAACGTTTGCCGGCAAGTTTTGACGAGTTGGTTGGAAAGTACCTGGAGCAAGTGCCAAAGGATCACATCAACGACTTGCCACTGGTGTTGGTGTCTTCAGAGGGCAAGTTTCGAATCTATAGCCTCGGCTGGGACGGCGTAGACCAAGACGGTCGGTATCGCAAGGCCGAGACTTACCTTGAATCGAAAATGCTTGAAAAAGATCGATCCGTGCTTCGCGACTCCGAACATCCACACCCTAGCAAATACAACAACTCAGGAACCCACGACTTTGACGATTGGAATCTTTGGCCCCGCCACCGTCCGTAGGATCGAAGACAGCGAATTCCCGTGCTGCTTCGATACGCGGCGACCTTCCCATTCCATCCTCTCGCCGTCCCAAACAAGCTAATGACCGAGCAAGGAATCGAAGGACGCGCGGGGAAAATCAACCTTTCTTGTCCCTGGAAGTTTATACTCGTCGCTACGATAACCACTCAGTGCCAACGAGTTCCGTTGGATGTTCCCGCGGATGGGGCCAACCGTCCAGTGATTTTGTCGGAGTGGAAGTTTTTCGGCATGAAGGAAGTTTCTACTAACCGCACCAGGAATTGCAAAATGAAATCGTATTTTGTCGTTGTGTTGCTCATGTTGATAGCCAACTCGAATGCCGTTCTCTCGGCAGGGATGGGCGCGATTGATGCGCGGCAGGCGAATAGGCTTAGCGATTGGAAGCATTCGGGTTCGATTTGGCTGCTGACGACTCCTGAAGGAGCTGATCTGCCAGCCGACGCCAAGGTGGAACAGTTCCCTGTACTCGTGCGGTTGCACCGCGACTTTTTCGATTTCGCTCAAGCAATGCCCAACGGAGACGACTTGCGATTTTCGTTGAGGACCGGTGAGCAACTCGCGTTTCAGATTGAAGAGTGGGATGCGGCCGGCGGGGTCGCGAGTATTTGGGTGCGTGTGCCAATCATTACAGGTAACTCGCGGCAAGAAATCAAGTTGCACTGGGGTAACCCGAACGCGGCGCCCGAGTCCGATGGTACGGCAGTATTTAATGAGTCGAACGGGTATCTGAGCGTCTGGCACATGCACGATTCCGTACACGACACCACCGGTACGCTGGTGAACAACGACACGGGCACGACGGCGACTCAAGGAGTGATCGGTGGTGCGCGGCACTTTTCCGAGAACCACGGTGTCTTTTGCGGCGATACGATTCCGAACTATCCGACCGGTTCGGACTCGCACGGCACCGAAGTTTGGTTTCGTCCCGAACGACCAAATTCCACGCTCATTGGGTGGGGCAACGAGCAAGGGCAGGGCAAAGTTGTCATGCAATATCGCAGTCCGCCGCACATTCGGATGGATTGTTACTTTTCGGGCGGAAATGTCGCTGGAGCCAGCCGCGTTCCCGTGGGCGATTGGACGCATGTCGTTCACACCTATCGTAAAGGCGAAGCTCGGCTGTATGTAAATGGCGTGCTCGACGGCACCAACGTGGCTGATGGCGGACCGCTCCAAATCCAAACCCCGGCGCGGCTGTTTCTGGGCGGTTGGTACAACAACTACGATTTCGTTGGCGATCTGGATGAAGTGCGTGTCTCGCATGTCGTTCGTTCCCCCGAATGGGTGAAGTTGCAGTTCGAGAATCAGAAGCCGAATCAATCGTTGGTCGGGCCGATCGTGCAACCGGGCAAGGAGTTTTTGATTTCACAGTCGCAGCTGGTGGTGGCCGAGAATCAAAACGCGACGATCACGGCCCAGGCGGGCGGTGCTCAGAAGATTTTATGGATCTTGAAACGAGACGGGCGTGAGTCGATTGTGGCGACGGATCGGTTCTCGTATTCCTTCCATGCGGGACGAGTGGCAGAATCGTTGCTTAGTCAAGGAGAAGACAAATCGGATCGCGGAGCGATCAGCGACAATGGTCTAACCGCGACGCTGACGGTCAAAGCGATTTACGCAGACGAGGTGAAGAGCAAAGATATTGCCATCACCATCAGCGACGACATCCCGGAACCTGTCTTTACCCTGGTGGCTCCAGAAAAATGGGACGGTCGTGAGACGATCGAAGTCTTGCCACAGATCACGAATCTCGCTGCGATGCAGGCCAAAGACGCGGGCGACGTCAACATTACTTGGACCGTCGATAATGTTGCGGTGATCAAGCGGATCGAAGCCGGGAAATTGATCCTCAAGCGAGCTCAAGGGAATGGCGTGATGCGCGTGAACGCCGCGATCGACAACGGCGGCGCGTCGGTCGTCCAATCGATCTCGATTGCTGTGCAGGAGCCGCGCCCATCGCTGGACCTTTGGGTTCCACGGCCTCTCGCCGCGACCGAGCAGCCGGCAGACAATCAGTTTATCGCCCGAGCGACCTCAGGGCGCGGCGGCCTACAATTCGGCGAGTTGGTCTATGCCGGGACCCTGCCCGATGCTGCTGATTCGGTCTTTGTACGCGTCTTTGCAGATGATCAACTCTTTGCGACCGAGACCGCCAAGTTGAACGCCGATAAGCAGTATTCATTGTCCGTGAAGTTGAATTTGGGGCTCATCAAGTACCGCACCGAGTTCGGATCAAAGATCGGGGACCAAGAGACCTTGCGGCACACGGCCAAGAACATCGTCTGCGGGGATGTGTACCTCATCATTGGCCAATCGAACGCCGTTGCGACTGACTTCGGTGACGAAAATCCTTTGGTGCCAAGCGACTGGGTGCGGACATTCGGTGCGACGGCCGGCGATCCCGACGGCGCGCGATCACAACGGTGGGCGAACGCGGAAGCGCGAAGTCCCGGCGGCGAATCGGAGATCGGTTATTGGGGCATGGAACTGGGGCGACGCTTGGTCGAGAGCGAGCAGATCCCGATCTGTATCATCAACGGAGCCGTTGGAGGCACTCGCATTGACCAGCACCAACGGAACGAACTCGATCCGACGGATGTTCGCACGATCTACGGTCGTCTCTTGTGGCGCGTCCAGCAAGCAAAGTTGACTCACGGTGTCCGCGCGGTCATTTGGCATCAAGGTGAAAATGACCAAGGTGCCGATGGCCCGACCGGCGGCTACGGCTACGAGACCTATCGCCAGCTCTTTGTGGACTTGGCTGCCAGTTGGAAAGAAGATTTTCCGAACATCCAGCACTACTACGCTTTCCAGATCTGGCCGAGGTCGTGCGCGATGGGGATCAACGGTTCGGATAATCGCCTGCGCGAGGTGCAACGTACGCTGCCTAAGATGTTCTCGAACATGAGTGTGATCGCGACGCTTGGGGTCAAGCCGCCCGGGGGTTGCCACTTCCCCGCGGCCGGGTACGCCGAGTTTGCTCGGTTGCTCCATCCGATGATGCAGGACCACCTCTACCACCGACATGTCGCGCAAGCCAATTCGCCGAATCTGAACCGGGTCTCCTTCACTTCCGCACAACGTGACGAACTGATTCTGGAGTTCGATTGCGAAATGAATTGGAACGATTCGTTGGTCAGCCAGTTTCAGCTTGACGGTGAAGCGAATCAAGTGATCGGTGGTTCGGCCAGCGGCACCAATATCGTGCTGCAGTTGCGCGGACCGACGATGTCCAGAACTTTGACCTATCTGGACAGCGCAAACTGGAATCCGGATAACCTGCTCTATGGCGAAAACGGCCTCGCAGCACTGACGTTTTGTGACGTGCCGATTGACTCCGCTCGTTCGGATCGGTGAGTGGCAAACGATCGATCGCAATTAGTCAATCGATGAACTCTCGCAACGAAACACACTCATTACCCATGGCGCGGGAAAGCAAACCGTTGGCTTGCGTGTTTGGGACGAGGTCGATTACACTACCCAGCGGATTGCGGCCAATTTCTCTTGTCGCGATAGTGACCGTGCGACCCATGGAATTTGTCCTGGTCCACCAAATCTGAGGCCCGGAACAAAAAGCGGTAGAAGCTACTTATGACACATTCAAGAAAAACGAATCTGTTCGCCGTTACGGCGGTGGTCCTATTCAGTGGAATAAAATCTAGTTTCGCTCACGATCTTTGGATCGTGCCGCCGGAAACTGCGATACCGAACAAGACCGTGCAAGTTCAGGCACTTTCTGGGATGGACTTTCCCATCAGTGTCAACACTTCCGATCCATCGAAGTACTTGCGTCGTTTGTTGCTGCAGCCCGATGGGGCTCAAGGCAAGATCGAATCGGCTGGAACAAGTGAAAATGTCGGATTTCTAGATTTTACGCCAGTCGACGCCGGGGTGCATGTTGTTGCTGTCCAAACAACGCCGAAGTTGATTACGCTGGAGGCGGATGAGTTCAATGCCTACTTGGTGTCCGATGGCCTACCAAACATCTATCGCCTTCGCAGCGAAGAGAAAACTCTTGATCAACCGGGGCGTGAACGCTATTCCAAATCACCCAAGGCCCTTATTCAAGTGGGGACTGGTGGCGGTGGTGACCCGAGTATCGTGGTTGGGTTGCCGTTGGAGATCATTCCGTTGGACAATCCATTCCACTTAAGAATTGGCGGCACGTTTCGCGTTCGTGTGCTTTTTCACGGACAACCACTACCCGACGCCAATCTTGGCTGGGATCACCCGGGCGATGGAGCGCCTCCCAGTGGCACGGTACGTACAAACTCGGAGGGTGAAGCAATGATTCCAATCGAAAAGCTCGGGCTGGTCTCCATTCGCTTGACACACATGATTCGGCCAAATGCGGATGATTATGAATGGGAGTCCTTTTGGACCACACTGACTTTTCGGATTCCTCAGGGTTAAGAATGTAACGAGCAAGGCGAAAGACAAGCCTTTGGCCGGCAGTATTTGCGATACTGAACCGATCCCATTGTCGTCGGGACAACTTTGGCGATGCAGAAGAAATTGTCAATCCATTTGCACTTCCAGAGCCACTTGCTGGCCCGCCCGAGAACAGTGCCGGAATTTGTTCACGATCGCATACCGCCTAACGCAACGGTCTGATGGTTTTGGTCGACCCTTCGTTGGAAGACATGAAGTTGAATCGAAACCGGTTGAATCACACCGGGATATTTGAGTCAATCTCTTGGGCAATTAAATTGTGGCAGGGCGATTGTGTCGGAATCCATCCCCGGAACTGGAATCCTCAGCACTGGGACCTCCCGCACACTTTGTGCAAAAAAATCCGTCGTTGCGGGCGTTGTCCCCACCGATCGGCGTTGGCACGAAAAACGGCCATCAGTTGGAACTGATGGCCGTTCATTATCAACGAAGCGTAGGAATGGGCGGGTGCACCGCTCCACGCATCGGTTTAGTACATGTCGTAATCGCCACCGCCCGGTCCGCTGGCGGCTTTCTTGTCCTTCTTCGGCATTTCGGCGATCAACGCGTCGCTGGTCAACAGCAGCGTCGAGACGCTGGCAGCATTGGCCAAGGCGGTCTTGGTCACCTTCGCGGGATCGATGACACCAGACTTGACCAGGTCTTCGAAGACGTCGGTCAAGGCGTTGTAACCAAAGTTACCTTTGCCTTCCAAGACCTTTTCACAAATGATACCACCATCTTTACCAGCGTTAGCGGCAATCGTGGTCAATGGAGCTCTGCATGATCGCAGGACGATGTGGTAACCGGTCTTGGCGTCATCCGACAAGGTATCGGCTGGGGAAACTTGGCTGCTGGCTCGCAGCAAAGCCACGCCACCGCCTGGCAGAATTCCATCTTCAACTGCAGCGCGAGTTGCGTGCAAGGCGTCTTCGACGCGCGCCTTCTTTTCCTTCATCTCGCTTTCGGTCGCAGCACCAACGTTCAACTTGGCGACGCCACCGGCCAGCTTGGCCAAACGTTCTTCCAACTTCTCGCGGTCGTAATCACTCGTGGTGTTTTCGATTTCGCGACGAATTTGGTCGATCCGAGCCTTGATGTTGCTGCTCTTGCCAGCGCCTTCAATGATCGTGCAATTGTCTTTGTCGACGATCACCTTCTTGGCACGTCCCAAATCAGCCAAAGTCAGGCTATCCAGCTTGCGACCCAATGCTTCGAACACGGCCAAGCCGTTGGTCAAGATCGCAATGTCTTCCATCATGGCTTTGCGGCGATCGCCATAGCCAGGAGCCTTGACGGCACAGCATTGGAAGGTGCCTCGGAGGCGGTTGATTACCAAAGTTGCCAAGGCTTCGCCTTCAACATCTTCAGCGATGATCAGCAACGGCTTCTTTTGCTGAACGACAGTTTCCAACAGAGGAACGATTTCCTTGATGTTGGTCAACTTCTTCTCGAAGACCAGAATGTATGGTTCTTCCAACACGGCTTGCATGCTGGTGGAATCGGTAACGAAGTAAGGCGACAGGTAGCCACGATCGAACTGCATGCCTTCGACCCATTCGACTTCGGTCGTTAGGCTCTTGCCTTCATCAACGGTGATAACGCCGTCTTTGCCGACCTTTTCCATCGCGTCGGCCAACAAGTTGCCGATCTCGCGGTCGTTATTGGCAGCGATGGAAGCGACGTTGGCCATCTCTTCTTTGCTCTTGATCTTGATCGACATCTTCGCCAACTTTTCGTTGATGTCGGCGACCGCAGCTTCGATGCCTTGCTTCATCTGAATGGGGTTCACACCAGCCGTCACAGCCCGTAGACCTTCGTTGAAGATCGCTTCGGCCATTACCGTTGCGGTGGTCGTTCCGTCACCGGCTACGTCGCTGGTCTTGCTGGCGACTTCGCGAACCATCTGAGCACCCATGTTTTCATAGGTATCTTCCAGTTCGATTTCCTTGGCCACCGAAACACCGTCTTTCGTCACGGTCGGCGAACCAAAACTCTTCTGCAGAATAACGTTGCGGCCCTTTGGACCCAACGTGACTTTGACGGCTCGCGCCAACTTGCCGATACCCCGGCGAATGGCTTCGCGAGCTTCTTGATCGAATGCGATCATCTTTGCCATGTGAACTTCTCCTAATTTGAGTTCGGTTATCTCTGAAATGAAATCTGTTTTGGGCAGTTGTTTCGCATGCGATTAAATCGCAACGACCCGTGCCACTGCGTGGTGCCCGTGACTAGTTCGTAGCTACGCTTGCCAAAGCGTGTTTCGTGTGACTACTTCGTGAAACTTTCCACGCTTTCGCAAACGTAGCTACGGCACCCTTCAAGACTTGTCCTACGCAACTTAGCCGATGACAGCCAATACGTCCGACTCACGCATCAACAAATATTCGTTATCGTCCACTTTAAATTCTTCGGGACCGTACGTCGTGAACAAGACATGGTCGCCAACTTTTACTTGCAAGGGAGCACGCTTGCCGTTTTCCATCAACTTACCGTCACCAACGCTGATCACTCGACCGCGAGATGGTTTATCACGTGCCGAATCGGGCAACAAAATCCCACCAGCAGTACGGCCTTCGGCTTCTTCGCGTTCCACAACGATTCGATCACCCAGCGGGATCAAACGACACTTCGTCTTTGACTTGGTCGCAGTCATTCTCTCAGCACTCCTTCGAAAAATGGTAAACCTAAAACAATCTGCCCCAAATCGCCGTATCTTCTATCCCAGCCAAACAGGTTGCACTCGGCTGGCGATCAACCACCTGATCCAATACCCGGGCCACGTCTGACAATTTGGCGCTCCGACGGTGGTGGCAGGCGAAGTGCAAACAGTGTGCCAAAAAAGGAAATCAAGCGGGTTTTTGCGGGGATTGGACTTGACACAATCATTCCGCTCCCCGAAAAAGGGCCGACCAACCGACGGCAAATCATTTCGAGTTCTCCCCATGCACGCAACGGCCGATGGTCCAGTTTCCGACTCGCCTTCGACCACCCTTCTACGACAGTTGGTTGACATCTTGGCCGTGACCATCGTGTTTTTCGCCCTGTCCTGCAGTCCGGTTCCCGATGTCAACGAAGCTCACTACTGGTGCAAAGCCAAACATTTTTGGGATCCAACGTTTTGCTCGGCCGATTCCTTCTTGAATTCGGCCGATGCCCATTGGTCGTTCTATTTGACGTTGGGCCAACTGACCCGCTTTTTATCCCTAGAGACTGCGACCTGGGCGGGCCGTTGGATCGTCTGGTTGGCGATGGCCGGTGGTTGGTGCTCCTTGGCGAAGTGCTTTGATTTACGTTCTTTTCAAGTCTGGCTAAGCGCGGCGCTGTTGGTTGTCGTTACCCGCTGGTGTCACTTATCTGGAGAATGGGTCGTCGGAGGAGCCGAAGCCAAAGGCCTGGCGTTTGGAGCCGTGTTTCTCGCTCTGGGGGCTGCCTGCCGCGGGCGATGGGGAACGGCGTTTTTGGCAGGCGGCGTTGGCGCAGGGTTTCATGTCTTGGTCGGCGGCTGGACGGTGTTGTGTCTGCTCTTAGTCGGGTCCTATTTCCTGGTTCGGAGTCTGGCACAAGGGAAGCAACCCTCGCTCCGGAATCTTCGTCCGGTCTGCGGCGGGTTGGCGGTTGGCGGTCTCATTTCTCTGGGAGGATTATGGCCAGCTTTGGGCTTGGCGACTTCGGCTTCGCCGGATCTGATCGAAGCGGCGAATTCCATTTACGTTCTCCAACGGTTGCCGCATCATTTGGTGTTTTGGGCATTTCAACCGATCCAGTTGCTGATGTTTTGTGGGCTCGTATTGATGTGGCTCACTACGTTAACCGGGGTTGAACATCCCCCGAGTTTGCCCACGAAGGAGAATGCCCGAGTGACATTGATCCTCTTGGTACACGCGTCCCTCGGGTTAAGTGTTGTCGGACTCGGATGGAGCTTGGTGGTGCTTTTCGCCGAATCAGGGAATGCTTTCGCCGTCAGTTGTTTGAGATATTATTGGTTTCGGACCGCCGATGTATTCTTACCAATCGGTGTTGTTTTGCTCGGGTGCCAGGCGGTTTTCTCGCCGAATCGGATCTGGAAATACTCTGAAAACGAGGGCACCAACCGCACTTGGTCCGCGCTTGGAGTTCGGACCGTGATGTACGGCCTGATCGTGTGGAGCCTGTTGTGGGAGGTTGGCCTCGTCTACCAGCAAGCGGTGCTCGATCCACGCCCCAATGCCGACAAAGCCAGTCTCCCGAGTGATCAAGATTTCGGGCGAACACAAGCAATCTTTCAACATTGGAAAAACGTCTGTGATTGGATCCGCCATCACACTCCGGCCGACGCCATTTTTCTGACGCCTCGTTCGCAACAAACGTTCAAATGGTATGCCCACCGCAGTGAAGTGGTTAACTGGAAAGATGTTCCGCAAGACAGTCAAGGGTTATTGGATTGGCAACAACGAGTCGTGGATAGTGCCCCGTTGTGGAGTAGCGATTTGGGAATTGCGATCCAAGACCCGGTGGCCATCCATGAATTGGCTATGAAGTATGACGTCGACTACTTGGTGATGACCCAATATGCCTACGAACTGCAACATCGGTTTGGTCGCCAACTCCCCTACCGTCGTGTTTACCCGGAGTCCGCAGGCCAGCGATCCTACTATGTCGTATTGGCGATTCACGAGTGGCAGTCGGCGCCATCCGATCAACCGTAGCGGTCAATCAATTCGACACATTTGTACGTGATCTCGTCCAGTTGCCACCCCAGACGTTGATAGAGCCGTGTGGCACCGAAGTTGTCGCACGTCACTTCCAACACCACACGATCCATGCCTCGTTTTTGGAAACCCACCAAAGCACAGTGCAGCAGCCACTGGCCCAGTCCTCGTCCACGAAACGCTGGGATCACTCCCAAGTTTTGCACGCTGCCCAAAAGCTCGTTGATTGCCAACCCTTGTATCGTGCCACAAGCCTGGCCCAATCGGACGCCCTGGTGTTGCAGGTTGCGAATAAACTCTTTGGGCTCAAGTTGGGGATCTAGTTGAACACCCGGCTCTATGGGAACCAATAGCCACGTGGCCTCCGGAACGAAGCCGTCTCGAGTCACAATCTCTTGCACCAATCGTCGGCAACCCGACCGCGTCGCGAAACAATTGAAAATGTTGGCATCAACTTCATGCTCGAAACTGGCATGTTTGACTTTGGCATGAATCTCCAACAGGCCAGAATCCCACGGCACGACGCAAAACCCAATCGGGGGCGCCAGCGGCACAATTGGCGAGCGCAAATCGTAAAAGAGTCGCTGTCGCTTGAAATGATAAAGCGCCACCAATCACCTTTCCCGAGGTCGCAAGTTCACCGTCTCGAAAGCCTACTGGATCATTGGACCCTAGACACGACGCTTTCGGCCCAGCCAACTAAAAAACCAACGCACGGCTTCATCGAACACAACGCCCAACAGAATCACACCACCCAAAACCACCAATTCGATGGTATTCGGAATCTTCAACAACGTGATCATGTTGTTGAGTGTTTGCATCAACGCGGTCCCGATAATCACCCCCGAAATCGAACCCTCGCCGCCCCGCAAACTGCACCCGCCCAATACCGCCGCTGCAATCGCATACAACTCGAAGAACGATCCCTGGTTTGAGGGCGAGATCGACCCCGAATCCATCGCGAACAAGATACCACACAGGCCTGCCAAAAGTCCGCACAACGTATACGCTAATCGCTTCATGGCGCCTGTGTTGATTCCACTGAATCGCGCGGCTTCCTCGTTCCTTCCCAAGGCCAAAATGTAGCGGCCCCAAATCGTCCAGTTCAATAACAAGGCCCCAAGGACTGCCACAAACAACAACACAAAGAAAAATGAAGGCAGATTGACCGTCCAACCAGTCTCCGACAATCGTAACGGGTAGTGAGCGGACGAAAACCAATTCAAAGAATCCTGATACTCATTCCCAAAACCAACGGATTGGTCGTCCGACAACCATCGAGCCCATCCGCGGTAGATTAGCAAGCCGCACAACGTCACGACGAAAGGCTGCAATCGAACATAGGTTACCAAGCAGCCATGCAGCACACCCAATCCAAGTCCAATGCCCAAAACCGACAGCAACGCCAGTGGAACACTCATGAATTGCCGTCGTTCCAAACCTACCCAGAACCAATCGGCCGGGACGATCGCCGCATCCAAGTCCGAACGGACGTGTTGCTCCTCCCCTTTCAACTCGGTACTTGAGATCACATGTTCTTTGAGACGGCCCTTGGCGTCCGAAAGCCAAAGTCGATCCCGCGCTTTTAACGTTGGAACACTGTCCGAGCCAGTTTGAACTTGCAACACATTTCCGCCGTCCTCCGAAAACCCGAGAAGCGGCAGCGCCGGAGCAATCTTGGCAATCGACGTTCCGTCATCCGCTGATTCGTCGCGGGCCGGAGCCGGGGCAACCGTCAACAAAACTCGCCCACTGTTCGGCTGCTTTTGAACGGCCGTAATCTGATGCATGCCGCTGCGCGAGCGCTTCGTTTGATAGAGCCGGACCCACTGACCGACCGCCAACTTGCCAATCTCCTCCGGTTTCGGTTCCGTGGGCGATGCCTCGCTCTCGACGACCTCCAAGCCTTCTGGGTCAATCAAGAAAGTCGCATCCGACTTGCGGATCTCATATACCACCGCACTCTCGTAGGGCTGATAGTCGACTTTTAAAAACAAGGCCAAGAAACAACCGGTAAGGCAAACAATCGAACCAAGAGACAAGTCAATGCCCGCCGTCATGATCACCAGGGCGACCCCAATCCCTAAAATCGAAAACATCGCTGTTCGGCGGAGCAAGTTTTCAATATTCCCCGAATCCAAGAAACTCTCCGGAGTCAATCGAATCATCAACACCCACAGGGCGACCAGGATAATGGAGATTCCAATCAGTTTGACAATACCTGCTAAATTCTCTCGCATGACTACAACGAGCCTCCCGTCGCTAACTGCATGATGGCATGTTCTGTGATTTGGTCGCCACTCACCTCACCCGCCAAGCGTCCCTCGTGCATGACGAGCACTCGATCCGCGATCCCAATAATTTCTTCCAATTCACTTGAAACGAACAAGACGCCACGTCCTTGAGCCGCCAAATTCTCCATCAACTGATAAATCTCTTGCTTGGCACCGATGTCCACACCCCGAGTCGGCTCGTCCATCAGCAAGACCTTCGGCGACAACGCAAGCCATTTGCCCATCACGACTTTCTGTTGATTGCCGCCCGATAGGAACTTGACCAACTGCCACGGGGAAGGCGTCTTGATTCTCATGTCGGTCATTGCCTGCCGAGTATCCGCCAGCTCTTGCCGTCCATTCAACCAACCGCCCCAAAAAGCATTTCGAGCCAAGCCAGCCAAGCCAACATTGCGCGCGACCGACGACTCCAACACCAGTCCCTCTTTCTTGCGATCCTCCGGAACAAACCCAAGTCCGGCATTCATGGCGGCCTGCGGCGAGCCCAGCGACAACGATTGGCCACCGACGCGAACGGTGCCGCCCAAAGAACGGTCGATTCCAAAGATCGAACGCAACAGTTCACTTCGTCCCGCACCGACCAGTCCAGCGATCCCTACCAGCTCCCCACGTCGTACATGGAAACTACTGGCGTGTTGCGGCCAAGCCATCGTCCGCAAGTTGTCGACGCGCAACACTTCATCCCCAATCGCATTTTTCTGACGAACGTACAACTTCGATACGTCCCGACCGATCATTAATTTGACCATCCGCTCGTGGGACACTTCGCTTCTCGGTAATTCACCAGCGTTTTGGCCATCGCGCAGCACGACCACTCGATCCGCCAACTTCATGACCTCGGACAAGCGGTGCGAAATGTAAACGATCCCGACCCCGCGCGCCTTCAAGTCCTGAATCAAGCGAAACAGCGCCTCTGCTTCAGGATTCGATAGGCTGCTGGTCGGTTCGTCAAAAATCAAGATCTTCGCGTCGATGGACAAGGCCTTCGCGATTTCTACCATTTGCTGCTGCCCTAGCGACAATCGTGATAATGGCAGACGTGGCGAAACGTTTAACCCGACCTTTTCCAATGACTTTCGCGCGAGTCGATACATACCCCAAAAATCAATCAAACCACCGCGACTTGGATAATTGCCCAAGAAGAGGTTCTCGGCCACGTTTAGGTTGTCACACAAGTTCAGCTCCTGATGGATCAAGACAATGCCTTGCTCCATCGCCTGCCGAGTGTTCGCGAACGAAACCGGGTGGCCATCCCACAAGATCTGTCCTTGATCAGGCGATTGTACGCCCGCCAAGATTTTCATCAGTGTGCTCTTCCCCGCACCGTTCTCGCCGATGACCGCAACGACCTCGCCACCTTGCACGTCCAGATCCACGCCGCTCAAGGCCCGAACCCCAGGGAACGACTTGCTCAGCTGCCGAACCGATAATCGACGGACGTGCGTTGCTTTAGTTTCGATAACCATGACTTGACCCAGGACGCACTATTAACCCGCAACAACCATGCCTAACCACAAACAATCGTTTTCACTTCACCAAGTGGGACGTCGCGTTTCAGCGAAACACATCCGATGCGACTCGGCAGCGCAAAGGCAATGGTCTGTGCCACATTCTTCTTGTCACGCAACATCGAACCGTGCCATTGCTCCCAAGAAAACTTCGGCAATTCCGTTGGCAACCGATACTTCTGGAGCAACGCTTCCAAGCGATTCGCTAGGCCGTGAGCTACCAGTCCCACGCGTTCCGCCAATCGTGTCTCAGCAACCATTCCCATCGCAACGCCTTCCCCATGCAAAACGCTCGAGTATCCGGTCAAACTTTCAATCGCATGCCCCACCGTGTGCCCAAAGTTCAACGTTGCCCGAATGCCATTGGTCTCCCGTGGATCTTGTCGGACGACATCCGCCTTGATTGCACAGCAACGATGCACCAATCCGCCCAGCACTGCCGGGACCCGTGCCAAAACCTCTGGCGCTTGTTGCTCCAAAAGTTCCATCAAGCCGTCGTCCCGCAACACAGCATACTTGATGACCTCGGCCATACCAGCCGAAAACTCTCGATCACTTAAGGTCCGCAAGACCGTCGGGTCGATCCAAACCAAAGACGGCTGCCAGAAACTCCCCACCAAGTTCTTGCCCGACGGCAAATTGATCCCGACTTTGCCGCCGACCGAGCTATCAACTTGAGCCAAGAGTGTTGTGGGAACTTGCACAAAGCGCAACCCCCGCAAGTAGGTTGCTGCGACAAATCCACATAGGTCGCCGACGACACCGCCCCCTAGCGCAACAATCACCACCTGTCGATCCACCGCTCGAGCCGCCAAGGCTTGCCACCAAGCCACAGCCACCTCCGACGACTTCGACGACTCGCCTGCGGAACAAAGCAGTTCTCCAATCGGACAGCCTAATTTACCCAAAGCATCCGTGACCAAACTGCCATACAGTGAGGCAACCGTCCGGTCCATGGCGACCACGATTTGGGTCGGATGAAGACGTTCGCCAATTTCGGTAGCCATTTCCGTCCAACCGCCAGCACCAATCAGAATGGGATACGAATCTTGATCGGAAATGACATCCAAACGATAGGGCACGTTGTCCAACTTTCCACAAGGCGATATTCAGGTAACGACGACGAACGATTCGATTACTGAGTACTTTCCATCAATTCGAACTCCAAGGTTTGTGGCTGGTCATCCGCACCTCGAGTAATTTCTACCTTGATCTTGTCGCCCACGCCAAACGCCGCCACAACCCG
The DNA here is from genome assembly GCA_016795075.1 of Planctomycetaceae bacterium. Taxonomy (GTDB): domain Bacteria; phylum Planctomycetota; class Planctomycetia; order Pirellulales; family Pirellulaceae; genus M30B19. The sequence continues at coordinate 2,139 of JAEUIP010000016.1, read as the reverse complement.
GCGCAGTTCGTCGAAGTTCTCAATCGGCATGTCGTTGATGCGGCGAATCACATCGTTGGCCAGCATCCCACCTAATTCCGCCGATGAACCTCGTGTAACCTCACCCACAAGGGCACCGCCTCGGTTCGAATAGTCCTCGCGCAGCAATTGACTGGGCCCTTTGATCCCCAACATCGCGCGACCTTGCGCCTGCCAATAACCTAACCGCCCTTCCTTCAACGCCTGCATCAGTGCCTTGCAAGTTTCCAGGTTGTACCCGCACTTGAGGGTATTGAGGTACTGGAATTTTCCCGCATGGGCGGATTCGACCAACAACTTTTGTAGCTCAGGAGACATATCGACTTCGACCATATTCAGAACCACAGAAACGGGACTCTGAAAAAAGTCTTTTAAGATCAGAACTTGCTGATCGTCAAGCGTTTTCGTGATCGTCAAATCAAAGTACTGTGCGACTTGTTCCGTCGACTGAGTCGAAACGTCAATGAGGCCCATGGCTTGCCAAGACTGCTCTAAAGCCGCCAATTCCTCGGAAGAAGCCGTCACGCACTGTTCCAACCAAGTTCCCAGATTTTCGTTCAAGTACGCTTGTCGAATACTTGCATCCGCAGCTCCAGCAGGTTCGGACTGACCGGAGTCGGTGGCGGCTTCATCTTCCGTGGGAACTGGTGGGACTTGCCCTGGCTTTTCTTGAACACCGTCGGCGACTTTTGGGGGAACTTCCAATATCTCGATCTGATCACCGGGAAATACGATCCGAGGGCCGACTTCGATCTGTGCCTGTCCGATCACAACGCCCCCTTGGAACCGTAAAACGTTCCCTCCGACCATCATTCCTCCGACCATCGGACCAGGAATCACGCTGACTCCTTCGATCGACTCCAACTTGCGGACGGCGTCGGCAACTCGCAATGCCGCGATTCGGGATTCGAATTTTTCTGCGTCTTCGGCAAATTCTTGATGCCCAGCGGCCGTCAATAACCGCAACAGCAAGCCAATCCGTCGCACCACATCGCTCGATCCACGTACGCCTTGCTGAATCATTACCTCCTTGGCTCGCCAAGCAACTTCCGCGTCATCTGCGGTCAATAACGGTAGAACTTGGACCATCGCCGGGAAATCAGTTGCCCATAGTTTCTTGGATGCCAAATCACGCCGAGCAAACTCGGGCGATTGCAATTCGGCCACCATTTGTCGCCACGAGTCGTTTTGCCGGTCCAGCTCCGTCGGATCTTGAGCCGACGCTGCGTTCGAAGACACCCCCGGACGATCGTCTTCTTGGATTTTCGCCCATGTTACATAACTCGTAGTTTCAGAACTCAAAGTCTCAGAACTCAAAACAACCGAAGTCAACGCCAGCACGACGAGGGCCAGCCGACCGTCGATCGCTCCACTGCGCCATAATCGCATGTTTGTACAATCCGTTAGGTTGTTCATCAGAGGTCACTCGGATTCAAAGAATCGAACTCTTGATCTGCCGGGACATTCACGCGCCGGAAAGGTTGCCCTCTGGCATTATCGCTGACATGCGGGACTTCGTCCAACCCCAGTCGACCACCCCCCCTACCACCAAGAGGATCGGAATCAACCATAAAGCCGCCCACTCCCATTGCCTAGAAGTTCCGGCCACGTAGGCACGCGGGTCAATCGCTTGCAAAGCCGCTGCCGATTCAGGAAATTCGGTCTCAGCAACGTCCTGGTACGCTGCCACAGCCAAGATTCCCATCAAGCCAAGTCGTACTACGGCGCGTTTCGCGATTTCTTGCTCGCTTGAACGCAGCATTTTTTGTAATATCGGGAGCGCTGCCCGTCGTGCCTCGCCCAGCCCGTCAAACAGCTCGTTTGCCTGCTTGGGACATTCTGGGTCTTCTGCCAACCATTCCGCCAATGCAACCGCTCCGTCCGGACCCGCGACCCGCAGAGTCCTCACCGCCAACCACACCTGCAATTCTCGCTCACCGGTCGGTTGGGATTCGCCCGAGTCCGACCAATTGTCACGTAACCATTGGACGGCTTGTGGCAACTCCACGGTTGCAAGGTTGGGCGTATCCCTCCCCCCTAATCGAACCTCCAACCAACGCATGATCACACGACGCACTTGAATATCGGGCTCGGCAACCAAACGACTGAAGAATTGGTTTG